>DATGJM010000052.1:0-5514 GCA_035295205.1 Solirubrobacteraceae bacterium | reverse complement strand
TGATGAGCGTCTACTCCCCATCTCAGATCGAGGCCATCGAGCAGTTCTCATGCTTCGGAGCCCGCTGCACGGTGGTCGCGCAGGGCGACGGACCTGCCGGCCCGGCCTATGAGGCAGCCGCCCTGGCTCGGCGGCGGATGGAGGTCTGGCACGACCAGCTCACCCGGTTCGAGCCCGACAGCGATCTCTCGATGGCGAACCGCGATCCGCGGCAGACGGTGCCGGTGAGCGCGATGATGGCGCTGTTCGCCGAGGCGGCGCTCAGCGCGGCCGAGGCGACCGGTGGCCTGGTCGATCCGACGCTCGCCAGCGAGATCGAGAACGCCGGATATGCGGGCGACTACGCGAGCGTGCCCTTGCCTCTGGGCGATGCCCTGCGTCTCGCCCCGGAGCGCCGGGCCGCTCGACCGAATCCCGGTGCCAGGTGGCGCGCCGTCAAGGTGGATGCTGTCGCCCGTAAGCTCACCCGGCCGCCCGGCGTGCGCCTGGACAGCGGCGGCATCGCCAAGGGCCTGTGCGCCGACCTGCTGGCGACCGTGCTCGGCGCGTATTCGAGCTTCGCGGTCGACGCCGGAGGCGACCTTCGCGTGGGTGGCACCGCCGGCATCCCCCGGCCGATCCGGGTGGCCAGCCCGTTCGGAGGCGACGCTCTGCACACCTTCGAGCTCACCGGCGGCGCGGCAGCGACCAGCGGGATCTCGAAGCGCAGTTGGCTTGATCGCGACGGGCGTCCGGCCCACCATCTGCTCGACCCGGCGACCGGGAAGCCGGCGTTCACCGGCCTGGTGCAGGTGACGGCGCTGGCGCCGACCGCGCTCGAGGCCGAGGCGCTCAGCAAGGCAGCCCTGCTGAGCGGTCCCGATGGGGCTGAGCGGTGGCTGCGCCACGGCGGCCTGATCGTCCGCGAGGACGGCAGCTTCGAGGCGCTCCTGCCATGACCAATCCGTCGACCCATCTGTTCTGGATCACCAGCCGAGCTGCCGGTATCAGCGCGCTGGTTCTGGCCAGCCTGTCCGTCGGCGTCGGCCTGGCCATGGCGGGAAAGCTGCTGGGGAAGGGCCCGGAGCGGCTGCGCATCCACGAGACCCTGTCCCTGTCCGTGATGGTGGCGATCGCGGTTCACGGCCTCTCGCTGATCGGCGATCAGTATCTCCACCCGAGCCTGATCGACGTCACGGTTCCCTTCACCCTGTCCTACAAGACGCTTGCAACGTCGATCGGGATCGTCTCCGGGTGGGCGTTCATCCTGCTCGGCCTGTCCTACTACGCGCGTAAGCACATCGGGATCAGGCGTTGGCGCGTGCTTCATCGGTTCACGCTCGTGGCCTGGCTGGGTGGGCTCGTCCACACCTTCGCCATGGGGACGGACTCCGGGCAGCCGTGGTTCCTGGCCCTCGTCGGCCTGACGGCCGCACCGGCCCTGGTCCTGCTCGCGCTGCGGGTGGCGAAGAGCCGACAGAACCCCAAAGCGGCTGCGCGGGCGCAGGCGGAGAAGCGGGCTCGTGCGGCCGGGCGCGGTCGGGCCGGAGCGGGCGCCGGGCCGGCGTCACGCCCCGGGCTCTCCCCCGCACCCGCCACCGCGGCGCGGTAGCGTCCACGGAGAGCATTGATGCGCGCGCTCGTGATCGAGGACGACGACGCAGTCAGGGCCGCCATCCGGCGTGCCCTGCTGCTCGCAGGCTACGAGGTCCTTCAGGCCCCGACGGGCGCCGAGGGCCTGCTTCGTGCCCAGAGTGACGTGCCGGACGTGATCCTGCTCGACCTCGGGTTGCCCGACATCGACGGCGTGGCGGTGTGCCAGACCCTGCGCAAGGCGGGGAACCGCACGCCGATCCTGATGCTGACCGCCAGGGCCGCGGTGGAGGATCGCGTCGAGGGCCTGGAGGCCGGTGCCGACGACTATCTGGTCAAGCCTTACGACGTTCGCGAGCTCGAGGCGCGGCTGAAGGCGATCATGCGGCGCCACGTCGACGGCGCCGACGGGCGGGTGCTGCGCTTCGCGGAGCTCGAGCTCGATCCCGACGCCCACGCGGCCCGTATCGGTGATCGGGCCATCGAGCTCACGCGGACCGAGTTCCAGCTGCTCGAGCTGCTGATGCTCAACCCCCGGCGCGTGCTCACCACCGAGCTCATCTACGACCGTGTGTGGGGATATGACTTCGGGCCCTCGGGCAACGCCCTGCGCGTGTACATCGGATACCTGCGCCGCAAGCTCGAAGCCGGCGGCGAGCGGCGCCTGATCCAGACCGTGCACGGCGTGGGGTACGTGCTGAGAGAGCCGTGAGCCTGCGCAATCGGATCGCGGCCGCGGCGGCGCTCGCGGTCGCCGCGGTGGCGGTGGCGGTGGCGGTGATCGGGTACGAGAGCACCCGCTCGCAGCTGGTGGGACAGGTGCAGCACGACCTGCGCATCCGCGCGCAGACATTTCTCCGTCCGCACGGCGGCGGAGGCCCCGATCGCGGCCAGGGCCAACAGGGCGGCCTTCACCCCGGCCCCCCGGACCTGTCGATCGCGCCTGGGTACTTCCAGATCGTCAACGAGGACGGGACGGTCCAGCTGCCGCCCGACGAGAAGGGGGCCACGACGTTGCCGGTCACCCAGCGGGTGCTGAGTCTCGCGCGCAGCGGATCCGGAAGCTTCTTCTACGACACGCGGGTATCGGGCCATCACCTCGAGATCTACAGCGTCTGGGACGCAGCCGATCACCACGTGGTCCAGGTCTCGCTCGACCTGTCGGGGGTCGACTCGGAGCTACACGGCCTCCTGCTCCCGTACGGCCTGCTGATCGGCGTGGGCATCCTGCTCGCCGCGATCCTCGGCCTCACGGTCTCCCGAACGGCGCTGGCACCGATCGAGCGATTCCTTCGCCTCACGGAGGACGTGACGGGCGCGCTCGAGCGCCCCCAGCGCTTGGAGGAGACGGGCGCCAGCGAGCTGCGCCGGCTCGCCTCCAGCTTCAACCAGACGCTCGACGCCCTCGAGCGCTCCGTCGAGGCCCAGCGCAACCTGGTCGCCGACGCCTCGCACGAGCTCCGCACGCCGATCGCGGCGCTGCGCTCGAACATCCAGATCTTCCTCGACTCCGGCCGATTGCCTCTCGAGGAGCGCGAGAGCCTGCAGTCCTCGATCCTGGCTGAGCTCGACGAGCTGACGCAGGTGGTGTCGGATGTGGTCGAGCTGGCTCGCGGTGCAGCACCGGGCGCCCACCGCGAGCCGATCGAGCTCGACGCGATCGTGCGCGAGGCCGTCGAGCGCACGGCACGCCGTGCGCCACAGATCGACTGGGCACTCGAGCTCGAGCAGACGGTCATCGACGGCGCTCCCGATCTGGTCACGCGCGCCGTCACCAACGTGGTCGACAACGCCCGAAAATGGAGCCCGGCCGACGGCCGGATCGAGGTCCGCCTCGCCGGCGGCACTTTGTCGGTGCGCGACCACGGTCCGGGCTTTCACGAGGCTGATCTCCCGCACGTCTTCGATCGCTTCTATCGGGCACCCTCGGCGAGACGGCTGCCGGGCTCGGGCCTCGGGCTGGCCATCGTCCAGCAGACCGCACGGTCGCACGGCGGCTCCGCCACAGCCCAGAACGCGCCCGGCGGGGGCGCGCTCGTCCATGTCAGCTTCGGGCCGATGCTCAACCCCAGTGAGCCGGGTTCTCCGGCAGCGGCCGCCAGCGCAGGCTGACTCGCAACTCCTGGTCGCGCCCCACGTTCCAGCGGACATGAGACCAACGAGTCGCGCAGGGCTGGCGCGGCTGGCGGTCGTGCTCGGCGGCGCAGCCGCGATGCTCACCGCAGCAACGGCGCAGGCGGCAACAAGCCTTCATTGGTCCAAGCCCGTCCTCGTCGACCACCGGCCGCCGTTCAGCAACTTTCCGGCTTTCACAGGCGTGTCGTGTCCATCGACCTCGCTCTGCGTAGCTGTCGAAGGTGCAGACGTGGCCATCTCGACCGACCCGACCGGACCGGGATCGACTTGGAGGATCGCCCAGGTTGACACGGCTCAGTCGGGGGTCGGCGCGGCCCAGCTGCGGGCCATCTCCTGCCCCTCGCGCACGTTGTGCGTGGCGGTCGACAGCGCGGGCGATGTCCTCACCTCGACTGCGCCGACGCGCGGACGAGCGAGGTGGCGGGCCACCCGGATCGATCGTCATCAGGTCGTGGCGGTGTCGTGTCCGAGCGTCCATCTGTGCGTCGCCGTCGACCTGGCCGGCCGCGTGCTCACCTCGCGCAGGCCGACGGGCGGCAAGGCGGCGTGGCATTCCCACCTCATCGATCGCGGGATCCCGTCGTTCACGGCCGTGTCCTGTTCGTCCACACACCTCTGTGTCGCGCTCGACCGCACGGGCAGCATCGCGTTCTCCCGCGATCCTGGGGCGGCGCACCCCAGATGGCAGTTCACGAGGCTGAGCGATCCTGGTGCGGCGGCCTTCGGACCCGCGCTCTCGGTGGCCGGGATCTCCTGCGTCGGCTCTCAATGTGTTTTCGCCTCCGGGCTCTCGATCGGGGTCTCGATCGATCCCACAGGCGGCACCCGGGCCTGGCAGGTCAAGGAGGTCGAGCCGCCGCCGGGGTTCATCGACTTCACGGCCGTCAGCTGCGCGTCGAGGGCACAGTGCGTCGCGGTCGATGACGCGGGCCGCGTGTTCGCCTCCACAAACCCCGCCGCCGGCAATGGCACCTGGTTGCAGGTCGCAGCTGATCCATCGTCGGCGGCCAACGGCGGCCTGCTCGCGGTGTCCTGTCCGGCGACGCGGCTGTGCCTCGCCGCCGACGCGAAGGGGAACGTGCTCTCGAGCGCCGCTCCCGCCCATGGGGGCAGCGCCTGGCGGCTCCATGACCTCGCGCAGGGCTACAACGCGATCGGCGAGCTCTCGTGCCCAAGTAAGGCGCTCTGCGTTGCGAGCGACAGCGCCGGGAACATCCTCACCGCTTCGAATCTGGGGCTCCCGCGGGCGAAGTGGCAGATCTACCATCTGGGCGCCAGCTTCTCGATCTCATGCGTGGCGGTGTCGCTGTGCGTCGCCTACGACGGATCCGGAGCCGTCGCAACGTCGAATGATCCGGCGGCCGGCCGGAGCAGCTGGACCTTCGCCCATCTTCCCGGGTTCGGACCGTTCTCATGCGCGTCACCGGATCTGTGTGTGGGCGTGGGACCGAACGGCGAGGTCGCGGTCTCGACGGATCCGGCCGGCGGAGCGGCGAGTTGGCGGATGTTCCAAGCCGACACTGCGACCGGCTTCGAGTGCGGCAAGTACGGCGACGACACGGGCTGCGATCCCGGCCTCGTCAACGTCTCCTGTCCGACCGTGTCGTTCTGCGCCGCCGCCGATGCCAGCGCGGGCGATGTCGCGGTCTCGGGCGACCCGGCCGGTGGTCCGGCAGCGTGGAGCACGATCCGCATGGACAACCCGCCGGCCTTCGGGTACATCACCTGTCCGTCCGCGCAGCTCTGCCTGAAGTACGACGACTACTCGAGCTCGCTGGTGGTCTCCGGGGATCCGCTGGGAGGGCA
>DATGJM010000051.1:0-2128 GCA_035295205.1 Solirubrobacteraceae bacterium | reverse complement strand
CGCGGAAGTACTCGGCCATCGTCAGCCCCGACAGCCCCACCCGCATGCGCGCGCCGGGCGGCTCGTTCATCTGGCCGAAGCACAGCATCGTCTTGTCGAGGACGCCGGACTCCTTCATCTCGAGCCAGAGGTCGTTGCCCTCGCGGGAGCGCTCGCCCACGCCGCAGAAGGCGGACAGGCCGCCGTGCTCCTGGGCGAGGTTGTGGATGAGCTCCTGGATGATCACGGTCTTGCCCACCCCGGCGCCGCCGAACAGGCCGACCTTGCCGCCCTTGGCGTACGGGGCGAGCAGGTCGATGACCTTGATCCCGGTCTCGAACATCTCGTTGGTGGGCGTCAGCGCCTCGACCGTCGGCGCGGCCCGGTGGATCGGCCAGCGCTCCGTGTCCTCGGGGATCTCGTCTCCGAGGTCGATCGGCTCGCCGAGCAGGTTGAAGATCCGCCCCAGCGTGATCTGGCCCACCGGCACGGTGATCGGGCCGCCCGTGTCGATGACCTCGGTGCCCCGGGCCAGGCCGTCGGTGGTGTCCATGGCCACGGCGCGCACCCGGTCATCGCCGAGGTGCTGCTGGACCTCGCAGATCAGCCAGTCGTCGCCGGCCACGTCCATGTCCTCCTCGGCGCGCGTCGCCTGCGGACGCCGGATCTTGATGGCGTGGTTGATCTCGGGCAGCTTCTCATCGAAGACGGCCTCGATGACGACGCCCTGGATCTCCTCGATCCGGCCTACGTTCTCGGTCCGCTGCTCCGTGGCCGCGGGGGTCTCTTCGGTGACAGACATGTTTCTCCTAGGTTAGCCCGAGAGCCCCTCGGCTCCGGCGACGACTTCCATGATCTCTTGAGTGATCTCAGCCTGGCGGGCGCGGTTCATCTCGAGCGTGAGGTCCTCGATGATCGTCCCGGCGTTGTCCGAGGCGTTGCGCATGGCGGTCATTCGCGCGCCGTGCTCGGACGCAGTCGACTCGAGCAGCGCCCTGAAGATTGAGATCTCGACGTAGTCGGGGACCAGGCGCTTGAGGATCTCCTCGGGATCGGGCTCGTAGTCCACGAGCGCCCGCTTCTGCGTGTCCTCGCCCTCGTCGTCGTCCCCGTCGTCCTCTTCGAGCACGGTCGCCTGCTGCAGCGGCAGCAGCGTCTCGCGGCGCACCTGCTGGGAGATCGGCGAGATGTACTTGTTGTAGAAGATCTCGACCTGGTCGACCTCGCCGTCGATGTAGGCGGCCATCACGCGCTCGGCGATCTCGCGCGCGTCGGCGTAGGCCGGACGGTCGGTGAATCCGGTGAAGCTGGCGACGACATCCACCCCACGGAAGGTCAGAGAGGACGTCGGGCGCCGGCCCGAGGCGAAATACACGGCCTTGCGGCTCGAGCCCTGGTGCTCGCGGCCGGCCGAGACGCCCGCCCGGACGATGTTCGAGTTGAACGCGCCGGCCAGGCCGCGGTCGCCGGCCACCAGCAGCAGCCCGACCGTGCGGATCTCGTCGTGCTCGCTGAGGATCGGAAGACGGGGCACGCTGCCGGCGGCCTGCGCGGCCTGGCGGGTCATCCGCCGGATCGCCCCGGCATACGGGCGCAGGGCCTCGATCCGCTGCTCGGCGCGGCGCAGCCGGGCGGCGGCCACCATCTCCATCGCCCGGGTGATCTTCTGGATGTTCTTGACCGCGCCGATGCGGTTGCGAACGTCGCGCTGGGAGGTCGCCATGACGTGTCAGACCGAGCCGGGCTCAGGCGGCGCGGCGGTCCTCCTCCTGGCCGCTCTCGTCGAGCGGGTGGCCCTCCTCGTCGAGGTCGTAGCCGAAGTCCTCAGCGAAGCGCTTGACCGCCTCGTCGACGCCCGTCTGCGTCTCGTCGCTCCAGTCGCCGCCCGCGACCTTCTTAAGCAGCTCGGGCTCGTTCGATCGCACCGACTCGGTCAGCTCGCCCAGGAACTTCTCCACCCGGTCGACCACGACCCGGTCCAGGTAGCCGTTGGTGGCCGCGTAGATCTGGACCACCTGATCCTCGACCGGCAGCGGCTCGCGCTCGTTCTGGTTCAGCGTCTTGACCAGCCGCTCGCCGCGTGCCAGCGTGCGCTGCGTCTCGGGGTCGAGCTCGGAGCCGAACTGGGCGAAGGCCTCGAGCTCGCGGT
>DATGJM010000050.1:0-2376 GCA_035295205.1 Solirubrobacteraceae bacterium | reverse complement strand
TCCAGGTGGTCGGTGACTCGCCGAGGATCGTTCTCGATGGCGGCCACAACCCGGCCGCGATGACGAGCGCCGGCGCGACCCTTCGCCAGCTCATCGGCGACGAGCGCCTCGTCACGGTGTTCGCCATGCTGAGCGAACGCGACCCCGTGCAGCTGCTTGGTGCGCTCAAGACGCTCAGACCCGATGCCGCCGTCTTCACCGAGCCGGCGAGCGCCGGGACTCATGCCGTGGCGGCGGGCCACCTCGCCGAGCTGTACGGCCCTGGAGCGCACGCCATCCGCCCCGCGCCGGCGGCGGTCGATGCCGCGAAGGAGATTGCGGGCCGTGACGGAACAGTCCTCGTATGCGGGTCGCTTTACCTCGTGGGCGAGATCCTGGCGGCGCTGTGATCAGCGATTGCGGCGCCTGAGGTCCAGACGCCAGATCCGGCTCGGGGCGCGAATGAACCGAACGCACAGGTAAGCGCTGCCCGCCACCATCGGCGACAGCATCAGCGCCCCGAAGCCCGCCCAGACCGCTCCGCCGCTCGCGGCGAGCCCGATGACCAGGGCGATGGCCACGACAAGTCCCGCGGTCCCGAGCGCGAGGTCGTTGGCGCTGCGCGTTTTGGTTGTCTCGTCAACGAGCTTGGTCGCGGTTGACGGCGGCCGGCGGGGACCTCTGCCCGACGTCAGTCCGAAGAGCAGAAGGCCGACGCCGGCGAGGCCGCTGAACAGAGTGACGACCTCGGCGATCAGCCCCTCGCGTGTGTCGGCGACCCGCGATGCGGCGGCGAAGGCGAGCGCCACGAGAGCGACTCCGGCAGCCACGGAGAGCCAGCGCATCAACGCCTTGCGCCGGTCGTGAGTCGGTCAATGAAGGTGCTTGTCACGTCGTGAAAAAAATTCTTGTGGAAAAGCCATGGGCCGCGCTTTCGGAGACTTGCGATACCGCATAGAATCTCTCCCCATGGTCGGAGGGGGGCTCGACTACAGCGCACCTTTTCAGCGCGCGATCGAGCTGATCGGCAAACGCTGGACAGGAGCCGTCCTCAAAGCGCTCATACCAAGCCCCGTGCGCTTCAACCAACTCCTCACCGGCATCCCCGGCATCAGCGATCGAGTCCTCACGGAAAGACTGCGAGAGCTCGAGACGGAAGGTCTCGTCGAGCGACTGGTCGACCCCGGCCCGCCCGTGCGCGTGAGCTATCGACTCACCTCGCGTGGGCGTGCGCTCGAGCCGGTCCTCGCCGCCGTCTCCGAGTGGGCCGACCAGTGGCTCATCACTGCGGCCGCGGCCGTCGGCTGAGCCGAGGCCCAACCTTCCCGGCGGCGACACCTCGCCTCGGTCGTGGGCCCGCCGACGAGCGGGCAGGCCATCCGTGGGCCCTCCCACTCCGGCGCTGTTCCCCTCCCCCGACCAGCACACCTCGTCGCAGCTTAGGATTCGAGGACACAGACCACAACCCAGGCTGTTAAGGGGTCCGGCAAGGCATGGCGAACACGACTGATAGGCTTTACCGAATGCCGATTGGCGACTTTCTCCGCCGCCGGCCCGAGGCGCAGACCTGCCAGGCTTGCGGATCCCCACTACCCCAGGGCGCCGTATTCTGCCCGTCCTGCGGTGTCCGGGCAGACGATCCCCAGGCCGAGCCTCTTCACATCGTTGACCGCACGACGGGCCTGTTCAACGAACGCTTCGTGAGGCCCGTGCTGGAGGACGAGCTCGCGCGTGCCCACCGCTACCAGCGGAATCTCGGCGTCCTCCTCATCGAAGCGGGCGGCTCGATGACGGCGGACGAGGCGCTGAAGACGATGGCCGCGGCCCTGGCCGGCACCGTTCGTGACGTGGACACACCGGGCGTCCTCGGCCGCACGCCGCCTCAGCTCCTGGCGATCCTTCCCGACACCGACGTCGCGGGCACGGCCCACGCGGCAAACCGCGTGCTCGCCGCCGTGAGCGAAGCGCTCAAGCCCCAGGGCGGGCAGGCCGCGGTCGGCCTGGTGTGCGTCCGGCCGGGTCAACGCGTCCGCGCCGGCGCGGTCATCGAGAGCGCCGGGCGTTCCCTGCGCTCGGGCCGTCCCGAGATGATGGGCAAGCCCGCCTGACGCTCGAGCTCTACGTCGTCCGTCATGGCGAGACCGAATGGAGCCTTTCCGGCCGCCACACGGGCTCGACCGACCTCCCGCTGACCGCTCATGGCGAGCAGAACGCCGTCGCCCTGAAGCCCAGGCTGGCGGCGATCCCCTTTGACGCCGTCTACGCGAGCCCGCTGCGCCGCGCGCTGCAGACGGCCGAGCTCGCGGGTTTCTCGCGACCGATTGTCACACCGCTCTTGCGAGAGCTCGACTACGGTGACTACGAGGGCAAGACGTCGGCGGAGATCCACCAGTCAGA
>DATGJM010000049.1:0-39558 GCA_035295205.1 Solirubrobacteraceae bacterium | reverse complement strand
GTGCCCGCCGACCACCGCCTTCGCGCCCTTGGCCAGCGCGTCCTCGACGTGACCCTCGACGATGTCCAGCTGCGGCGGGAAGGTGACCGCCCCGATGTCGACTGAGCCTGGGCCGCTCGGCTGGCCCTGGCGCAGAGCGCGCACGTTCTCGGTGACGAGCTCGACGAACCGGTCGTACACCGGCTCCTCGACGTAAACGCGCTCGATCGAGATGCAGACCTGGCCGGCGTTGTTCATCGAGTAGAACGCGGCGGCGTTGGCGGCGCGCTCGAGGTTCGCGTCGGCGCAGACGATCATCGGGTCCTTACCGCCGAGCTCGAGATAGCACGGGATGAGCGCGTCGGCGGCCGCCTTCATCACCGCTTTGCCGGTGCGGGACGACCCCGTGAACATCACGCAGTCCACGAGCCCGATCAGCTCCGCGCCGGTCGAGCCATCGCCCGTGGCGATCTGGAAGACGCCTTCCGGAAGGCCGCACTCGCGCATCATCTCGGCCATCAGCAGCGAGCTCAGAGGCGTCACCTCGCTCGGCTTGAGGATCACGCTATTGCCCGCCGCCAGCGCCGGAATGCAGTCCCCGAAGTTGTTCGTGATCGGGTAGTTCCAGGGCCCGATCACGCCCACGACCCCGATCGGCGCATACCGGATCATGAGCTTCTTGCCGATCGCCACCGGGTTATTCCACGAGGGCACACGCTCGTCGGCCAGGTAGTGCGCCGCCTCCTTGGCCCAGAACTGGAGCGCCGAGACCGTGTAGCCGAAGTCGGCCAGCTGAGCGTCCTCCACGGTCTTGCCGCTCTCGGCCACCACCTGCTCGATCACCCGGTCGGCGTTGTCGAGCAGCCACCGCCGCGCCCGGTCGAACACCCGCGCCCGTCCGTCGAAGCCGGCGTCCTCCCACTCGCGCTGGGCCCGGCGGGCGGCGGCGGCGAGCGAAGCCAGCTCCTCGCCACCCATGACCGGGATCTCGCCTATCACGGCTCCCGTGGCCGGGTTCTCGACGGGGATCGTGCGCCCGGCGGTGCTCTGCGCGGGATGGTCAGTGACGGTCGCCATGGTGTCTCCTCAGGCCGAACTTTCGGAGGCGAAGCCTACTGCGTGCATGCGGGCCCAAACTCGGTGCACCCAGGCGGATTTGGGCTCGCGTGCACGCTATGCGTGCGTCAGGCCCCAGATCGCCGCGGCTGCACGCGATTTGGGTTCGCGTGCACGCCTCAGCGGGCGGCTTTGTGCTCCGCGGGGCCGGCAGCCACTCCCGCCCCGATCAGCTCGTCGGCATCGAGTCCAAGCTCGCCCAGCACCTCCCGCGTGTGCTCGCCCAGCAGCGGCGGGGGCAGCGGCGCAGCAGCGGCCCCCGACGGCTCGACCCAGATCGGGCTGGCGGGGAGCGAGAGCTCACCCGCTGTGGGATGGCTGACCGTCACCGTCGCCGGCCGGCCGGCGTCACGAGCCGCAGCGAACGCCTCGCCGACGCCCCGGATCTTGCCCGCCGGCACCCCGTGGGCCTCCAGCCGAACAAGCCACTCATCCGCCCCCTGCGCCGCGAACGTCCGCGCCAGCTCAGCGACGAGCTCCTCACGATGAGCCACCCGCCCGGGATTTCCGGCGAAGCGCTCGTCGCCGGCCAGGTCCGGCCGGTCGCAGGCCGCGCAGAGCGCCCCCCACAGCGAGTCATTCGCGGCCGCCACCGCGATCCAGCCGTCGGCGGTCTCGAACGGCTCGTAGGGCACGATGCTCGGGTGGGCGTTGCCGTAGCGCCCGGCTTCGGAACCCGTCGCGAGTGCCGCTTGGGCCACGTTGACAAGGCCGGCGAGCGCGCTGTCGAGCAGAGAGACCTCGATCCGACGCCCCTCACCGGTGCGCTCCCGGGCCCGCAGGGCGGCGACGATGCCGGTCGCGGCATGGATCCCGCAGAGAACGTCCAGCAACGCGACCCCCACCTTCATCGGCGCCCCGTCGGGCTCCCCGGTGATGCTCATCAGCCCCGACTCGGCCTGCACCGTGAAGTCGTACCCCGCCCTGCCGGCCGGCTCGCGGCCAGAGCCATAACCCGTGATCGAGCAGTAGACGATGTCCGGCCGTAACACCCGCAGCGCCTCGTAGCCGATCCCGAGCCGGTCCGCGACGCCCGTGCGGAAGTTCTCGATCGCGACGTCGGCGCCGGCCGCCAGCGCCTGCACCGCAGGCCGCGCGCGGGCGTCGGCCAGATCCAGAGCCACGCTGCGCTTGCCGCGGTTGACCGAGAGGTAATACGTCGCCTCTCCCCCCGCGAATGGCGGCCCCCAACTCCGGGTTTCGTCGCCGGCGCCCGGCCGCTCTATCTTGATCACCTCGGCGCCGAGATCGGCCAGCACCATCGTGCAGTATGGCCCCGCGAGCACGCGCGAGAAGTCGAGGACGCGCACGCCCTCGAGAGGGGCGCCGGGCATGAACTACGCGTCGAGCTCGATCGACTCGATCACCGCCGGCTCGAGCGGACGGTCGCGGGCGTCGGTGGGCAGTCCCTCGATCGCGTCCACCGCCTCCATGCCGTCGGTGACCTCGCCGAACACGGTGTGCTTGCCGTCCAGCCAGGGCGCGGCCGCGGTGGTCACGATGAAGAACTGCGAGCCATTGGTGTTCGGGCCGGCGTTGGCCATGGCCAGGGCACCGCGGACGACCTTGTGCTGGTTGAACTCGTCCTCGAACGTGTAGCCGGGTCCGCCGGTGCCGGTGCCCTGCGGGCAGCCGCCCTGGATCATGAAGTCCGTGATCACGCGGTGAAAGGTGATCCCGTCGTAGAAGCCGTCGGCGGCCAGCTTGCGGAAGTTCTCGACCGTCTTCGGCGCGTCGTCATCGAAGAACTCGACAGCGATCGTCCCATGGTTGGTGTGCATCTTGGCTGTGCTCATACGAGCGCAGCCTAGTGGGTGGATCGCGGATGCCGCCGGCCGGCGCGGACCGACCTGTGACCAATCCGTTCCCGATTACGTACTGAGGTACGTGAGCGCTTCGGACATCCGCGCCGTCCGGCTCGTCGGGGCCGTGATCGCGTCGATCAGCGGTCCGGCGGTGATCGCCGCCCTGTTCATCACCTGGTACGGGCGCAGCTCGATCTGCCCGTTCGGGTTCTGCCCCCAGCTCGTCCGCAGCGGCTGGTCGTCGCTCGGCGACGGCAAGGCGCTCGTGCTCGGAGCCGGAATCCTCGCCCCGCTCGCGCTCCTGGCCGAGCTGCTCCCCGGCAACGCCCGCCGATCCCTGCAGGCCGCGGTCGGTCTGCTCGGACTCGCGGCGGCGCTGGTCGTGGTGCACCGGATCGCGGGCCGCTCGCCGCTCGGGCCGCTGCCGATCGACGTCCCGGGCCAGCTCGGCTCGAACATGCTGGCGGGTCCGTGGATCACGCTGGTGGCCTGCCTCGGCGTCGCCGGCGGCAGCCTGCTGGCCGCGATCGGATCGCGCTTCTTCGAGCCGGCTCCGGCGGTTCGTCCCGCCGTCGCCGCGATCTGGCTCGCCTGCGTGGTGGCCCTCGTGACCCTCTGGCTTCCGTGGCTCGGAGCCCCTCGGGGGTTCTTGGTGGAGTTCGGAGCCACCGGCCAGGGCAGCGCCTGGCACGGCCTGCACACGCTCGCCACGCTCCTCCTCCTCGGCCTGCTCGCGACAGCCGCTGCCGCGGTTATCGCCGGCTGGTTTCGCTGGCGTGCGGTGTTCCTGGCCCTGGCGGCCGCAGGCTGGCTGCTGGCGGTCTTCGCCGCGGTGGGAGAGCTCAAGCCCACCACGCTCGCGCTCGGCGTGTCACCGAGCCACCGCTACGGTTACTGGCTGTTCCTGGCGTGCACGGGTGCGATCGTGCTCACCGGCGTTGCCGCTGCCAGTTCCGGCGAGTGAACCACGGGCCCGTCCCCAACCGAAGCGGGCGCGGATCGGCAAACCCGCGCCCGCCACCGATTGTGTTACCGCGCCGTCGGCAGTCCGACCCGGCGGTGCCGTGCCCTGACGTGCACGCGCTTGGTCCGGGTCACCGCCAGCCGCGCCCGAGCTGCGCTGGCCGTCACCGCCGCGGCCGGAAGCCCACCGCTCACGGTGAACATGGCCTGGTTGCAGTGCGGCGTGGCCGTGAAGCAGCTCGACACGTCGCCCGACGGCGGAGAGGCGACCGCGAAGACCGGGTACGCCAGCCCGTTCACGAACGAGGTCGAGAAGTAATCGCCGACCATGTAGCCCTGGCTGGTCAACGGCAGCCAGGTCAGATGCATGGGCCCGGCGATCTGGGACCCCGGCGACCACGTCGCGCCGCCGTCGCTCGAGGCCGAGAACCCGACGTCGAGCTGGCAGGTCGCCGTGTGGCAGTCACCGTGCGGGTAGTAGTAATAGACGAGCGCCAGGTGCGCGCTCGTTCCCGAGGTGGCGGGGTCCACCCCGAGGCCGGGCAGGAAGTGATCGACACCGCTGCCGACCGGATCGAGCGGGATGCGCGCCGGCGAGGTCCAGGTGCGCCCGTCCGTGCTCGTGCTGAGCACGAGGTCCTCCTCGCTGCCGGCGTTGAACAGCGATGTGCAGCCCGGCTCGAAGCGGCAGTCGGCCCACACCACGTAGACCTTCCCCGCGCCGTCGATCCGGCCCGACGGCAGTTGCGGGCCACGTAGGTCGCCGGCTGGATTGTGGATGAACTGAGTGGCCACCAGCACCGAATGGGTGAGGCTCGCGCCGCCGTTCTCGGTCGAGAAGGACTTGATCAGGAGCGAGGTGTCGTTGAATCCCTCGAAGGGCACGATCACCCTCCCGTTCGGCTGCACGACCGGCTGGCCGCCGAGTCCGAGGGCGAGGTCCGGGGTATGCAGCGGCGCGCCCCAGGTGAGGCCGCCATCCGTGGAGGTGCTCAGCTGCTCGAGGTCGAACTGGTTGACGTCGTCGAACTCGGTGTAGCAGTGCCCGAAGAACGGGCTCGTGGGGAAGTTGTCGCAGGTCGTCCAGTTCTTGTCGAAGAAATCGCCGTTGGATGCCACCACGATCGGCAGGCCCCACGTGGCGCCGCCATCGGTCGAGCGGCTGACGAGCACGTCGACCTGGAAGCGGTCCCCCGGGGCGACCCCCAGGTAGGAGACCAGCCACACCCCGTCGCGCGCGTCATAGGCGACCGACGCATCGCTGACCGCCAGGTAGCGCCCGGCGGGCGAGGAGCCCACCGTAGTGCCCGGCAGGGTCCCTGTGGTGAAGGTGGCCCCGCCATCGTGCGAGACCGAGAAGCCGATGTCCGTGGCCCCGCCGTTGAAGATTCGCCCATCCTGAAAGACTCCGATCCAGGTGCTGCCCCAGGCGAAGCTATCGGGCTCGACCTGGGTTGCATGCTGGCCCGGCCCGATCGTGAATGGGTCGGTCGAGATCTGCAACAACCCGGCCGCAGAAGCGCTCGCGGAGAACACAAGCGAGACGGTCACCGCCGCGGCCACGCAGAAAAGCGCCGCTGAACGTCGCACGTTCTACCTCCCTCTCTCCCCCTGGATAGTGGCTTACCGCGCGAACCTACACCCGCCCCCGCGAGAGGTCAACCCGACGCGCCGGGTCAGCCGCGGACGGGCTCGAGCGTGAGCTGGAGACCGGCCAGCCGGCTCCCGCTCAGCTCCTGCACCACCCGCTCGGCAGCCCGCTCGGGGACCTCCAGGAGGGTGAAGCGCTCGAGCATGCGCACGTTTCGGACGGCCTCACCATCGAGGCCGGTGGCAGCCGTGATGGCGTGGATGATGTCCGAGGGCTCGACGTCGGCCGAGCGCCCGATCGAGAGGATGAGCTTGCAGGCGGGCCCGTCGCTCGAGGCCGACACGTGCGGCTTGGAGTGGCGCGGGGGCTTGACCACAGGCGCGGTGGGAGCGACATGAGCGCCTTTCACCCACGGGGCCAGCTTGACGCCCGCGTGCTTCTCGATCGCCTCGACCTCGCGGCGCTGACGGGGCTCGGCGAAGGTGATCGCCCGGCCGCTGCGGCCGACGCGCCCGGTGCGCCCGATGCGGTGGACGTAGATATCGGGCGAGGTGGGGACGTCGAAGTTGATCACGTGCGAGACCCCCGAGATGTCAAGCCCGCGCGAGGCCACGTCGGTGGCCACGAGGATCGGCAGGCGGCCGTCCTTGAAGGAGATCATCACCCCGTCGCGGGCGCCCTGGGTCATGTCGCCGTGCAGGGCCTTGACGTTCTCTCCGCGGTCGCGCAGCGTCCTGAACAACTGCTCGCAGCGGATCTTCGTCCGCACGAAAACGATCGCCTGATCGGGGGTCTCGGCGTCCAGGACCTCGACTAGCCTGTCCGCCTTCTCACGCGCGGAGAGCTCGAGCACGAACTGCTCGACTGTGTCCACGGTCAGCGTGGCCGTCTGGACCTTCACGAGCACCGGGTCGTATAGATACTGATCGGCCAGGCGCCGAATGGCCGGAGGCATCGTGGCGGAGAACAGCGCCGTCTGACGGCTCGAGGGTGTCAGCGACAGGATCCGCTCGACGTCCTCCAGGAAGCCGAGGTCGAGCATCTCGTCGGCCTCGTCGAGCACCACGAAGCGGCAGGAGTGCAGGACCAGCGAATGGCGCGAGATCAGGTCCTTCACGCGCCCGACCGTGCCGACGACGATGTGCCCTCCGGCCCGCAACTGCGCCTGCTGAGTGCGGATCGGCGCGCCTCCGAACACCGCCACCGCGTCCACCCCCTTGCGCTTGCCGTACGCGCGCAGCGCCTGGGTGACCTGGATGCAGAGCTCGCGGGTCGGGGTGAGCACGAGCCCTTGGACCTCGGGCTCCTCGGGGTCGACGTGCTCGATCAGCGGCAGCCCGAAGGCCGCGGTCTTACCCGAGCCGGTTTGGGCCTGGCCGATCACGTCGAGTCCCTGGAGGAGGGGCGGGATCGCCTGCTCCTGGATCGGGCTCGGCGCTTCATAGCCGACGTCGTGGATCGCTTCGAGCACGGGATCGCTCAGCCCGAGCTCGGAAAAGGTGGTCACGGCTATGACGATAGTGGGCAGTGACTTGACGAGAAGATGCTTCGGAGCCTAATATTTAGGTACCTTAGATTTCTGACGATACCCCACTCATGAGCCCCGCTACGACCTCCGACCGAATCGAAGCCCACGTCTGGCGGGTCAGCGGCGTGGTGATCCTCGGGTCGATCATGTCGATCCTCGACACCACGATCGTCAACGTCGCCCTGGCCACGCTGAGCCACAAGCTCCACTCGCCGATCGCCGAGATCCAGTGGGTGGTGACGGGCTACATGCTCGCGCTGGCGGCCGTGATCCCGGTCACCGGCTGGGCCGCGAACCGGTTCGGCGCGCGGCGCATCTACATGATCTCGCTGGCGCTGTTCGTGCTCGGATCCGCGCTGTGCGGCCTCGCCAACTCCACCGAGGAGCTCGTGATCTTCCGCGTTCTGCAGGGCGTGGGCGGCGGAATGATCCTTCCCATCGGCCAGCTGATGATGGCCCGCGCGGCCGGCCCGCAACGGATGGGACGGGTGATGAGCATCGTGGCCATCCCCGCGATGCTGGCCCCGATCCTCGGCCCGACGATCGGCGGCCTGATCGTGCAGAACTTCAGCTGGCGCTGGATCTTCTACGTGAACCTGCCCATCGGCGTGATCGCCCTGGCGGCGGCGATGCGCTTCCTCCCGGCCCCCAAGCCGGGGCAGGCGGGTCGGCTGGACGTCCGAGGGCTGGCGTTGGTGGCCACCGGGCTCCCGCTGCTCACCTACGGCCTCGCCGAGATCGGCACCACCGGGAGCTTCGGGTCTTCCAAGGTCATCTTCCCCTGCCTCGGCGGTCTGGCGCTGGTGGCGATCTTCTGCCGGCACGCGCTGCGCGTTCCCGAGCCCCTGCTCGATCTTCACCTCTACCGCCGCCCGACCTTCTCGACGGCGTCGGTGGCGATGTTCTGCCTTGGCGCCGCACTGTTCGGCGGCATGATCCTGCTGCCCCTCTACTGGCAGACGATCCGTCACGAGACGGTCGTCGACACCGGCTTGCTCACTGCGCCTCAGGGTCTCGGGGCGGCGCTGATGATGCCGATCGCCGGCAAGCTCACCGACCGCTTCGGCGGCGGAGGGCTCACGCTGTTCGGCGTGTCGCTGACCACCGTGGCCACCATCCCCTTCGCCATGATCGGCGCGCATACCTCGATCGCGTGGCTGTCTGTGGCGATGTTCGTGCGGGGAATGGGCATCGGGTTCGCGTTCATGCCGGCGATGGCAGCGGCCTTCGCCTCACTTGACCGCTCCGAGCTTGCTCATGCCACGCCCCAGCTGAACGTGCTTCAGCGAGTCGGCGGCTCGATCGGCACCGCGGTGCTGGCCGTCGTGCTCCAGCGGGCTCTGAGCGGAGCGCACTCGCTGAATGCCGCTGCCGCCGCGTACGGCACCGCGTTCTGGGCGGCGGCGGCGCTGACCGCGGTGGCCGTCGTGCCTTCGATCATCCTGATGCGGGCCGAGCGCGCCGCTCGAGCCGAGAAGGCCTCGGCGGCCAGACTCGAGCCGCAGGCGCTCGCGGAGGCGATCGCCTGATGGCCGCCACGGTGCCCGACGCCGAGCGCGAGGAGGCCGTCGCCGAGCTCGCGCGCGCGTTCAAGGGCGCCATGGCAGCGCGGCGCCGCATGCGCGGACGCGAGACCCACGGCACCGGCGAGCTGGGGGATGCCGCCTACGGCGTGCTGTTCTGCCTGCGCGAGGGCGAGGCGCTTCCCGCGGGGGAGATCGCGCTCGCCGCCGAGCTCAGCCCCGCGGCCGCGACCGAGATGCTGGAGAGCCTGGCCGAAGCCGGCCTCGTTCAGCGCACGCGCTCCGAGCGCGACCGGCGCGTGGTCCTGAATGCGCTCACCGAGCGTGGCCGCGAGCTGGTCGAGCGCAAGCACGCCGTCTACGAGCCTCGCTTCCGCGCCGCCTTCTCCGGATTCGGTCCTGATGAGCTGAACACCGCCGCCGCGGTGCTCGACGCCCTGCGGGCAATGTTCGACGAGCTGGCCGACGAGCGAGCGCCGCGCTCGGCCTAGCGGGCGCCCCCGCCCGCTCGCGCCGCCGGCCGCGTGCTTCGCCGCACCGGCCGCTTGGCGAACTTCAGCCGGCCCTCGAGATGGGGCGTGTCCTTATGCGCGTCGCGGACCGCGAAGTCGATACCGCCGGGGCGCGTCTGCTCGGCGAAGGTCACCCGCGCCGGGAGCACGACCGGCTTTCGGAACGCCACGTTCACCGTGAACGCCTCGGGCAGCTGGGGCTCGAGCGCCGCCAGGCAGCGGGCCTTCGTCCACATGCCGTGGGCGATCGCTGACGGAAACCCGAACAGGCGGGCGGTGAGGGGGTGGACGTGGATCGGGTTGAAGTCGCCCGAGACAGAGGCATAGCGGCGACCGAGGTCGCCGGGAAGCTTCCAGGTGGCCGCGGGCGTCAGCTCCGAGGCCACCGGCAGCTGACGGCGCCCCTCCTTGGGCGCGTCCGTACCCGGGCCGCGGCGCAGCGTGGTTGACGTCTCCTCCCAGACCAGCTCACCGCCGGAGCGGGCCTCCGAGCAGAGTGAGAACTGCCGGCCGCGGGGGTGGGGCTCGAGCGGCGTCGCCCACACCTTCAGCTCGAGGCGCTCATCGGCGCGAATCGCCCGGTGCTGGGTGATCCGGTTGGCGATGTGCACCAACCCGATGGCTCCGAACGGGAAGCTCGGGTCGGTCATCAGCGCGAGTTGCAGCGGGAACGCGAGCATGTGGGGGTAGGTCGCGGGCAACCGGTCGCTGAGGCGAAAGCCGCAAACGCGGTCGTAGGCGGCCAGGCGCTCGCGATCGACCCCGACGTCGCGCAGCACGAGCGTGAGATCGGGGATCTCGCGCCCCCGGCCGCCACCGACCATCGGCAGCCGTGAGACGCCGGGGATCGACCCCATGCCCGCTCGGGCGAACAGCCCCGCCATGCGCGGGGAGCCTGAAAGCTCACGCGTCGCCATGGCCGATCAGGCTCCGATCAGGCTCTGGCCGCACACGCGCACGACGTTACCGTTGACCGCGCTCGACCCCGGGCTCGCAAACCAGGCGATCGTCTCGGCCACGTCGATGGGCAGCCCGCCCTGGGCGAGGCTGTTCATGCGCCGGCCCGCCTCCCGGGTGGCGATCGGCATCGCCTGTGTCATGCGGGTCTCGATGAACCCGGGCGCCACCGCGTTGATCGTCGACTGGCGCTCGGCCATCGCTGGGGCCAGGGTCTCTACGAGCCCGATAACTCCCGCCTTCGAGGTGGCGTAGTTGGTCTGCCCGGCGTTGCCGGCGATGCCGCTGATCGAGGACACGCCGACGACGCGGCCGTTCGGCCGGATCGCGTCGCGCTCGAGCAGCGCGGCGGTGATCCGCTCGGGAGCAATCAGGTTCACGGCCAGCACCGTGTCCCAGAGCTCGTCGCTCATGCGGCCGAGCGTCTTGTCGCGGGTGATGCCGGCGTTGTGCACGACGGCGTCGACGCCGCCGTGCTCGGTCACGAGGTGGCTCACGATCTGATCCGGCGCGCTGGGGTCGGTGATGTCGAGAGCGAGCGCCGAGCCGCCGATCCGGCTCGTGACCGCGTCGAGCTCCGAGCTCATCGCCGGCACGTCAACGCCGACGACGTGCGCGCCGTCGCGTGCGAGCACCTCCGCGATCGCCTCCCCGATCCCACGCGAGGCGCCGGTCACCAACGCGACCTTGCCGGTCAGGGGCAGCTCGTAATCGATCGCGTCCGGGGGCAGGTACCGGCCGCTGATCCTGATCACCTGGCCCGAGACATAAGCCGAGCGGGGTGAGAGCAGGAAGCGCAGCGTCGACTCGATCGCCGCCTCGGCGCCTGGGCGCACGTACACGAGCTGCCCGGTGGCGCCGCGGCGGACCTCCTTGGCCATCGAGCGGGTCAACCCCTCGAGCGCGCGCTGAGCCACGTGCGCCGCGGAATCCGAGCAGTCCTCGGGTGGGGTGCCGAACACGATGACGCGACCGCTGCCGCGCACGCGCCGGATCGCCGGCCCGAAGAACGCCCACGCCTCGCGCAACTCGGCCGTCGAGGCGATCCCGCTGGCGTCGAAGACGACCGCCTTGAAGGTGTCGTCCTCGCCCGCGGTCTGGGGGTTGAACATCCCGGCGTCGAGCCCCGCGTCAGCGGCCGCCTCACGGAGCTCGATCGGCTCGCGCGGGGTGTAGGTCTCTGCCTCGATCGCTTGCAGAACCCGCGCAAGTTGCCCGGCCAGCCGCCCGCCGGGCGCCGCTCCGAGCAGGACCGCGCCGTCTATCACCGGCTGCCCGGGCTCGTAGCGCTCGAGCGGCACCGGGGAGGGAAGGCCGATCTGCTTGCTCACGATCCGCCCGATCGGAGTGTTCACCAACTGCTGGTAACGGTCACTCATGCCGCTGCCTCCATGATCGCCGTGACACCGAGCCCCCCGGCCGCACAGATCGAGATCAGGCCCCGGCCCTCCCCTCGCTCTCGGAGCATCTTCGCCAGCCCCGCCACGATCCGCCCGCCGGTGGCCCCAAAGGGGTGCCCGGCGGCCAGCGAGCCGCCGTGAACGTTCAGCTTGTCGCGGTCGATCGTGCCCAGCGGCGCGTCGAGCCCGAGGCGCTCTCGGCAGAAGACCGGGTCCTCCCAGGCGCGCAGGGTGCACAACACCTGCGCCGCGAACGCCTCGTGGATCTCGTAGAAGTCGAAGTCCTGGAGCGTCAACCCGTTACGCGCGAGCAGCCGGGGCACCGCGTAGGCGGGGGCCATCAGCAGCCCCTCCCGCTTGTGGACGTGGTCCACCGCCGCCGTCTGGGCGTCGACGAGGTACGCCTGCACCGGGAGGTCGTGCTCCGCCGCCCACTCGGGGGCCGCCAGCAGCGCCGCGGAGGCGCCGTCCGACAGGGGCGTCGAGTTGCCGGCCGTCATCGTGCCGTCCTCCCCGCCGAACACCGGCTTGAGCTTGGCCAGCTTCTCGGTGCTGGTGTCCGGACGCAGGTTCTGGTCGCGCTCGAGGCCGAGGAAGGGGACGACGAGGTCGTCGAGGAAGCCCTGCTCATACGCGTCGGCGAGCTTATGGTGGCTGGCCGCGGCGAGCTCGTCCTGCTCCTCGCGTCCGATCCCCCACTCCTTGGCCATGATCGCGGCGTGCTCGCCCATCGAGAGCCCGGTGCGCGGCTCGGCGTTACGCGGAAGCTCGGGGACGATCTGCTGGGGACGGATCCTCGCCAGCGTCTTCAGGCGGGCTGCATTCGACTTCGCGCGGTTGGCGTCGAGCAGGATCCCGCGCAGGTCCTCGTTGATCGCGATCGGAGCGTCCGAGGTCGTGTCCACGCCGCCCGCGATCGCAGACTCGATCTGGCCCAGCGCGATCTTATTGGCGGTGAGGATCGTCGACTCGAGCCCTGTGCCGCAAGCCTGCTGGACGTCGTAGGCCGGGGTCTCGGGGGCCAGCTTGGAGCCGAGCACACACTCGCGCGTGAGGTTGAAATCACGGCTGTGCTTGAGGACGGCGCCGGCGGCAACCTCGCCGAGCGTCTCACCCTGCAGGCCGAAGCGCTCGACGACGGCGTCGAGCGTGGCGGTGAGCATGTCCTGGTTGGACGCCCGGGCGTACGGGCCGTCCTGACGTGCGAAGGGGATACGGATGCCGCCGAGCACGGCCACGCGGCGGGGATTGGCGTTCATTCTCGAGCCGGCCTCCTGGTCCTTGGGCGAAGTTACACCCGTGTAGGTTACGCGGCTTTCCTTAGCTTTGTTCCCCACCCGTGCTCGTTGTGAACCCTCCGCCGGCGAGAGCTCGGCGCACGAGCGCCGGGGCGAGGATCCGCGCCGCCGCGGCGAACCAGTAACCGCGCGGCACGTAGCGCTCGGCCTTGCCGCCGGGCCCGGTGGCCACGATCGCCTCGGCCACGTGCTCGGGCTCGGAGACGAGCCACCGGGTGCGGACCGACGCCAGCAGCTCGCGGGCCGGGAAGCCCTCGGTGCGGATGAAGCCGGGGAGGACCAGGCCGACGTGCACGCCGTGGCGGGCCTCCTCGGCGTACAGGGCGTCGCTCCAGCCGGCGAGGGCGAACTTGGCCGCCGAGTATGAGCCCGAGCGCGGGCGAGCCACGCGTGCGGCGGTGCTGGCGACGTTGACGATCGCGACCCGGCCGGGCGCGCCCTCGACGCTCTCGCGGAGCAACGGCAGGAGGGCTTCGGTGAGCCGCACCGGAGCCTCGAAGTCCAGGCGCATGTGTCGCTCGACGTTCTCCCAGCCGCCGTCGGCGAAGTATCCGCGCCAGGCGGCGCCGGCGTTGTTGACGAGCAGGTGAAGCGCGCCGTGACGGGCTCTGACCTCGCTCGCGATGCGCTCCGGGGCGCCGGCCTCGGTCAGATCGATCGCGATCACGTGCGCCCCGCCGAGCTCGGACGCCAGCGCGTTCAGCCGGTCGGCGCGGCGGGCGACCAGCACGAGGGCGGTGTCGGGCTCGCGCGCCAGCCGGCGCGCCGTGGCCTCGCCGATTCCGCTCGAGGCGCCGGTGATGAGGGCTACGTAGCTTGCGATCCGCGCGAGGCTACCGCTGCGAGCTCCTCGAGCGAGGTGCCGGAGCCGGCGAGCTCAGCGGCGTCGACCTCGCGTCGGGAGCGGATCAGCGCCTGCACGTGCTCATTGACGTCCCACACGTTGACGTTCATCCCCGCCACGACGCGGCTGTCCTTCAGCCAGAAGGCGATGAACTCGCCGGCGTCGCGGTCGCCGCGGAAGACGACCTCGTCCCAGCTCGTGGCGTAGCCCGAGTACTCCATGCCGACGTCGTACTGGTCCGAGAAGAAGTAAGGGATCCGGTCGTAGGCTCCGCCTTGGCCGAGCATGGAACGCGCCGCGGCCGGCCCCTGGTTGAGCGCGTTGGCCCAGTGCTCCACGCGGATGCGCTGTTCGAAGAACGGGTGCCAGGCGTTGGCCACGTCGCCCGCCGCGAACACGCCCGGCGCGGAGGTCTCGAGGCGCTCGGTCACGACGATGCCGTTGTCGATCTCAAGCCCTGCGCCCTGGGCGAGCGCGATGCGCGGAACCACCCCGACGCCTACGACGGCGAAGTCGCACTCGACGACGCGCCCCGTGCTCGTCCGCACACCCCGCACGTGACCATCACCCTCAAATCCCTCGACACCCTCGCCGAGCGCCAGCTCGACGCCGTGCGAGGCGTGCGCGTCGCGGTAGAAGGTCCCGATCTCGGGACCGAAGATGCGCTCATTCGGCAGCGACAGCGGGTCGATCAGGGTGACCTCGAGCCCGCGCTGCCGCGCTGACGCGGCGACCTCGCTGCCGATCCAGCCCGCGCCCACGACCGCGACCCGGCCACCGGCATCCAGCCGCTCGCGCAGCGCGTCGCAATCGGCGAGGGTGCGCAGATAGTGGATCCCGTCGAGGTCGGTTCCGGGAACGGAGATCCGGCGCGGCTCGGCGCCGGTGGCGATCAGCAGCTTGTCGAAGCCCTGCGTGCGTGCGTCGGAGAGCGTGAGCTCGCGATTCCGCGCGTCGAGGCCGATCGCGTTGGTGTCCGCGAGCAGCTCGATGTCGTGGTCGTCGTAGAAGCCCTCGTCGTGCACGTAGGCCTTCGCCCGCTCGGATTCGCCGCGCAGGTAGTCCTTGCTGAGCGGCGGACGCTCGTACGGCCGCTCCGGCTCGGCGCCGATCAACACGACGCGCCCGTCGAACCCCTGCTCGCGGAGCTCCTCGGCGGCCTTGGCGCCGGCCAGGCTGGCGCCAACGATCACGTACGTCTCGCTGTTCGTCATGGTGCTGTTCCTCTCTCTTGCACTGCGATGAACGCGCGCAGGCTCTCGTTATTCCTCCGCGCAGGCGGGACGACCTGCAAGGTGGGCGCGCACGCGGGCGTCGGCGTCCCCGCCGGGCGAGCGCAGGGCCGCGATCCAGGCCTCTTCGCCGTCAATGACCGCGGGCGCCTGCTGCTGCCACACCCGCTCGACGCTAGCACCCTCGGCACTGCTCTCACGACACGGCGGCGAGGAACACGAGAACCAACGTGGCCGCGGCCACCAGGCCGTGCAGGACGACGATCCCGGACGGGAAATGCTGCTCGGCCGGGACGCCGCCGTCGCCGGCGGGACCGCTGGGGGCGCCCGCCACGGCAACCGTCTGGGTCTGGCGGCGCTGCAGCCACAGGGCCAGCATCCCGAAGCCGAGGCTGGCAACCAGGAGAAGCAGCACGAAGGCGACCCAGGCCAGCCCCTTGCCCGCGCCGGCCACGTAGATGATCCACAGGACGAGCCCCGTCACCGCCAGACCCATATGCCCGAAGATCAGGGGCGGACGGATCCGCCGTCCCGGTTGATCAGCCTGGCCGAGCCCGCCCCGGCGCAGCCAGATGCCGAGCAGTGTGAATCCCCCCAGAGCGGTGATGACCCAGAGGATCAGCGCGGCCCATTTCATGCCGCCTCCTTGTGTGTCGGGATGACGTCTCCGTCGGGAGCCGCGGCGGGAGCGAGTACCCGGGTCCCGTGCACGAAGACGAGCGAACCGCCGAGCCAGCCGCCGAGGGTGAGCACGGCGACCCCGGCCAGCGTGAGGATCAGCCCGGCGGTGGTGACGTGGCCGTGCCGGTAGCCCTCGTGCTGCTGCCAGGCCGCGAGCGCGAACAGCACCACCGAGCTCACCATCGCGGCGAGGTGGGCGGTGGCCGTGCGCCAGCGAGGTGAGCCCCATTCGATGAGGAGCCAATCCGCCAGGCCCGTAAGGGCCGTCGGGACCGAGACGATCAGACCTCCGATCAGCGCCAGCCACATTGCCTTGGCCGCGGTGGGCTCGATCCCGCCGGCGGCGCCGATGATGGCCAGGCCCCCCGCGAGCACGTACATCCCGATCGTGGCATCCGTCAGCGGTGGATGGAGCGGGTGGCCAGGCAGCCCGCGGATGAGTTTGCTCATACCGGGTTAGCTGCACCGGGCGAGCGTTTCTTACCTGGGAAGGCTCGCAGCGATCGAGCGTCTGGGGAGTTGTGAACTCGGAGCGGTGGTTGGCGCCAGGCGGCGGTTGAGTTCTGACCGCCGCCGACTCGCGCCGCCACCGCGGCCGGTAGTGCCGCCCTGGCGACCGACAGTGGGTAGCGTCTGCTGTCCGCGTGAGCGCCAGCACCCTAGCCCTGATCACGGTCCCGATCGTCACCGGCGTGATCGGTTACCTGACCAACTGGACAGGGGTGCTCATGCTGTTCTATCCCGTGCACTTCCGGGGCTTTCGGGCGCGATGGCTTCAGCGGATCGCGCGCCGGCTTCCATATAAGCTGCGCCAGATCCCAGGGGTGATGGTGGGCGGGATCGGCTGGCAGGGGATCGTGCCTTCGCGGGCGCCGAAGATGGGCAGCCTGGCCGTGGACAGCGGCATCGCCAAGCTCGGCACGCCGCGCGAGTTCTTCGAGCAGCTCGAGCCGGACAAGATCGCCCAGCAGATCATCGAGCGCGTGCGTCCGGACATCCCGGAGGTCGTGCGCCGGGTCATGCTCCGCGAGCAGCCGCGCCTCTGGCAGCGACTCCCGCCCCAGATCCAGGACCTCGTGATCCGGCGCGTCGAGGATCAGCTGCCCGACATCGTCCGCGAGCTCACGCATCAGATCGGCGAGAACATCGACCAGCTGGTCGACGTCAAGCTGATGGTGATCAAGCGTTTCGATCCCGAGCTCGCGAACTGCGTCTTCCTGGACATGGGCCGCCGCGAGCTGAAGTTCATCCAGAACTTCGGCTTCGTGTTCGGGTTCGCCCTCGGCATCCCCGTGGCCGCGATCACGCACTTCGCCCCGTTCTGGTGGCTGCTGCCGATCCTCGGGATCGTCGTCGGCTACGTCACGAACTGGGTCGCGCTGTGGATGATCTACGAGCCCGCCCGGCCCGAGCGCTGGGGCCCGTTCCGCGTGCAGGGGTTGTTCATCCGCCGCCAGCCCGAGGTCGCGGGCGTGTACGCGCGGATCGTCTCGGAGGAGATCCTGACGGTCTCGGAGTTCGGCAAGGAGCTCCTGGGCGGCCCGCAGTCAGACCGGACGCGTGCGCTGATCGAGTCCGCGATGCGGCCGGCGATCGACAGGGCGGTGGGGCCGGCGCGTATGGCGGTGCGTGTGGCCGTGGGCGCGCGCGAGTACGACGCTCTGCGCGACGCGTTCGCGGCCGAGCCGGTCGAGCGGGTGATGGGGCCGCTGACCGACCCGGAGTTCAGCGCCCAGCAGAGCCAGACCATGGGCCGGTTGATCCAGCAGCGCATGAAGGAGATGCCGCCGGAGGACTTCGCGGAAATGCTCAGAACGGCCACCCGCGAGGACGAATGGCTGCTGCTCCTCCATGGTGCGGTGCTCGGCCTGGCGGGTGGCCTCGTGCATCTGGCGATCTTCGGGTAACTAGTGACAGTGGACACAACGGACGAATACGAGGTCGTGACCGGCGAGGTCCAGCAGCCCTCTCAGGAGCTCGTGGAGGTGCTGCCCGAGCTGGCGCGCGCGGCCGCCGTCACCTGGACGCGCAGCCTGAGCGTTACCCTGCGGGCGGGGGTGCGCGTGGTGCGCGCAGCCGTCGACGCGGACGCCGCCAACGAGCTGGCCGAGGCGGTGCGTGGTTACGCGCGTGAGCTGCTCGGCGTAGACGATCTCGAGGCGCGCGTGCGCGAGCTGACCCCGCCCGACCAGGACGGTGGCGCCCCCGAGTTGCGCGCTCGCGGCGCCGAGCTCCTGCGACGCTCGGCAGACCTCTCCGACGACGATGGCGTGCATCCGGCGTTCGGGCGCGTCCTCGCCGAGCTCGCGCCCGACGAGGCCCGGATCCTGCGCCTGCTAGCACACGACGGCGCGCAGCCGGCAGTGGACGTCAGGGCGACGAATCTGATCGGGGCGGGCTCGCAGCTCGTCGTTTCGGCGCTGAACATGCTCGGCATGGAGGCCGGCTGCCGCCACCCCGACAAGGTCGACACCTACATGGTCAACCTGCAACGCCTGGCGCTGGTGAGCGTAAGCGACGAGCCGCTCGAGGGAATGGCCCGCTATCAGGTGCTCGAAGCGCAGCCGCACGTGCTCGATGCGATCAGGGCGACCGCACGAGCCAAGACGGTGCACCGCAGCGTCAGGCTGACCCCATTCGGGGCCGAGTTCTGCGCCGCCTGCTTCGGCGAGCCGGTTACTTCACAGTCGCCTTGAACGTCAACTTGACGGGCCCGCAGCTCGAACCCGGCACGCCGGGTTGGCTGTAGGCCTGGGAGTAGGTGATCGTGCCGGTGGCGGTCTTGCGGTTCGTGAACTTGCCGCTGACCGACGCGGTGGTCACCGTGGACTGCGTGCTGCCCTGAACCGCGACCTTGTACGTGGACTTGGCGTTCTTGACCGAGAACTTGCCGTCCGAGCCGACCTTGATCGTCCCGACCAGATGGACGTTCCAGGGCTTGGCGAGGTAATTCACTCCCGGTTGGGTCGGGCCGCCGGAGCCGAAGCAGCCGCCGGACTGAAAGACGAACTTGAGGATGCGCGCGCCATTCGACGCGGTCTTGAACGTGACCGCCGGCTTGAAGCCGTTCATTTCCGGTCCCGAGGTCGTCCCGGAGAACTTCTTGCCGGATTCCGGATGGGCAGCGACGGCCGTTCCGGCGGCCGCCAGGGCCACAGCGCCTGCGGCCAGAACGGCGCCGGCACGCGTACGAACTCTGATCATGCGATTACCCCCAGAGGTTGGTTGCCCCGCCCGCGGGCGCAAGCATAACGGCTAGTTGACCCCCTCGGAGAACACCGAGTTCGGCTCGTGGCCGCTGAAGCGCACGCCACCCCGCAGGTCGACGATCACGCAGTAGAAGCGCCCGTCCTGCACGCCCTGGACGCACGCCCGGTAGATCCGCCCGGCCTGGATCGCGAACGTGTTGACCCACTCGGCGCCCCGGCGGAACTCGCGCGGCGCCCGGGCTGAGATGTAGGCCTGCGCGCGCTGGACCGCGGCGAGCTGAGCGCGGCGGTGGGCGAGGATCGTCTGGCGGTGGTTGACGCCCGCGAACAGGAGCGCCGCGGCGATCACGATCAGGATGGCCGTGCCGGCATAGTCGCGTGCCACCACCGCCGGGAGGTCGGGCCGGAAACGACGTACGAGCCATCCGAGCGCGCGGGAGAGCCCGACGACGCCGAGGGCGTTCAGGACAAGTGCGGCCACGGCCGCGGCGAGCAGCGACTGGCTCTCTCCCACCGCCGGCAGGCGCACGCCGATCACCGTGTCGGCGACCGTGGCGAGGGCGAACGCGGGCCACAGCCAGGCGCCCCGGCGACGCCAGCGCGCGCGACGCAGCCACCCTGCATCCATGGCTGCGAGGGTAGAGGTGTTCCGTGCGAGCAGAGTAATCTCAGCCCAGCGACCAGTTCGCGGCGCCCGACCCGGAAGATCCCGGAGCGGCGCCTGAGATGAGGCCGGGCGGCGATCCCGCGGCGGCCGGAACTACGAGGGAGAACTTCACATAGAGATGGCAACCCACACGGTTGAGTCGGCCGTAGCCGAGCAGTCGGCGGCGGCCGCGCACCTCGAGCTCGAGGATCGAGTATGGCTGCTGCGCGCGATGCTGATGATGCGCGGCCTGGAAGAGCGGGCGATGAGCCTGTACCGCCAAGGCAAGGTCCCTGGCTCGTTCTACGACGGCTTCGGGCAGGAGGCGGTGTCCGCCGGGGCGGCGTTCGCGATGGCGCCCGAGGACCGGCTCTGCATCCTGCACCGTGACCTGGCCGCCCACATCGTGCGCGGCGTGACCCCCACCCGGATCCTGGCCCAGTACATGGGCCGCGAGACCGGCGTCACCGGCGGGCGCGACGGGAACGTGCACTTCGGCGACCGCCACCTCGGCTGCGTGGGCATGGTCTCGATGCTGCCCGACATGATGCTCGTCGCCACCGGCATGGCGATGGCCTTCAAGATCCGCCACGAGCGCCGCTGCGCGTTGACGTGGTTCGGCGACGGCTCGACCTCGCGCGGCGACTTCCACGAGGCCATGAACTGGGCCGGCGTGCAGAAGCTGCCGGTGATCTTCGTGCTCGAGAACAATCAGTACGCCTACTCGACGCCGCTTGACAAGCAGTTCGCCGTCGACCCCGTCGAGCGCGCCGCGGCCTACGGCTTCGTCGGCGTGACCGTCGACGGAAACGACGCCGAGGCGATGTTCGAGGCCACGCGGGCGGCCCGCGAGCGCGCGCTGTCCGGTGAGGGCCCGACGCTGATCGAGGCCGTGACCATGCGCATGCACGGACACGCCGCCCACGACGACATGAAGTACGTGCCCAAGGAGCAGGTCGAGGAGTGGCGAAAGCGCGATCCGATCGACCGCCAGTCGGCCCGGCTGGCCGACCTCGGCGTCGACATCGACGCGCTCAAGGCCGAGGTAGCGGCCGAGATCGATGCCGCCGCGAAGGAGGCGCTGAGCGCCCCGATGCCCGATCCCGACACGGCCACGATGGGCGTGTTCTGCGAGGGCGAGGCCGAGGTGCTGGGCGACGGGCAGGCGCCATGGAGCGGCTTTCGCAAAGGGGGATCGGAATGACCCCTCTCACCTACCTTCAGGCCATCTCGAGCGCCCTGCGCGACGAGCTCCGTGCCGATGAGCGCGTGATGATGATGGGTGAGGACATCGGCGTGTTCGGCGGCGCGTTCAAGGTCACTGACGGCTTCATCGAGGAGTTCGGCGCCGACCGGGTGATGGACACCCCGCTGGCCGAGTCGGGGATCATCGGCACCGCGATCGGAGCAGCCGTCGTCGGCATGCGCCCGGTCTGCGAGATGCAGTTCTCCGACTTCATCTCCTGCGGCTTCGACCAGCTGGTCAATGTCGCCGGGAAGATGCACTACCGCCAGGGCCTGGCCGTGCCGATCACGGTGCGGCTTCCAAGTGGCGGCGGGTTCTCCGGAGGCCCGTATCACTCCCAGAACCCGGAGGCGTGGTTCATGCACTCGCCCGGGATCAAGGTCGTCGCGCCCTCGACCGCCGAGGACGCCAAGGGGCTGCTGCATGCGGCCATCCGGGATCCGAATCCGGTCTGCTACATGGAGCACAAGCACCTCTACCGGAGGGTCAAGGGCGAGGTGCCAGAGGGCGTGTACGAGACGCCGTTCACGGCCCGTGTCGCGCGGCCCGGGACCGACCTCGTGGTCATCGCCTACGGGGCGATGGTGCACGTCGCGCTCGAGGCCACCGAGGACATCGACGGCGCCTCGATCGAGGTGCTCGACCTGCGCTCGCTGGTGCCGATGGACGAGGAGGCTATCCTCGACTCCGTCGCGCGCTGCTCGAAGGTGGTGATCCTCGACGAGGCCAACGGGATGTGCGCGGCCGGCGCTCAGGTGGCCGCCGTGATCGCCGAGAAGGGCTTCGAGGATCTGGACGGTCCGGTCGTGCGCGTCGCCACCCCGGATGTGCCGATTCCGTTCTCGCCACCGCTCGAGCAGGCGGTACTGCCAAACGTCGAGCGCGTGAGGGAGGCTTGCCGTGAGCTCCTCGCCTACTGAGACTGGAACCGTCGATGTGACGATGCCCCAGATGGGCGTATCGGTGGCCGAGGGCACCGTCATCGGCTGGCGCGTCGGCGTCGGCGACACGATCGAGGCCGAGTCGGCGATCTGCGACATCTCGACGGACAAGATCGACACGGAAGTGCCGGCGCCGGTGACCGGGGTTGTGACGGAGATCCTGGTCCCGGTCGAGTCGACGGTGACCGTGGGATCGGTGCTCGCGCGAATCGCCCCGAGCGACGGCGCTTCGGAGCCGGCTCCTTCGGGCAATGGCGGGGCCCCGGCGCCGGCCGAGCCCGCTGCGGCCCCTGAGGCGGTGTCCGAGCCCGCGCCCCCGAGGGCGGCCGCGGGCTCCAACGGCCACTCGCGCCGGTACTCGCCGGTCGTACAGCGGATCGCCGCCGAGCACGGGATCGACCTCTCGGCGGTGCAGGGGACCGGCCGTGGCGGCCGCGTGCGCAAGCAGGACGTGCTCGCTCTGGTGGAGGGCGGCGGCACCCCAGAGGTCGCCGAGCCTCCGCTGCACATCGAAAGTCCCTACCGGCCCGAGCCGGTGGCCCCGCGCCCCGCGGCGCCGGCCGCGCCGGCGGCGGCTGCCCCGGCCCCTGCCCCTGCCCCGGTCCCCGCCCCGGCCCCGGCCCCGGCCGGGATGCCGCTCCCGAGCTCGGGCGGCGAGCTCTCGCGCATGCGCCGCCAGATCGGCGAGCACATGAAGCGCTCGCTCGACACCGCGGCCACGTGCACGACCTGGATCGAGGTGGACTTCAGCGGCGTCGAGGCCGCGCGAGCCCGTCTCGGGGTGACGGCTCTGGCCTTCGTGGCTCGGGCGTGCGTGGACGCGATCCGCGAATATCCGGCGCTGAACGCATGGCTCGAGGGCGAGAACTACACCCGCCACACCGATGTGAACCTCGGGATCGCCGTCTCGCTGGGCGAAGACGGCCTGATCGTCCCGGTAATCCAGCGGGCCCACGAGCTGTCGGTCGAGGGCCTGGCCGCACGGGTGCGCGACATCGCTCGTCGTGCTCGCGGCCGGCAGTTGACGCCGGATGACGTCCAGGGCGGCACGTTCACGATCACCAACCCGGGTCAGTACGGGTCGATCATGGCCACGCCGATCATCAACCAGCCGCAGGTGGCGATCCTCGATCTCGAGGCCGTCGTCAAGCGGCCGGTCGTGGTCACCGACGCCGCCGGCAACGACTCGATCGCGATCCGCCCGATGTGCATCCTCGGTCTGAGCTGGGATCACCGCGCGCTCGACGGCGCGCTTTCGGCCCAGTTCCTCGCCGCGGTCAAGCGCCACCTCGAATCCGTCAGCTGATGATGCGCGAGCTCTGGGTCGCCCACCTCGGCCGTATCGAGTACGGCGATGGGCTGGAGCTCCAGGCTCGCGTCCGCGCCGCCCGCCAGGCCGGCGAGGTGCCCGACGTGCTGCTGACGCTCGAGCACGAGCCGGTCTACACGCGCGGGCGTAGAACAGGTCCGGGTGAGCTGCCGTTCGGCGAGGACTGGTATGCCGAGCGGGGAATCTCGGTCTACGAGACCGACCGGGGCGGCCGGGTGACCTACCACGGCCCCGGCCAGCTCGTGGGCTACCCGATCGTGCGCGTGGACGGCGACGTGCTCGGCTACGTGCGGCTGCTCGAGGACGCGCTCGTGGCCGCGCTGGCCGAGGAGGGCGTGGTGGCGCGTGGCCGCACACCCGAGGGTCCGGACGTCACCGGCGTGTGGGTCGCAGATCGAAAGATCGCCTCGATCGGGGTTCGCGTGCGCCGGGGGGTCACCACCCACGGGTTCGCGGTCAACGTCGAGAACGACCTCGAGCCGTTCAGCTGGATCGTCCCGTGCGGGCTCTCGGGCGTGCGGATGACCTCGGTCGCCGTCGAGACGTCGGGCCGTGGCAGCGGGCAGCGCTGCTTCCGAAAGCGCGCCGCCTACCAAGTGGCGCAGGCGCTCGGGGCCCGTCAGCGGCTGATGTCGCTTGACCGGCTGCTGGCGCGCACCGGAGAGCCGGCGCTTCAGTAGAGCGGCGCGCGGGTGACGGTCCGGCCGGCCGCGTTCAGCCAGAGCATCGTGCCGGGCTTTGGGGCGTGGAGCACGGCGACGTTGTTCCGCACCGTCGCCGTGATCGCGTAGGGTTTGCCGCTGCCCGTGATCTGGAGGGTCACGCGGACCACGCCGTCGGGCACGAGCACGAACCGCCAGGAGTTGTTGGCCGCCACTGCTCGCGCGTCCTCCAGGTCCGCGAGCGTGGCGATGGCGGGGAAGTTCTCGACCCCGCCGGCGAGCACCGCAACCGTCTCCACTCGGGGTAGCGGGCGGATGCACATCCGGGCCGTGCCGGTGCAGTGGGGAACACAGCCGGCCGGCTTGAAGGCCACGATGTAGGCGCGCGCGCCGTCGCGGGTGACCGCTGCAAGGCGGGTGAAGCCGGGGTCGGCGACCAGGCTCTCGCAGCCCCCGTGCGCCAGTCGGGTCAGCGTGGCCCTGAGCGCCGGGCTCGAGTCTGCTTGCGTGGCTGGGCGGCGAAGGACGCTGAGGTGGGCCACGAGCGCGGTCCGGCCGGCTGGCGGCGGGCTGGAGGGCCGGCCGGGTTTCGGCCCGGCACTGGCCGAGGCGCAGCCGCCGACCACCAGCGCCACGAGTAGGACGAACGCTCGCACACCACTACTACGCCCGCCGCGGCCACTGGTCACACGCGAACTTTGTGAGCTGACTCGTCCCCCCGCCGGGTGAATCCACATTCATCGAAGGCGGGGACAGCCGGCGGTACGCTGCATGCGTGAGCGAGCGCGAGCACGTCACCCGGTCGCGGGCCAACCCAGGCGGGATCGCCGACGTCCTGACCGTGCTCGGCCCCGAGGTCCAGCCGTACAAGGGCCGAAAGCCGCCGTGGTTCAAGGTCCCGGCGCCGGGTGGGCCCCGTTACCGGCAGCTCAAGACGCTCATCACCGAGGAGAACCTGCACACCGTCTGCCAGGAGGCGGCGTGCCCGAACATCGGCGAGTGCTGGCAGCGCGGGACGGCCACCTTCATGATCCTGGGCGACACCTGCACGCGGCGCTGCGGCTTCTGCAACGTGAAGACCGGCAAGCCGACGTGGAATGACCCGCTCGAGCCCGCGAGGGTGGCGAGGTCGGTCGCCCGGATGAACCTCAGACACGCCGTGATCACGAGCGTCGACCGAGACGACCTGCCCGACTACGGCGCCGGCGCGTTCGTCGGCGTGATCCGCCAGATCAGGCAGCAGTCCCCGAGGACGAAGATCGAGGTGCTGACGCCCGACTTCCGCGGCGAGGAGATGCCGCTGGCCAAGGTGATCGCCGAAAGACCGGACGTCTTCAACCACAACGTCGAGGTCGTCCCCCGGCTCTACCCGGTGGCCCGAAGAGGCTCGACATGGCAGCGATCCACGCGGGTGCTCAGAACCGCCAAGGAGATGGCAGGCGACGAGATCACCACCAAGTCCGGCCTCATGGTCGGACTCGGCGAGTCGTTCGAGGAGATGCTCGACGCGCTCGGCACGCTGAGACAGAGCCACGTGCAGGTGATCACCGTCGGCCAGTACCTGCGCCCGACCGAGCGCCATCTGCCGATCGTCCGCTATTGGCACCCGGAGGAGTTCAAGGCGCTCGAGCGGGCCGCCTACGAGCTCGGATTCGACCACGTGGCCGCCGGGCCGCTCGTCCGCAGCTCCTACCACGCGGACCAGCACGTACCGCAGGACCAGCCCGGGGTGGGACCGCTCGCACACGCCACCGCGTAGGCTCCACGGGCACCTCGTCCCGTGATCCCGATCAAGGACAACATCCCCACCGACCGCTTCCCGCTGGTCACGATCGGGCTGATCCTGGCCAACGTGATCGCCTACCTGCTGGCGATCCGCCACGGCGGGTCGATCATCAGCGGGCCGGCCCCGGCCGAGGTCGTCAAGTACGGCGCGATCCCGAAGCTGCTCACCCATTGCCTGAGCAACCACGAGGTGACGCACACCTTTCCGAGCGGCAGCTACGTGGTCGCCTGCACCCACTCAGGCGGCATGCCCACCTGGGAGACCGCGTTCACGGGCATGTTCATGCACGCCTCGATCCTGCACATCGGCGGGAACATGCTGTTCCTGTGGATCTTCGGCAACAACGTCGAGGACGCGATGGGCTCGGTCAAGTTCCTGATCTGGTACCTGCTTGGCGGCCTCGCGGCCCTGGCCCTCCAGGTCGCCGTCGGCCCCAACTCGGAGGTGCCGACGCTGGGAGCCTCGGGGGCGATCGCCGCCGTACTCGCGGGCTATCTGGTGCTCTATCCCCGCGCCCGCGTGCTCACGCTGGTGTTCATCATCCTGTTCTTCACGGTGATCGAGCTGCCCGCGATCGTGATGCTCGGGCTCTGGTTCATCCTCCAGGCCGTGTACGCCGCCTCGGACCTGACCAGCCCCACCGGCGGTGGCGGCGGGGTGGCCTACTTCGCCCACGTGGGCGGCTTCGTGTTCGGGCTTGTGACGATCCGCCTGCTCGCGAAGGCCCGCAGGTCCGTGCCGCCGCGCTACCCGGTGTACTAGTGGGTCGCAGTGCGATTCTCCTACTTGGTATCGCGTTCACGGTTGCCCTGGGGGCGCTGACCCTGCGGGATCTGAGCCAGCACGGGGCCACGGTCCCAGGCGTTTTCGGGGTGATCGTCACCGGCCTGTTCGCCGTGGCGCTGATCGGAGCTCTCTTTCACCCGCCGCGCCGATGAGCCAGCCGTCCGTGCTTCAGGGTGGGCGCACGCGCCGCGGGGGGCTGCGGAGAGGAACCAGGGGCAGGCGAGGCGTCGTCTTCCTGCTGCTGGGCGCCCTGCTGACACTGGCGTTCCTCCTCACGCTGATGGCGGCGCGCGCCACGGGACCAGAGCGGAGCGCGCTGCGGCCGAGAGTCCAAACCCGGCTGCCCGCGCCGGCGATCCGGCCGACATACGGCAGCGTGATGGCTCCGGCCGCCGAGCAGGTCCACTCCCGCCAGACCTTCCATCTCGCGAGCGGCATCCTGTTCGACGTCTGGACGGGACGGATCCTCTGGGCCCACAACCCGGGGCGCCGCCTGCCGATCGCCAGCCTGACGAAGATGATGACGGCGCTGCTCGTGCTCGAGCGTGCGCGCCCCACTGACCAGGTGCTGATCACCAGGCAGGCCGTGCATTTCTCGGGCTCGGGCGTCGGCCTCCTGCCGCTCGGCAAGCGCGTGCGGCTGCTCACCCTCCTCTACGGCCTGCTGCTGCCCTCCGGAAACGACGCCGCGATCGCCCTGGCCCAGCACGTGGCCGGTAGCGAGACGAACTTCGTCAAGCTGATGAACGCCCGCGCGCAGCAGATGCAGCTCGGCTGCACGCATTTCGCCAGCGCCTCGGGCCTGATCGACCGGGACAACTACTCGTGCACGACCGATCTCGCCGTGCTCGCACACTCGGTGCTCGAGCAGCCGCTCCTGTCCCGGATCGTGGGCTCCCGCTTCGCGATCCTGCCCTTCCCGATCAAGGGTGGCCACCTCTTCCTGTGGAACAACAACCCCCTGCTGATCATGCGCTATCCGGGGACCGACGGCGTCAAGACCGGCTACACGAACGCCTCGGGACCCTGCCTGGTGGCCGCCGCCAGGCGCGGGCACGCATGGCTCGGGGTCGTGCTGCTGCACTCGGTGAATCCCGCAGGCCAGGCGATCAAGCTGTTCAACCTCGGCTTCGCCCAGCTCGGGGCGCGCTGATGCGGTTCCCGACCCGACCAGATCTCGACTAAAACGGCTGCAGACGGGAATCAGAACATCAGCCCCCACGCGTCATCCCCGAGTCACAGGAGCGCAGATGTCCCCCGTTACGTATCAGACCGCCAGGCTCAGCAAGGGCAAGCACATCTCTCCGGAAGATGGGGTCTGCGTGATGGAGCTCGCCTCGATGCTCGCCGGCGAGCCCTTCACCGATCACCCGGCGTGCGCCTGCCCGGTGATCGGCTCATTCCTGCGGGCCTACAACGACTCGCTCGACGACTCGCGGCGTCAGGACCTGTACGCCTACGCCTCCAAGGTCGTGGGTAGCCGCCGCACCGGTGCGGTCCAGCGCGCCCGCGCGGAGCGTCTGGCTGAGTGGGAGTTCGAGCTTCGCCGCCGGCGCTGGTGCCGCAGGCTGCTGCCGAAGCGACTGCGGACGCTCGGCCTGCGTCCCCGCCACGCGCTGGACACCGCCGGCACGCACGCCGTGCACGCAATCCGCCGCCATAACGACACGATCCATGCCGAGGCCCTGGCGTTGATCGACGAGCTGCTCGCGATCGGCACTCCACCCGCCGTCCGCATCGTGCCGGAGCGCCGGATCATCATGCCGAAGCCCACAACCGTGGCATGAGTGCGCGCGCCTGAGCCGGCCCAGGCGAGCCCTGAGGAGGCCGGCGCGGTCGTCCTTGCCGAGTGCCGGCGCGTGCTCGAGCAGAATTGGCGCACAGGCCAGCGGGGCCGCGTCCAATACGCCTACACGTGTCCCAGCCCCGGGCGCTATCCGTGGCAGTGGTACTGGGACTCCTGCCTGACCTCGATCGCGTGGCGGCACTTCGATCCCGGCCGGCCACGACGGGAGCTCGAATCGCTGCTGGCCGCGGCGACCCCCGACGGCTTCATCGGGCACACGATCTTCTGGCGTAAGCCCGTCAGCCGGCTCCGGCGGCTCTATTACAACGTGCATTCGCGCGACGACCTGATGACGGCCACGATCCAGCCGCCGGTGCTGGCCTGGGCGTGGCGGATCACCGTCGGAGATCCGAGCGTCGAGCCGAGGATCGTCGCCCACCACGCGGCTGTCGCCGAGCGCCGGGACCTCGAAGGCGACGGCTTGCTGTGGATCATCCAGCCCGACGAATCGGGTCTCGATGCCTCACCGACGTTCGACTCGGTGTGGGGCTGGCGAGCGGACGGCATGCCCGGCTTCCCGTTGCTCGTGCACCGTAACCGGCGCCTGGGTTTCGACGCCAGGCGGGTGAACGCGGCCGGCGGCCCGCTCGTGTGCGGGGCACTCACCAACACCCTGAACTGCCTGTCGCGCCTGGCCCTCGGCCAGCCGTCGGTCACCCCGGCGATGATCGACCGCCTCTATAACCCGGCCACCGGGCTCTTCGGCCACCAGACCTGGCCCGGGCGGAACCGCCCGCGGGTGGTGACCTGGGCCGGGCTTGCCCCGCTCGCGCTGCCGGACCTGCCGCAGGAAATCGGACGGCGGCTGGTCGAGGAGCACCTGCTCGACCCGACTCGCTTCTGGTTGCCGGTGCCGCCGCCGTCGGTGGCGGCCAACGAACGCACGTTCTCGATGAAGGACACGTTCCTCGGCCTGCGCCGATACTGGCGCGGACCAACTTGGGTCAACGCGGCCTGGCTGGTCTGGCTTGGGTTGGTTCGGCTCGGTTACCGGGAGCACGCCGATGAGCTGTGCCGCCGGGTCCTCGGGGCGGTCTGCGCCGCCGGCCTGCGAGAGTACTACGACCCGAACACGGGTTCGGGTATGGGGGCTCAGGACTTCGCCTGGTCGGCGCTCGCAGCCGAACTTGTGGTGGACGATCCCCGCGCCCGTACCAGCTATCTGTGATCCCAACCCCAGATCGGGGAATACCTATCGAACATGGTGCAAGGCAATACCTGTCAGGTTCTGCTCGAAGACCCTGACCTTGCCGAGGACCTCGACGGTCCGCGGCTCGAGCGCGCAAGGCGCGAGTTGACCGCGCGCGCGGTCGAGCTTCCAACTGGACCCTGGGTTCCGCGAGACGAGCTCGAGGGGATGCGCCTCGGGCTCGGCCTCCTGATCCTGAGCGGGCTGCTCGTTCGCCAGGTCGGGGTGGCCGGGCGCTCCGGCGCCGAGCTTCTCGGAGAGGGCGACCTGCTGCGGCCGTGGCAGGCCGACGACCGGAACTCGACCCTGCCGCGCGCCGGCCGCTGGCGCGTCCTGCACGACTGCCGGGTTGCGATGCTCGACATCGACTTCACCCAGCGCGTATGCCGCTATCCCGAGGTCATCTCGTGCCTGTTCATGCGCTCGCTTCGCCGCTCCCGGCACATCGCGGTGAATATGGCGATCGTCCAGCAGCCGCGGATCGACATCCGTCTGCACATGCTGTTCTGGGAGCTCGCCGACCGCTGGGGTCGGGTGCGCCAGGACGGCGTGCACGTCCCGATCCAGGTGACGCATGCGACCCTGGCCGATCTCGTGGCCGCGCGGCGGCCGACCGTCACCAAGGCGCTGGGTGAGCTGGCCGAGCGCTCCGCACTGATCTGGACCGGAGAGGACTGGCTCCTGCCGGGCGACCCGCCCGCCGATCTGGAGGAGATGCTGGGTCAGGCCGCGGCGAGCAAGAACGGGGACGTGGTCTAAGCCGCCGTGGCCCCGGGGGCCGGCCGGCGGTCAGCCCGCGAGCCCGCCGAAGACAGCGAACGGGTTACCACCGGAGACTGACATGACCGCGGGCACGGTGCCCTCGGCCACGACCGCGCTGCCGTCCGGGGCCTCGTGGTGCACGCGGGCGGCCAGCGCTCGGGCGGTGTCCTCGTCGGCGGCACCGATGACAAGGAAGCGCGAGCGGCGCACGACCCTCAGCCCCTCGGCCTCCAGGCGTGCGGCGAAGGCCTCGCAGTCGCCCTCGGTGGCGCACTCGACGCGCACCTCGTAGCTCGGAAAGCCCTGGCGGTCTGACTCCTCGCGCTCCCGGCGGATGAGCTCGGCACGCTCGGCCTCCCGGTCGGCGTCGCTGTCGGGAAGCGGTACGTCCGCGTCCTCCCATTCCTCGGACTCCGGGTGCCAGCGCCTGAGCTCGGCGTCCAGCTCCCAGCCGTGCTCCGCGGCCAGGCCCCGGATCGCCTGCTCAGCAGCCTCGGCCTGGGCACGCGTGCCCGTGTAGCAGAACACCTCCGGGCCGTCGACTGAGACGATCACCCGATCCCTGAACGAGGTCTCGAGCCGGTGCTCGATCGTCGACGCATCCAGGCGTTCGCTCAGCGACCGCGCGAGTCCGTGGCCGTGGAGGTTTATGCGTAGACGCCAGTTGTCGTTCATGCGCCCTGGAGCTTTGAGATGTCGATGGCGTTCTTCGGTGCGGCGAGGGTGACCGACTGGTTGAACTGATCGAAGATGATCTTCCCACCATCGGCGCCCGTCTTGACGATCTCGATCGGATAGGGCTGGCCGGTCGTGGCCACGTAAAGCGTTCCGCCCTTGGTCGTGTCGGTCACCGCGATCGCGCTGCTTCCGTTGATCGTCGTGCTCGAGCCCTTCTTCAGGACCCCGTGGCCGTTGGAGATCTGGCCGAACAGCGCCGAGAGGTTCGTCAGCTGAGCGAACGAGCCGAAGCTGCCGGTGTCGGGAGCCTTCAGCCATTTGCCCTTGAACAGTGTTGCGCCGGCCGTGCCGCCGAAGTGCCGCCAGAACTGCTCGGTTCCGTTGATGTACACGGCGCCGCCGGTCACGATCAGGTGAAAGCCCAGGCCGGATAGGGTCATCTGCCCTTCGCCTCCCTGGCCGGGCACCAGATGCAGGTCGAGCGTGATCGGCTGGCCCTGCGTGACGATCGAACCCGCCACGTGCACCGATTTCACGCCGCGGATCGCCGACTGGACGGCAACCACGATCTGCTGCGGCGACTTGGAGCCCACGCCGTTACTCGACGCACCCCCTCCGCCGCCGCAGGCGGCCAGAGCCAGCACCGCGACCGCCGACGCCAGGAGCCCGCGTGCTCTCATCGGGCCGGGGCCAGTTGTCCGAGCTGCATTTGCGCCGCCTGCAGCGTGTTGCGCATCAGGCAGGCGATCGTCATCGGCCCGACGCCGCCGGGGACCGGCGTGATCGCGCTTGCCACCTCCGCCGCCTCCGCGTAGGCGACATCGCCCAGCAGGCCACCTTCGCCGCGGTTGATGCCGACGTCGATCACCACGGCGCCCGGCTTGACCCAGTCGCCGCGCACCATCTCGGCGCGGCCCACGGCGGCGATCAGCACGTCGGCCTCGCGAGACACGCCCGGCAGATCGCGGGTGCGCGAATGGCACATGGTCACGGTGGCGTTGGCGGCGAGGAGCAGCTGCGCCATCGGCTTGCCGAATAGGTTCGAGCGGCCGATCACCACCGCCCGCGCCCCGGAGAGCTCCACGCCCACGTGCTCGAGCAGGACCATCACGCCGAACGGCGTGCACGGTCGCAGTCCAGGCTGCCCGAGGGCCAGCCGGCCGGCGTTGACGACCGTCAGGCCGTCGACGTCCTTGTCTGGGTGGATGCGGCTTGTGATCTCGTCGCCGTCCAGGTGATCGGGCACCGGCAGCTGGCAGAGGATGCCGCTGACCGCGGGATCGGCGTTCAGCTCATCGACCAGCCGCAGGGCCTGCGTCTGGGTGGTGTCCGAGGACAGCTCGTGGTGAAAGCTCGTGATGCCGACCTCGCCGCACGCCCGGCGCTTGGAGGCCACGTACACGGCCGATGCCGGGTCCTCGCCGATCAGGACGGTGGCGAGTCCCGGCGGGCGGCCGTGGGCGGCGGTGAACTCGGCCACATCGTCGGCCACCTGCGCGCGCAGCGCGGCGGCGACGGCCTTTCCGTCGATCGCGGTCGCGCTCACCTGCGGCCCACCAGATACGCGTCGTGCTCGAAGTGGGTCATGCGGGCCAGATCCTGGACGCGGTCGGTTACCTCGGCCGGGGTCAGGCGCTGCAGTCGCTCCGTGCCGAACTCCTCGACGTTGTAGGAGGCCAGGGCGGTGCCGTAGGCCATCGCCTGGCGCAGGAGCGAGTCGGTGATGCCGGAGTCGAGGTTCCGGGCGATGTGGCCGACGAACCCGCCGGCGAAGGTGTCCCCCGCGCCGGTCGGGTCGATCACCGTCTCGAGCGGATAGGCCGGGAGGGCGAAGAAGCCGTCGGCGGTCAGCAGCGACGCACCGTACTCACCCTGCTTGGCCACCACGACCGTCGGGCCGAGCGCCAGGACCTCGCGCGCCGCAGCCACGAGGCTCGGCTTGCCGGTGAGCTGACGCAGCTCGGCGTCGTTGAAGATCACGCAGTCCACGCGGCGGATCACCTCGACGAGAGCCTCACGAGCGATCTCGATCCAGAGGTTCATCGAATCCAGGGCGACGAACCGCGGCGCCGAGCACTGCTCGAGGACGGCGAGCTGGAGCTCCGGCTGGATGTTGGCGAGGAACAGCACGTCGCACTCCCGCGAGGCCGTCGAGAGCTTGGGCTCGAACTGCTCGAACACCCCGAGCTCGGTGGCCAATGTCTCGCGCGAGTTCAGATCCCAGCCGTAGGCTCCGGCCCAGAAGAAGGTCTTGCCACCGCTGACCCGCTCGACGTCGCTGACGTCGGTGCCGCGCATCGCCAGCACCGCCAGCTCTTCTTCGCCGAAGTCATCGCCGACCGGCCCGACGACGTGGACGTTGTGGAAGAACGAGGCGCTCAGAGCGAAGTGCGTCGCTGCGCCGCCGAGCATGCGCTCGCGCTCCCCGAAGGGCGTCGTGACAGCGTCGTATGCGATCGAACCGACGACGGTTACGGCCATTTCGCGCCCGATGTTGCCAGGAAAGCGCAACCGCCGCCTGCTAGAAAGAAGACCCCCATGCCCCTGCGCGCCGCGATCATCGGCTCCGGCCCGGCCGGCTTCTACGCCGCCGCCGCCCTGCTGGCGCGCGACATCGAGGTCGACCTCTACGACGTGCTGCCAACGCCGTTCGGTCTCGTTCGCGCCGGTGTGGCCCCCGACCACCCGAAGATCAAGACCGTCACCCGCGCCTTCGAGAAGACCGCTTCGCACGAGGACTTCCGCTTCCTGGGCGGGATCGAGATCGGCACCGACATCAGCCGCGAGGAGCTGCTCGAGCGCTACCACCTGGTCGTCTACGCCGCCGGAACGAGCGCCGACAACCGGCTCGGTATCCCAGGCGAGGATCTCCCGGGCTCGCATGCCGCGACCGAGTTCGTCGCCTGGTACAACGCCCATCCCGCCTACGCCGACCGCGAGTTCGACCTCAGCTGCTCCCGCGCGGTGGTCGTCGGTAACGGCAACGTGGCCATCGACGTGGCCCGGATGCTCGTCCTCGATCCCGAGGAGCTGGCCCCGACCGACACCGCCGACCACGCGCTCGAGGCGTTCGCGCGCGCGAAGATCAGCGAGGTCGTGCTGCTCGGCCGCCGTGGCCCGGCCCAGGCCGCGTTCACCAACCCCGAGCTGCTCGAGCTCGGCGAGCTGCGACGCGCCGATGTGATCGTCGATCCCGCCGACATGGAGCTCGATCCGCTGAGCGAAGCCTGGCTCGCCAGCGATGCGGCCGACATGACCGCCCGTAAGAACGTGGAGATCCTGCGCCGCTACGCCGCACGCGAGCCGGAGGGCAAGACCCACCGCATCGTGCTGCGGTTCCTGCGCTCACCGCTCGAGATCCTCGGCTCCGACCGCGTGGAGGGCGTGCGCCTGGGGGTCAACCGTATCGAGCAGCGGGCGGACGGTTCGCTGGCGGCGGTGCCGACGGGAACCGAGGAGACGCTCGAGTGCGGGCTCGTGCTGCGCTCGATCGGCTATCGCGGGATCCCGATTCCCGGGGTGCCGTTCGATGAGCGCCGCGGGCTGATCCGTAACCGCGACGGTCGCGTCCTGGACGACAGCGACGAGCAGCAGCTCGGCGAGTACGCAGTGGGCTGGATCAAGCGCGGTCCGAGCGGCGTCATCGGCACGAATAAGAAGTGCGCCAACGAGACCGTCGCTCGCATCGCAGAGGACCTCGAGGCCGGAATCGTGCACGAGCCGCCGCTGGAGATGGACGGCGATGAGATCCTCGAGTGGGTGGCGAGCAGGGTGCCGACCGCGGTCACCTGGGAGGGCTGGCGGCTGATCGACGAGCACGAGACCGGCCTGGGCCAGCCACTCGGCCGCCCGCGCGTGAAGCTGATCCGGCTAGCGGAGATGCACGAAGTCGCGCGTCGGGTGGCTCAGCGAACGACCTCGTAGAGCCAGCCCTGGGTCGAGATCCCGGTGTCGTACCAGTGCCAGTTGCTATAGGCGATCTCGCGCAGGCGCGGGTCGTGGGAGAGGAAGTACTGCCAGCGCACGCTCGCCGTGGTGATCAGCACCTGCCACTCCGGAGCGGTGGGGAAGTTGTCCGGTGTCACCAGCAGCACGCGCGCGCCGGGCTTCAGACGGTCGATCATCGGAGCGAGGACCCCGTGCACCGAGGAGCGCCGCAGGCGCGCCAGCGCGTCGCGCCAGTCCATCACTCCCGGGTCGCGGACGGCGCCCAGCGGAGTGAAGAAGCGGTGCGTCTGCGGTAGATAGTAGGCGAGCGTCGGCACCTGCTCGGGCTGGGTCGAGAGCACGACCGTGTTCGAGGTGACGTGGGGGCGGAGCTGCACCGCGACAAGCGCGACGTTGCTCTTGGCGAACCTGTGAGCGGTCACCGGATCGAGGATCCAGAAGACGGCGGTGAGCACCATGGCCACGATCGCCAGCCGCCCGCCGCGGGACAGACCGAGCGCCACGACCAGCAGCATCGGCCCGACGATGGCGGCGAAATAGCGGTAGGACCACGCCGGGGTGTGCTTGGAGTAGGCCCAGGCGAGCAGGTATGTCCCGGCGCCGAGGATGAGCAGACATTCGGCCGCGATCCGCAGGCGAGCGGCGTCGCGGGCGACGGGAGCGCTCGGCTCCGACGCAGCATTCACTCGCGGCGAGGCCGCCCGGATCGCGAGCAGTCCGGCGCCGCCGGCGAGCAGGATCAGCATCGCGGCGCCCCGGCCGCCGACCATCGAGTACAGCCCCTGGGTGAGCGACCACAGCACCGGCGGCAGATCCCAGGGCGCCCCCGTGTGGCGCACCTGATACAGCAGCGTCGGCAGCCACGGGAGGAACAGGAGGGCAACGAGGCCGAAGCCGATCACGCCGTCACGCAGCAGCTCCGGGCGCAGTCCCGGCTCGCGGCGCAGGCACCACAGGAAGCAGAGCACGGACATGGCGGCCAGGAACAGGCCCCAGTTGTGGGTGTAGAGCGCGGCGGCCAGCGACAGGGAGAAGACCGGCACGTAGCGGCGGTGCCGGTAGACGTAGGCGTGCACGAACGCGGCCGCGACGATCAGCGAGAGCAGGGCCATGAGCGCGTACATGCGCGTTTCCTGCGCGTAGGTGTTGAGGTAGGGCAGCGCTGCCCCGATCCCCGCGCTGATCAGCCCCACCCGGCGCCCGAACAGGCTCGCGCCCGCCCAGAAGGCGGCCGGAACCGTCAGGAGCGCGAAGATCAGTGAGAGCTCGTGCGTCGCGACCTCGCTGCGGCCGCGCAGCGACATCCACACGTGGAGGATCAGGTAGTAGAGCGGCGGGCTGCCGTCCTGGCGCAGCAGGCCCGGGATGTGGCTGAGCGGGTGACCGGCGATCCCGACCGAAAGGCCCTCGTCTATCCAGAGGAAGAAGTGAAGCTGGCGCGTGCGCAGATAGACCGACACGGCGAGCATGACCAGCAGCGAGACGGTGATGATCGGCCAGCTCAGACTCAGCCAGGACGGGGGTCGCACCGAGGGCCACAGGCGCCGGCGGGGGCTCGGGCCGCCTGACGCGTCCGGCGGCGGGGCGGGAGCGGTCGTCGTCGAGGCGGTCGTCGTCGAGGCGGTCGTGGCGGCGAAGCTGTCTGCGGGCATGTCTGGGAGCGGTGATTCCCGGCTGGCAAGCGGGAAATCTGAGCACCGCGGCGTCAGGTGAGGCGCGGACGCCGTGGAGTATGCCGAGAGAGCGTATCGTTGCCGCCCGTCATGCACCTCGCCCGCCTTGCCGACCGCTCCCATTGACAGGGCCCGGCGTGCGAGTGCGCCCCCGTGTGATGGGGCTCCTAGCCGTGCTGGCGCTCGGGCTCGCGGGGTGCGGGTCGAGTTCGGGGGCGGGCCGCCTGAAGGCGATTTCGCTTGCGCTCGACTTCACGCCGAATCCGGCGCACGCGCCGATCTACGTGGCCGTCGGTCGCGGGTATGACCGCCGGTTCGGCGTCCGAATTTCGATCCTGGTCCCCGGGTCAGGGCCGGACACGCTCGACCTGCTGACGTCGCACCGGGCCGAAATCGGCGTCCTCGACATCGACGATCTCGCTCTCGCCCGCCTGCGGGGAGTCGACGTGGTCGGCATCGCCGCGCTCGTGCAGCGCCCGCTCTCCGCGATCATCGCCCAGCCCTACGTTCACCGCCCGCGCGACCTCGACGGCAAGCGCGTCGGCGTTTCCGGCCTGCCCTCCGACCCGGCGTTCCTGAAGGCGCTGATCACCGACGACGGCGGTGACTGGAAGACAGTCAAGCCGATCACGATCGGCTTCAACGCCGTGGCACAGATGGCCGCGGGCAACGTCGCCGGCGTGCCCGCGTTCTGGAGCGACGAGGGGGTCGCGCTGCGCCTGCGGGGGATCGCGGTGAACGAGTTCCGGATCGAACGATATGGGGCTCCGGTGTACCCGGAGGTGTTATTCGTGGCCCTGCGCTCGACGCTCCAGAGGGACCGGCAGTCTGTGATCAGGACGCTCGCGGCCATCGCCCTGGGCGCGCGGACCGCAGTGGCGGACCCGTCGCTGGCCACGAGCGTGATCGTGCGGGCAGTGGGGGCCGGCGATCGCCGTCTGATCGCTGCCCAGACGCACGTTCTGGGCCCCGCGCTGCTCCCGCCGCTGACGCTCCAACGGACCGTGCTCGAGCGCTTCTCGGCCTTCGAGGCCCGGTCGGGCTTGCTACCCGCGCCGTTCGACGTCTCGCGCGCGTTCGACTTCTCGTTGGCGCCGGCCGCGCTGAAGCTGGCCGGGCCCGGTTAGGTGTCACTGCGGCGAGAGCAGGGCGAACCGTGTTTGCGCTCGCAGCGTCAACGTCGCCTGTGCCTGTATCGCGTCGTGTCAGGCGCCGGCCCGGGCGAGCGCGCGGGCGTACTTCTGGCGCGAGGTCTTGTCGAGCTCGACCTTCCGCAGGCGCACCACCAGCGGTGTCACCTCGACGCATTCGTCCTCGCGCAGGAACTCGAGGGCCTGGTCGAGTGAGAGCTCGCGCTTCGGTACCAGCCGCACGAGCTCGTCCGCGGTCGAGGAGCGCATGTTCGTGAGGTGCTTCTCCTTGCACGCATTGACGTCGAGGTCCTCCGCGCGCGAGTTCTCGCCGACGATCATGCCCTCGTAGACCTCCTCCCCGGGGCCGACGAACAGCGTGCCCCGCTCCTGGAGGTTGAAGAGCGCGAAGCCGGCAACGGTCCCCCGGCGGTCGGCGACGAGCGAGCCGGTCGGACGCGTGCGCAACTCGCCGTGCCAGGGCTCCCAGCGGTCGAAGACGTGGTGCACGAGCCCGGTGCCGCGAGTCTCGGTCAGGAACTCAGTGCGAAAGCCGATCAGGCCGCGGGCCGGCACGAGGTACTCCATCCGCACCCAACCGGTGCCGTGGTTGACCATCTGCTCCATCCGGGCCTTGCGCATCGCCATCAGCTGGGTGATCACTCCCACGTACTCCTCGGGCGCGTCAACGCTCATGCGCTCCACGGGCTCGTGGCGGCGGCCATCGATGTCGCGGGTGACGACCTGGGGCTTGCCGACCGTGAGCTCGAAGCCCTCACGGCGCATGAGCTCGACCAGCACCGCCAACGCGAGCTCACCGCGCCCCTGGACCTCCCAGACATCGGGCCGCTCGGTGGGGTTGACACGTAGTGACACGTTGCCCACGAGCTCGCGGTCGAGGCGGGCCCTGACCTGGCTGGCGGTCAGCTTGTCACCGTCCTGGCCGCTCAGTGGACTCGTGTTGATCCCGATCGTGACCGATAGCGATGGCTCATCGACCGTGATCACCGGCAGCGGGCGGGGATCCTCGGCGTCGGCCAGCGTCTCGCCGATCGTGATCTCGGGGATCCCGGCCACGGAGATGATCTCGCCCGCCGTCGCATCCGCGGCCTCCACCCGCTCGAGCGCCTCGGTCACGTAGAGCTCTGAGATCTTGACGCGCTCGATCGTGCCGTCGGCCTTGCACCAGGCCACGGTGTCGCCGCGGCGAATGCTGCCGTGGCGGACTCGGCAGATCGCCAGGCGCCCGACGTACGGCGAGGCGTCGAGATTCGTGACATGGGCCTGGAACGGATGGTCCGGGTCGTAGCTCGGCGCCGGAAAGTGCTCGACGATCAGGTCCACGAGTGGCTGCAGGTCGGTGCCCTCGAGGTTCGGCTCGAGACTCGCCCAGCCCGCCTTGGCGTTCGTGTACACGATCGGGAACTCGATCTGGGACTCGTCGGCGTCGAGGTCGAGGAACAGCTCGTAGACCTCATCGATGACCTCGTCTATGCGCGCGTCGGGGCGGTCGACCTTGTTGACCACGAGGATCACCGGGAGCCGCGCCTCGAGCGTCTTACGCAGGACGAACCGCGTCTGGGGCAGCGGGCCCTCGCTGGCGTCGACGAGCAGGAGCACGCCGTCAACCATGGTCAGGCCACGCTCGACCTCGCCGCCGAAGTCGGCGTGGCCGGGCGTGTCGACGATGTTCAGCTTGACCTCGCCGTAGCGCACAGCGGTGTTCTTGGCCAGGATCGTGATGCCCTTCTCGCGCTCGAGGTCCATCGAGTCGAGCACCCGGTCGGCGACGTCCTGGTTCTCGCGAAACGCGCCCGCCTGCCACAGCAGTGCGTCCACGAGCGTGGTCTTGCCGTGGTCGACGTGGGCGACGATCGCAAGGTTGCGTATGTCGGTGCGCTGGGCCATTCCGGGGGTCCACGATAGACGTCCAGTTCGCTTGTGACCGTCCGCCCCCACCGCTACCGTTGCGCGCTCTCCGTGGGGCGCCTGCTCAAAATCGTGGTTGCCGGCCTGGCGCTGGCGCGCCGAATACCAGACCCGCATCCTGCCCGGGCTCACGTTCACCGGACCCAGCCGGCTGGCCCGCGGCCACCGCGCTCGGGTGACGTTCCGCGTGACCGATGCGGGCACCCCCGTCCACGGTGCGCGCGTGTCGGTCGGAGGCGCCCGCGGGCGCACGAACAGCCACGGGACGGTCACGCTTTCGCTCGGCCCGTTCGGTTCGGGGACGAGCAGGGTCACCGCCAGCGCCACGGCTTCCGGCTACACGCCGTCGGCACTGGTTATCCGGCTGC
>DATGJM010000048.1:0-4962 GCA_035295205.1 Solirubrobacteraceae bacterium | reverse complement strand
CCGGCCGCGGTCCATGATCGCGACCCGATCGCAGAGCCGCTCGGCCTCCTCCATCGAGTGGGTCGTGAGGAAGACCGTCTTTCCCGAGGCCCGCATCTCCTCGATGACGTCCCAGAGGCTGCGGCGGGCCTGCGGGTCGAGGCCCGTGGTCGGCTCGTCGAGGAAGAGCAGCTGCGGGTCGTGGACGAGGCCGAGCCCGATGTCCAGCCTTCGCTTCTGTCCACCGGAGTAGGTGCTGCCGGCCCTGTCCGCGCACACCTCGAGCTCGAGCATGGCGATGAGCTGCGCCGCTCGCTTGGCCGCGTCGGCCGAGGACATTCCGTAAAGCCGCCCCTGGAACACGAGCTCCCGCCTGCCGGTGATGTCTCGGTCGCCGCCGCCCGCCTGGCCGACATACCCGATGCGCTCTCGGATGCGGTCGGGCTGGCTCGCGAGGTCGCAGCCCGCTACCCTGGCGGTGCCTCCGGACGGGGGCAGCAGTGTCGACAGCATGCGCAGCGTGGTCGTCTTGCCCGCGCCGTTTGGGCCCAGGAATCCGAAGATCTCGCCCTGGCGCACGGTGAGGTCCACGCCGGCCACCGCTTCGACCTCTCCCTTGCGCGAGTTGAAAACCCGCCGCAGGCCGCGAGTCTCGATGATCGCTGCCGCTTCCGTCACCCGGCCACCATATCGCCCGGGGTACTTTCGCCGGAGCCCGCGAGCAGGCTCCAGAACGCTTCCTGCGCCGGGCCGCCACGCGCCCGTCTGCGAATCGCGGAGATCGGCCTGGTGATCGGCCGCAGCGGCAGCGCCTTGACCACGCCAAGCGCGATGTCGCCGGCGACGGCCAGCCGCGGAAGCGCCGCGAACCCCAGGCCGGCGATCATCGCCGCCCGCACGTACTCGGGGTGGCCGAGGTTCAAGGCGTCAGTCCGTTCGTACGCGTCGCCGATCACTTCGCGGACGAGCTGTTCGGCCGAGAAATTCGGGCCACGCCGGACGTACCGATGCGCGGTGAGGTCGTCGGGGGTGATTCGCTCGAGCGCGGCGAGCGGATGAGTCGACTTCACGACAAAGACGAGGTCATCGTGGGCGATGACCGCCGACACGAGCGAGCGGTCGGGCGCTCCCTCCACGAGGGCGCAGTCGATGGTGCCCGCGACGACCTGGCGGCTCAGGTCAACCGTGGGCTCCACCGCCATGGTCAGCTTGACGCCCGGATAGCGCTGCGTGAAGTCGGCGAGGCGGGAGGGGAGGTAGTAGGTGGCGCACGTGGGGCTCGCGCCGACATGCAAGGAGCCCGACTTGAGCTCCTTCATCGATCGTGCCGTGTCTTCCAGCACGTCCACGGCTCGAAGCGCCGCCCGACACGTGTCGGCCAGAACGCGGCCCGCGTCGGTCAGGCGCACGCGCCGCCCGGTGTGCTCGAGGAGCTGAAGCCCGACCGCCAGCTCGAAGTTGTGTATCTGCTGGGTGACGGCGCCCTGGGTCAGGAAAAGAGATGCCGCCGCTCGCGAGATGTGCTCGGTCTCGGCGACCGCGACGAAGGAGCGGACCTGCTCGAGCGTGAAGGCGGAGCGTGGCACGGCAATATATTAGCCCGGCTTATGCAATGCATTAGAAACAATAAGGCGCTAATCACTTAATGAAAGCTGAAGTCCACCGTTGTACGGGCTACCGTTCAGCACGCTCGAGATCGAGAAAGGAGGTGAGACAGCAAGTGCGCCGTACGTCCGGAAGCCCGCAGAGCGGCCAGGGCATGGTCGAGTACGCCCTGATCCTCGTCCTGGTGTCGATCGTCGTCATTGTGATTCTTCTGACCATGGGCAACCAGATCCAGAACGTGTTCTCCAACGTTGTCGCAGCGTTGGGCGCCTAGAGAAACACCTCCAACCTCATGGGCCGGGCCGTGCCCGGCCCAGAGGTCATCCTCGATAGTTGAGGTCGATGCCTGGGTCGTGGTGGCGTGGCGCGGTCTTCTACCAGGTTTACGTCCGCAGCTACGCCGACTCCGATGACGACGGGATCGGGGATCTTCCCGGGATCACGGGACGGCTTGGGCACATAAAGGACCTTGGCGCCGACGCCATCTGGCTGACGCCGTTCTACCCGTCGCCACAAAAAGACCACGGCTACGACGTCGCGGACTACCGTGACGTCGACCCCGAGTACGGCTCGCTCGCCGACTTCGACGGGCTGCTCGGCCGGGCTCACGCGCTCGGGCTCAGAGTCCTGGTCGACCTGGTGCCGAACCACACCTCGGACCAGCACCCGTGGTTCCGGCAGGCGATCGCGACGCCAGACAACGAGTACCGAGCGCGCTACCACTTCGCCAACCCCAAACCCGACGGTGGACCACCCACGAACTGGACCTCGTCATTCGGCGGCCCGGCGTGGTCTCCCGAGCCGAACGGGAAGCAGTGGTATCTGCACCTGTTCGCGCCTGCTCAGCCGGACCTGAACTGGTGGAACGACGCCGTGCCGGCCGAGTTCGAGCGCATCCTCAAGTTCTGGCTCGATCGCGGCGTGGATGGATTCCGCATCGACGTCGCCTCCGCCCTTTTCAAGCGCCGCGACCTGGCCGACAGGCCCACGATCCGCGACCGAATCACCGGGGTGGCGCGGCCCGACTCGAGCTTCATGATCATCGACCAGCCCCAGCTGCACGACGTGTACCGGAGGTGGCGCCAGATCGCCGACGCCTACGAGCCGGAGCGGGTGCTGGTCGGCGAGATCTTCGACCCCCGCCGCCACGCGAAGTACATCGTTCCCGATCAGCTGCACATGGCTTTCGCCCTCGTCCAGCAGCCGTGGGACGCAGCCCTCTGGAGACGCTCGATCGAGGTGAGCCGGCGCGCCCTCAGGGGCCCCGGCGCCGAACCGACGTGGACGCTCGGCAACCACGACGTGGTGAGGCCCGTGACGCGGCTCGGCGGAGGCGCGCTGGGCCGGGCCAGGGCGCGCTCGGCGCTCCTGCTTCTGCTCGGCCTGCCGGGCCAGGTCTTCGTGTACCAGGGCGAGGAGCTGGGGCTCGAAGAGGCGGACATGCCCGATGAGGCGCGCCAGGACCCCGTGTTCTTCCAGACCAAAGGCGCGCAGCCGGGACGCGACGGCTGCCGCGTGCCGCTTCCGTGGCGGCGCGGGGAGCCCAACGCCGGCTTCTCCGAAGCGGAACCGTGGCTGCCCATGCCGGCAGGCTGGGATTCCTACGCGGCCGACGCGCAGGCCGCCTCGGCTGATTCGATGTTCGGATTCTGCCGGCGGGCCTTCGAGGCGCGACGCCAGCTGGTCGCCAGGCAGCCGGAACGGGTGGAATGGCTGCACACGCCCTCGGGCGTGCTGGCGTACCGGCGCGGCAGGCTGGTCGTCGCGTGCAACTTCCTCCGGAGAAGAACGCAGGTTCCGGCTCGCGGCCGGCTCCTCATGCGGACCGATCCCATGGTCCACGCCCGCGCCGGGCGGGTCACGATGCCGGCGAACTCCGCCTTCTGGATGCTTGCCTGACGGCGGGAGCGAGCAGGCCGCCGGCGGCCAGCAGCCTCTCGCGGATCACACGGTGCGCCATCAGCTTTCTCAGCTGCTCCTCCCGCGCACGAAACCCGACCAGCGGTGACAGCGCGATGGCCGTCTCCGGACTGGGCGACGCTCCGAGCGCGCTCGGCAGTCCCAGCAGGTCGCCCCGAGACGCCACCCGGAGTGGGCGCGCGTCGGCGGAGACGAGTGCGCTGCCCTCCAGGATCAGCCACGCGGTCGTGGCCGGGCGGCCCTGGACCGTGAGCCGGAAGCCGCGTTCGAGCTTCGCCTCCTCGAAGTGCGTCGCCGCGATCTCGAGCTCGGCCCAGCTCAGCCCGGCGAACACGCCGGTGGCGCCCAGGCGGTCGGCCCGGGAGCCGAGGGGCTGGACCGTCTCGACAAGCTTCCGGATCCACCCCGGCCGGGCGGTGGCGCCTGGTTCGGCCAGCTCGGTGCCCACGGGCGGCACGTTAGGCTCCCACGGTTAAGGCGCCGCGCGCCTCCCGGTTAAGGCTCGGGGCGGATTTGACCCGGAATTCAGACGCCTTAGGCAACCCTTAACCGGCAGCTAACCAAGAGTCCGGCGGGGCTTGCTAGAGTTCCTGCGTGGCGGTGGGACCCCGGCCCGAACCTGAATCGACGCCTGTCCTGGGGCCTGCCGGCAGCCGCTTCATCAACCGCGAGCTCTCGCGGCTGGACTTCGACGAAAGGGTCCTGGCGATGGCCGAGGACCCGAGGCAGCCGATCCTGGAGCGGGTTCGGTTCCTTGCCATCTTCAGCCAGAACCTGGACGATTTCTTCCAGGTACGCGTCGCCGGCCTGAAGGAGCAGGTCCTCGCAGCCGTGGCGATCGCGTCGCCCGACGGCATGTCGCCCGCCGACCAGCTGAAGGCGATCCGCACCCGCGTCGAGGGCCTGAGAGACCGGCAGGTTGAGCTGTACTCGAGGAGCCTGCTCCCGGCGCTCGCCGAGGCCGGCATCTCCCTTGTGCGCGCCGAGGATCTGACCCAGCCCGAGCTCGATCGCCTGCAGACCGTGTTCCGCGAGCAGATCTTCCCGGTGCTGACTCCGCTCGCGGTCGACCCGGGCCATCCGTTCCCCTACATCTCCCACATGTCGCTCAACCTCGCGGTGACGGTGCGCGACCCTCACCGGCGCGAGAACCGGTTCGCGAGGATCAAGGTGCCGCCGGTGCTGCCGCGCCTGATCCCGCTCGTCGAAGGCGAGCGGTACGTGCCCCTCGAAGACGTCATCGCGATGCACCTGAGCTCGCTGTTCCCGGGCATGGACATCGTCGCCCACCATCCGTTCCGCGTCACGCGAGACGGGGACCTGGACGACGTGGACAGCGACGCCGAGGACCTGCTGGCGGCGATCCAGACCGAGCTCCGCCGCCGCCGGCGCCACGCGCGAGTCGTCCGCCTGGAGGTCGAGCCCGCGATGTCCGCCGAGGTGCTCGAGCTGCTGACT
>DATGJM010000047.1:0-18806 GCA_035295205.1 Solirubrobacteraceae bacterium | reverse complement strand
CGGCGATCAGGAGCTGCGCGCGGGCCTGGCCGAGGCCCGCTCGGCGCTGGCCGACGTCCCCAACCAGGGTCGTCGCCTGCTGCGCACCGTCGGCCGCTGAGACCGATGAAGCTCCTGTGCTGGAACGTCGCCGGCCGCGTGCGCCGCGCCGCCGAGCAGCTGGAGCGAGTGAAGTCGACCGGCGCGGACGTCGTCTGCCTGCAGGAGGTGGGCGCGACCGCGTCGCGCCTCTGGTGCGAAGGGCTCGCGCAAGCAGGGTTCCGTCACGTCCGCCTCGCCGAGCCCGCCGCTGCGCCGGCTCCCGGCCGGGTGCTGTCGGTGCTGACCGCTTCGCACACGGAGTTCGACGTCGTCGAACTCGAGGACCTGCCCCTGCCCGAGCGAGCGCTCGCCACCCGGATCGACGGGCTCGAGCTGATCAACGTGCACTCACCGATCAGCCAGCGTCCGGGCCTCATCAAGGTCCTCACCCACGAGGCGCTGCATGCCCACCTGGCGGCCGGACGGGGCCCTCGTGCGGTATGCGGTGATCTGAACACGCCGCGCCGCGAGCACCCCGACGGCAGCGTGTGGACGTTCGCGCGTGATCGCTACGGGCGTCTTCGGCCGGAGCGCGGCGAGCGCTGGGATCAAGCCGAGCTGGCGCTCATCAAGGGCCTCGAGCCCCACGGGTTCCGCGACGCCTTCCGCGCGCTGCACGGCCACGAGCGCCGCGAGCTGAGCTGGGAGTGGCCGCGGTGGGGCGGTGGCTACCGACTCGATCACCTGGTGGTCTCCTCAGAGGTCCAGGCTTCTGCGGTCGAGTACCTCCACGCCTGGCGAGAGGAGCGCCTGTCCGATCACTCGCCGCTGCTGGCCGTGCTCGACTGGTGAAGGCTGCGCCCCCCGGGTAGAGCCAGCGACATGCACGAGCTGCTGATCCTCTCCATCAAGGGGTTGGCGGGCGGTCTGCTCGTGGTGGCCTTCGCCGTGCTTTCAGAGGCGCTCGAGCCCAAGCGGTTCGCCGGGCTGTTCAGCGCCGCCCCCGCGGTCGCCATCGCGAGCCTGAGCGTCGTGCTGCTGGACAAGGGCCACCACGACGCGCACCAGGACGCGGTCGGGATGATCGCCGGCAGCGCCGGGATGATCGCCTACGCAGCCTGCGTGATCTCGCTGCTGCGCAGGATGAAGGCCTCGCATGCCGCGTTCGCCGGCCTCACCTCCTGGGTTCTCTTCGCCGGCGCCGCCGCGATCCCGGTGCTGGTCGCGTGAGCGAGACGCAGGAGCGCGGCCTGGTGGAGCGCGTGGGCGAGCGTCCGGCGCTGCGCCCGAGCAAGCTCTCCGCGGTTCGTCCGCGCGATCTGGCGGTCCGGTTCTTCGCCGGCGCGGCCACCTCCGTGGTCGCGGGCGCGATCACGCTCGCCCTCGGATCACGGGTGGGCGGCCTGTTCCTCGCCTTCCCGGCGATCCTCGCCGCCAGCCTGACCCTCATCGCCGAGGACGAGGACACCGCTCAGGCACGCGAGGACGCTCGCGGCGCGGTGGTGGGCGGGCTCGCCATGGCGGGCTTCGCGGCCGTCGTGGCGCTGACCGTCACCTCGCTCGCCGGGGCGCTGTCCCTGGCGCTGGCCGCCGCAGCCTGGGCGCTCGTCGCGGTCGGCGGCTACTTCGCGCTCTGGCGCTGAAGCCCCGCCGCGCGGGGCCGGGTGGCGCCAGGAGCAGTGCCGCGCACGATCACGATCTCCTCGTGCTCCTCCGCGCCCAGCAGCCCCTGTGCCCGCAGCCAGGCCGCACGCGCGCTAAGGCGCGGACCGAGCGGCCCTGGATAACGCGCGACCACACAAGCCTCCAGACCACCTTCCTCGAGCGCGCCGACCGTCGCGGTCTCGTCGCACAGCGACGAGTGGACGAGCAGCACCCGCCCGCCGGCGCGCAGGTGCTGCGGAGCTCCGGCGCAGATACGGTCCAGGAAGGCCCGGCCGCGCGGCCCGCCCTCCCACGCGCGCGCTGGTCCGCTGCGGGGGAGCTCAGGTCCCGGGAGGTAGGGCGGATTGGAGACGATCAGGTCGAAGCGCTCTCCGGGCACGGCCGCGAACAGGTCTCCCCGCCTGGCATCGATGCGCAGTCCGTTCAGGCGGGCGTTCAGGCGGGCGGCGAGCACGGCGCGGCGGGAGATGTCGACCGCCACCACCTCGTGAGCGCCCCGGCGGGCGGCGGCGATCGCCAGGGCTCCCGAGCCGGTGCACAGGTCGAGTACGCGCGCGCCCGGGTCGAGCGCCTCGCCGTCGAGGGTCCGGACCAGCATCCAGGCGTCGCTCGGCGGTTCAAACACACCTGGCAGGGGCAGGAGGCGCACGGTGGCGAACCTACCCTCGATCGCAGAGCTCCGAGCGCGCTTCGAAGCCGTCACGCCGTTCACGGTGGGCATCGAGGAAGAGTTGATGCTGCTCGATCCGGGGACGCTCGAGCTCACGGCGGTGGCGCCGGCACTGCTCGAGCGGCTCTCGGGCGACGCGCGGTTCAAGCTCGAGCTGCCCGCCTCCCATCTCGAGATCGCGCTCGGCCCGTTCGCCGGCGCCGACGAGCTCGCGCCCGCGCTCCGCGAGGCGCGGGGGATCCTGTCGCAGGCGGCCAGCGGGCTCGCGCTCCCAGCGGCGGCCGGCGCCCATCCCTTCAGCCCGCCGGTGGGCACGCTGAACTCAGGCGCGCGCTACGCGGCGATGATCGCCCGGTACGAGCCAGTCGCCGTGCGACAGCTCGTGTGCGCGCTGCAGGTCCATGTCGCGGTGGGCGGAGCCGATCGCACGCTGGCCGTCTACAACGGCCTTCGCTCCTACCTACCGCTGCTCGCGGCGCTGGCGGCGAACGCGCCGTTCTACGAGGGCGCGGACACCGGCCTGGCCTCCGTCCGCCCGAAGCTCTGCGAGCTCCTGCCCCGCCAGGGCGTGCCGCCGGTGATCGAGAGCTGGGAGCAGCACCTCGAGAACCTCGAGTGGGGCGCTCGTGCCGACACGATGGCCGACGCCGGGATGTGGTGGTGGGAGCTTCGACCCCATCTGGAATTCGGAACGCTCGAGATCCGAGTACCCGACTCACAGAGCTCGGTGGCCGATGTCGCTGCCGTCGCCGCTGTCGCCCACGCGCTGGCCGTGTGGCTCGCCGAACGCCATGAGGCAGGTGAGCTGCTGAGCGTGGCGCCGACGTGGCGGATCGAGGAGAACCGCTGGTCGGCGTGCCATCACGGGCCGGCTGGGAGCATGGCCGATCTCGAGAGCGGCGAGCTGCAGACCACGCGCGCCGTGCTCGAGCTCCTGTTCGAGGCGCTCGAACCCACGGTCGTCCGCCTGCAGGCCATGGATGGCCTACGCCACGCTGCGGACCTGGCCGCCGAAGGCGGCGCGGCGGCCCAGCGCGCCGCCGCCGGGACCGGCGGCGCCAGGGCGGCCACCCGGTGGCTGGCCGACCGCTTCCTGGCCGAGTGAGTCCGAGGGTTCCTCCGCGCCCGCGCCTGGGTAAGTGCGCGGCATGAACCGTCTGCCCCGGTCGCGAGGCCCGCTCAGCGCCTCCCTGATGGCCGAGCTTCGGTCTCCGCCACACGAGCTGGCCCCGATGCCGATCGGCGCTCGCGAGGATCCAATCGCCGACGAGGACCTGCAGCTCGCGCTGTACCTGTGCTACGAGCTTCACTACCGCGGCCTGCCGGAAGTCGACGACGATTGGGAATGGCAGCCGTCGCTGCTGGCCGTCCGCGCCGCGCTCGAGGCGGAGTTCGAGGCTTCGCTGCGCGAGGTCGTCCCGATCCCCGCCGCCGTCGCCGATCCGCGGCGCCTCGAGCGCGAATTGCGGGCCGTATCCGAGCTCGAGGGCCCGTCGCTGTCGAGCTACATGCGCAGGCGAGCCACCCTCGAGCAGATGTGCGAGTTCCTTGTCCACCGCTCGGCCTACCAGTTGAAGGAGGCCGATCCCCACTCCTGGGCCATCCCGCGGCTCGTCGGCGCGCCGAAGGCCGCTCTGATCGAGATCCAGGCCGACGAGTACGGCGGGGGCCGGCCGGAGTGGATCCACGCCGAGCTGTTCGCCCGAAGCATGCGCGCGCTCGGGCTGGACGCCACCTACGGCGCATATCTGGACCTGATCCCGGGCCTCACCCTCGCCACCGTCAACGCGATGTCGCTGTTCGGGCTGCATCGTCGTCTGCGGGGCGCGATCGTCGGGCACCTGGCGCTGTTCGAGATGACCTCGTCGCTCCCGAACCGCCGCTACGGGGACGCTCTTCGCCGCCTGGGCTTCGGCTCGGAGGCGACGCTCTTCTTCGATGAACACGTGACCGCGGACGCAGTGCACGAGAACATCGCAGCGGTCGACCTCGCCGGTGGTCTGGTCGCCCAGGAGCCCGATCTGTCCCGGACCGTGCTCTGGGGCGCGCGCGTCCTGGAGTACCTCGAGGCCCGCTGGGCGACGAGCGTGCTGGCGGCGTGGCGTGCCGGGCGCAGCTCCCTGCGCGCCGAGCCGACGTCGCCGCTGAGCGCGCTGGCCGCCTCCTCCTAATCGGTGGTGAAGCCGATCTGCTTGTGCGTGCCGTCGCAGAACGGCTTCTGCCGTGACTTTCCGCACCGGCACAGCGCGACCGGGTGGCGGCGGTTCTCGAGCTCCTCGCCGTCGGGGCCAAGCAGGCGGAAGTCTCCTCTGACGATCAGCGGCCCATCTCGATAGGCGGTAATCAGCACCGCTTGCTTCTCCAGCATCGGAATCAGTGTAGGTCCGCCGGAGGGGAACGTTTTGGCGAAAACCCCCCCGGGTATCTCTGCGCCACGGGGTTTTGCCAACCAAGTCGAAGTGGGGGTAGGGAGAGTGTTTCTATGTTGCTGGCGCTTGCCATTCTGCTGCTCATAATCGCCATAGCAGGCGGGATCGTCGTACATCCGCTGCTGTTCCTGATCGCGATTCTCGCGATTCTGGTCTTCTTCGGCGGCGGGCGTCGCACCGTCTGGTGAGGGAGGAGCGAGCATGATCGCGATAGCACGCCTGGTGCGAACCGTGGCCATTTTGGTCGCGGCGATCCTTGTCGTCGGGATCATCTTGCGACTGGTTGGAGCGAACTCCGCCAACTCGATCGTGAGTGACATCCACGACGCCGGAAACTGGCTTGCCGGCCCGTTCAGGAACGTCTTCTCGGTGAAGAATGCCAAGGAGGCCATCGCCCTGAACTGGGGTTTGGCGGCGGTTGTGTATCTGATCGTCGGGGCCCTGATCGCGAGCCTGATCGCGCGACTGGGTGTCGGCCGTTTCGGGTCCGCACGGCCCGTGTATTAGACCGCCGAGCAGGCGTCTTGCCTGCTCGGCGGTCATACCGCCAAGGTTTACGACAAATGAGGGGGGGTAAGACCAGGCCATGGAGACTCTCGCAATTCCTAGAACTGATTCGCACGAGCTGTTTGTGCAATGGCAGCGACACGGCGACCGTCGCGCACGTGAGGAACTGATCGAACGCTTCCTGCCGCTGGCGCGGAAGCTGGCCCGCCGCTACGCAGGGCCCCGGGAGCCCTTCGAAGATCTGATGCAGGTCGCCAGCCTCGGGCTGGTCAAGGCCGTCGATCGCTTCGACACGAGCCGCGGGACGGCGTTCTCGTCGTTCGCGGTGCCCACGATCCTCGGCGAGCTGAAGCGCTACTTCCGCGATCTCGGCTGGTCCGTGCACGTTCCGCGCGGTGCCCAGGAGCTGGCGCTCAAGGTGGAGGAGGCTCAGCAGCGACTGACCACGCAGACCGGCCGTCCGCCGAGCGTTCCCGATCTCGCCCAGTACCTCGAGATGGACATCGAGGTCGTGCTGGACGCGCTCGAGACCGCCAGCGCTCATCACTCGACCTCGCTCGACGCCCCGCGCGACGACGGGGAGGATGACTCGGGGACGCTCGCCGACGCGTTCGGCCAGATCGATGAGCGCTTCGAGCTCGTAGACGCCAGCGTCACCATCGCCGCCGCGGCCGAGCAGCTGTCGGCTCGCGAGCGCCGGGTCCTGCGGCTGCGCTTCGTGCAGGACATGACCCAGACGCAGATCGCCGAGCAGATCGGCGTCTCGCAGATGCAGGTCTCACGAATCCTGCGCCGCGCCCTGTCGCGGCTGCGCGAGCTCACCGGCTCCGACGAACTCGTAGACGCTTAGGTAGATTTCGCCCTCCCCCGCGGGACCAGGCTCGTATTGCCGGTGCGGGTGTGCCGCGCTGGGCGCGGTTTGACCCCGCGAACGCCGGGTACGAAAACTGCCGACAGTCGTGCCGCGCTTCGGGCCGGCACTGGGAGGCGAATATTCCGGAGACACGACACACATGACGGGCGAAGCGCGCGATGCGCCCGTCGTCCACCTCCGGCTCGACAGCTCGCCTGAGACGTTGACGCTTGTGCGCGGCGTTCTCGGCGCGCTGGCGGAGGTGCTGGAACTCGACGCGGAGCTACTCGACGACCTGAAGACCGCGATCAGCGAAGCTTGTAATAACGTCGTGCTCCACGCCTACGGCGACGAGCTCGGCCCGCTCGAAGTCGAGCTGTTCGTCTCCCCCGACGCGATCTCGGCCGTCGTCGTCGACGAGGGATCGGGCATTCCCGATTCCGCCGACCCGGAGAACGGCGTGCACGGCGTCGGGGTTCCGCTGATCAAGGCGCTGGCGGACCGCGTCGAGTTCAGGTCGCGTCCTGAAGGTGGGACCGAGGTCAGCCTCGAGTTCCTGGCCGAGCGGACGGCCGGCCAGCGCTTCGAGCGCCCGGAACGGATCGCCCCGAAGGACGGCTGGGAGCGTCACCTGAGTGGTGACACCGTGGTCAGCCTCTCGCCTCTGCCACTGCTTGGGCCGGTGCTCGGTCGCCTCGCTCGCGCTCTGGCGGCGCGCGCCCGCTTCTCCCTCGACCGGTTCTCGGACGTCTATCTGGTCACCGACGCGCTGGCCGCCCACGCCGTTCGCGCCGCCGACAGCGACCGGATCGGCTTCTCGATCACCACCCAGATCCGCCAGCTCGAGATCGCCTTGGGCCCGATGCGGGCGGGTAGCGGTTCGCTGCTCAGCCGCGAGGGCGGCGTCCGCGAGCCCGGGTCGGCGCTCAGCCTGCTGAGCGATGCCGTGTACAGCCGGCCGGCAGGCGAGGGCGAGATCCTCGAGGTCGTGCTCACCGACGAACCGGGCTCACGGGCCGCTTCCTAGCCTGAGCGCGCTGGACTCAGCGCAGCTGCTCCGGGCTGTCGACGATCGTCAAGCGCTCGGCCACCCCGGTGAGGCTGAGGAGGCGGCGAACCTGACGTGAGCCGCCGACGATCCCGAGCCTCTGACCCTGGGCCTGCGCGCTGTTATGGGCGCGGATCAGAACGCTCAGCCCGGTGGAATCCATGAACTCGAGCTGACGCAGATCGAGGATCACCAGTCCCGGCTCGCGGGCAAGCGCCGATTCGAGCTCCCGTTCGAGCGTGGGCCCCGACGCCAGGTCCAGCTCTCCCGCGACGCTCAGCAGCGAGGCGCCATTCTCGTTGCGCACCTCAACGCGGAACTTGTTCTCCATGTGTGTCAGTTCCTACCTATGGGAGCGTCGATGCAGGCGAAGCCGGGTAGAGAGTAGCTACAGCGTCCAGGGTGGCGCTCACGGGTAAGGAGGCAAGATGGTTGCTTTGATCGTCCTGTTACTTCTCATTGCGATCTTCGGCGGGCTCGGGTTCGCAGCCCACTTCCTGTGGTGGGTCCTGATCGCATGTGTGATCCTCTGGGTGCTGGGCTTCTTCGTCGGAGGAATGGAGTCGGGCCTCGGCCGGAGGAGATGGTACGGCCGCTGGTAGCGGCGATCCGGTGGCCGGAGGTCGCCCGGTGCTCAGTCCGCCTGGCGATCGTCGGTCAGCTCGCGCAGCCGGTCCAGCGACCGGCGCAGCAGCCTCGACACCTGCATCTGTGAGACGCCCAGCCGTACGGCGATCTCCGACTGCGTGAGGTCCTCGCCGAAGCGCAGATACAGGATCTCGCGCTCTCGCCGGGGAAGGTGGCGGGCCGCGGCGAACACCGTTGCCTGCGCGTCCACGAGGTCGAGCGCGCCGTCCTCGTCACCCAGCAGGTCGAGCCGCGTCGCGGCATCGTCGTCATCACCGGCGATCGGCGCATCGAGCGAGATCGCGTCGTAAGCCTCGGCGACCTGGAGGCCGTCCAGGACTTCTTCCTGGCTGAACTCGAGATACAGGGCGAGTTCATCCACCCGCGGCGGGCGGCCCGTCCGACCTGTCAGCTCCCGCTGCGCTTCGCCGATCTTTCGCGCGCGCTCCTGCGCGCTGCGATCCACGTGAAGCGCCCAGGCGCTGTCTCGGAAGTAGCGCTTGAGCTCGCCCACGATCGTGGGCACGGCGAACGAAGTGAAGGCGAAGCCGCGCTCTGGATCGAAGCGCTCGACCGCCTTGACCAGACCGAGGCTGGCGACCTGGAAGAGATCGTCATAGGGCTCGCTGGACGAGGCGTAGCGTCGAGCCAGCTTGCGGGCCAGCGGCAAAAAGCGCTCGATCAGCTCATCCCGCGACCGCCGGTCGTCGAATCGCCGCCAGCGCTCGAACAGCTCAGCCGAACTCGTTATGCGTGCGGAGGTGCCGGGCACCGAAGCCGCCGCCATCGCAGACCTCCTGTTGAGAGGGTTGTTGTACCACATGCCCCAAGAAACGTGGCCATCTGGGGTGTTAACGCCGGCAGACCCGGAAGGTTGGGTCCTACTTGACGCGCTCGACGGCGGGGGAATCCGTGTTGTCGGCCAAGAGGTCGAGAACCCCGCGCTCGACCCTCTGGCGCCGCTGGTCGTCGGCAGGGTCGAGGTCTGCTGCCTCGGCGAGGACGCCCGTGATCGTCCATCCTGAGAGGTAGCGATCGAATACGCGGGGGTCGATGTAGGCCCGTCGGGCGACCGCCGGAGTGTTCCCGAGAAGCTCGGCCACGGCTCGCGTCGCCTTGTCGATCACGCGCTTGCGCGCCGTCTTGCTGGTCTCGCCCTGGGACTCCGCAGCGACCGAGACCGCGGCCATCACCGTCGCGTTCCAGGTCCGGAAGTCCTTCGCGGTGAACTCCTCTCCCAGCTTGGACTTGATGTATTCGTTGATCTCGTCCGAGCGCACGGGCACCCACCGTCGCCCCTCTCGATGGACCAGCAGCTCCGGGGCACCGCCACGCCGGCGCCTGAGCCGGACGAGCAGCTCCCGCGTCAGCGCGTCGGAGATTCGTACCCGGCGGCGCAGCCCGCCCTTGGCGAGATAGTCGAATTCGATCTCCGGCCCGTGGACGCTGACGTGCTCCTTTCGGATCGTCGCCAGACCGATGCCGCCCTCCTCGTCGGCGTACTGCTCGCTGCCGATCCGGAACATGCCGATGTCGAGGAGCCGAACGGCACACGCCAGCACGGCCTCATGCGTGGGCTCACCATCGCGCAGGTCGGCTTTCAGCTGCCGTCGCACGCGGGGAAGCCCGGCGCCGAATTTCAGCACCCGCTCGAACTTCTGGCGATCCCGGTGCTCACGCCAGCGCGGGTGGTAGAGATATTGCTTGCGGCCCGCGGCGTCTACCCCCGTCGCCTGGAGATGGCCGAGCGGATCAGAGCAGATCCATACGTCCTGCCACGCCGGCGGTATCGCCAGGTCTCGCAGACGGTCGAGGACCTCGGGGTCGGTGATCCGCTCCCCGTTCTCGTCCAGGAACACGAAGCCCCGACCTCGGCGTCTTCGCCGCAGGCCGGGGCCTGAGCAATCGGACCGGCGAAGCCGGCCGGCGCTTCTCAGCGGACAAGCTCCTTGACGCGCTCAACGAGCAGCTCGGCAGGACGTCCCGCCTGCTGCACGTCGCGCTCGAGCGCTCGACGCCGACGGGTCAGCGTGCGCCCGGTCCGGTTCACGGCACGGGCACCGCGCCGTTCGAGCTTGTTGAACTCGAGCGTGACCTTGTCGAGATCGCTGAACATGCGGGCCGCGCCAACGACGCGGTCGCGGACGACACCAGCAGCCCCGACCTGAATGTACAGCGCGCGCTGGGCGCGGCGTCCGAACTCTTCCATCCGCTGGCCGGCGGCGTCGATGCCGCGGCTCGCCGTGCGTCCGGCCTGACGGCCGGTGCGGCGGGCTTCCCGCCCGGTCTGCTTGGCGGACGTGCGGACGGTCGCGTCGGCCGAGGCCCGCGTCCGGCGCGCAGAGGACCGTGTGGCAGCTGCGCTGCGCTTGGCCTCGCCTCGCTTGCGTGTCGCGGCCGCCTTGTGGCCAGCGGCCTGTCGCTGAGTCTTGGTCTGCGTAGCCATGGTTTTCAGTCACCCCTAGGTCGTCGTCGCTTGCATTTCTGGAGTACCCGGGGGAGACCGCCAGCCAAACGTGCGTTCTGTGAGCGAGGTCACACTTCGGGGATGCCGAGGCGCCGCCGGGCTTCCTCCAGGGCGCGCTCGATTTCAGGCGTCGCCAGCTGGTACGCCTGGAGCCGTAGCTCGCGTTCGCGATTGCGTAGCCGCGCCGCGTCGTCGACTCGCTGCTCCTCGATCGCGCGCCCTTTTTCGCGGGCCGTCTCGTCGATCTGGGTCTGAAGCTCGTCGGCGGCCGCCGCTCGCTCCGTGCGTAGCTGCTCGATCGTCGCCCAGAGTGCATCGGGCTCCACCTGCAGCTGGCTGAGCGCCCGTCCCGGCAGCTGGTCGGTGAGGCAGGCGAGCACGAGCAGCAGGTCGCCGGGATCCGGTGGGCGGCGCAGATGACGGCGGATATCACGCCCGAGCTGATCGATCAGCCGTTGCAGGCCGTCGAGCCAACCCTCTCCGGCATGCCCCACCGCTGGCACCGATGCCATTGCACGCTGTGGACGCGCCGCGACGCTCCGCATCACGGCGCTCCGGAGGGCCTCGAGGCCGACACCGCGCTCGATCAGCACCCGGGCCGCCACCCCGTCGCCCTCGCGGATCAGGCCGAGCAGCAGGTGCTCGGTGTCGATGAAGTCGCCGTGGAGCGCCAGCGCCTCGCGCAGCGCGAGCTCGAGCACCTTCTTGGCGCGCGGGGTGAAGGGGATCTGCTGGCCGGACGGCTCCTGCTCGCCCGGGCCGACGATGCGCGTGATCTGTTCGCGAACGGCCTCGATCTCGAGGCCGACGGACCGCAGGACTGCGCCGGCGATGCCCTCGCCGTCGTGCAGCAGCCCGAGCAGGAGGTGCTCGGTGCCGATGTAGTTGTGCCCCAGTCGCCGAGCCTCTTCGGCTGCGACCACGACGACCTGGCGTGCCTCTTCGGTGAACCGCTCGAACACTGCTCCCTCAGCCGCAGAGCCGGATGTTGGTCAGGTTGTTGTCCTGAATGGCGTCGCCGCCCGATCGCAGCGTCTGCACGCGCTGACCGTGGGAGTAGACCTCGTCGGCGAACACGCTCGCCCGCCGGCCGGTCGACGGGCTGACCGTCACGAACTTGTGCCCGATCTTGATCGCGCGGTGGACCTCCTCGACCGTCCAATGGCGGTCCGGGCGGCCGGGGTCGTTCCCGGTTCTGACTCCCGTGATGTACGGGGAGTTACGCCGCTCGACGCAGGCGATCACGTACTCGGCCACGATCAGTCCGGGAAGCTAAGGTGCGAGGTGGATGGATCACTCTTCATGCCCGCCGCTTATACATCAGAACTGTCAGCCGAGCTAGCCGCGGATGTGCTCGAGCGCTTCCAGCGCTACGTCCGCATCGATACCCAGGCCCGTCGCGACCGCACCTCCTCGCCGAGCACCCCGGGCCAGCTCGAGCTCGCACGGATCCTGGTCGCAGAGCTGCACGAGGCCGGCCTGACCGACGCCGAGCTGGACGAGAACGGGTACGTGATGGCGACGCTGCCGGCTGTGGACAGCGCCTTGGCAGAGCCGGTGATCGGCCTCGTCGCGCATATGGATACGAGCCCCGACGCCTCGGGCCACGGCGTCGAGCCGCTGGTGCACCGCGATTACGGCGGCGCCGCGATCGAGTTACCGCGCGGGGGCACGAGGATCGACCCCGAGACGACGCCGGAGCTGGCCGCGAAGCGCGGCCACGACATCGTGACCGCGAGTGGCGACACGCTGCTCGGCGCCGACGATAAGGCGGGCGTCGCCGAAATCATGGCCGCGGTTTCCTACCTGGCCGCCCACCCGGAGCTGCCGCGGCCCACGCTGCGCGTCTGCTTCACACCCGACGAGGAGATCGGCGAGGGCGCCACCCTGTTCGACATCGAGCGCTTCGGCGCGATCTGTGCCTACACCCTGGATGGCTCAGAGGTGGGCGAGCTCCAGGACGAGACGTTCAGCGCGCTCGAGGCAACCGTAACGATCGAGGGCGTGGACGCTCACCCGGGGATGGCCACTGGCAAGCTCGTCAACGCGCTGCGGCTGGCCGCGCGGGTCGTCGCGGCTCTTCCCCACGACACGCTCACCCCCGAGACGACGGCCGGGCGCGAGGGGTTCATCCATCCCTTCGACTTCCACGGCGCCGCCGCCCGCGCTCAGTTCCGGGTGATCCTGCGCGATTTCGACGACGAGCTGCTCGACACGCACGTCACTCGGCTGCGCCGGACGGCCGAGGAGATCGTCGAGACCGAGCCCGGGGCGCGGCTCGACATCGAGATCCACGAGCAGTACCGCAACATGCGCAAGTATCTGGACGAGGTGCCGTACGTGACCGCCGCCGCCGAGGAGGCGATCCGGGCGGAGGGCGTCGAGCTCCAGCGCGGCTCGATTCGCGGCGGGACCGACGGCTCGAGGCTCAGCGAGCGCGGCCTGCCGACGCCGAACATCTTCACCGGCGGGCACGACTACCACTCGCCGCGCGAGTGGGCCTCCGTGCAGGACATGGCCGCCGCGGCGGCGACGATCGTGCGCCTGGCCGAGGTCTGGACCCGGCCCGAGTTCCGCGATCAGGCCACGGCCGCTGCCCGGGCGTGAAGTAGTCTGCGGCCCGTGAACGCAGGCTTCCAGGCATCCCTGGCATCGCTGGACGGCGCGATCATGCCCGCGGCCGAGGCGACGATTCCGGCCACCGACGAGGGGTTGCTTCGCGGCGACGGCGCCTTCGAGGTCATCCGGCTCTACGACGGCCGGCCGTACGCCCTCGACGAGCATCTGCGCCGCCTCGAGCGCTCAGCCGCCAACCTCCGGCTGCCGGTCGACCTCGAGGCGGTGCGCGCTGACGCCTACAGGCTGCTGGCCGAGGCGGGCGCCGAGCCCGAGGCCCTGCGGATCGTGGTCACCCGTGGGGGGCGGCGGCTGCTGCTCACCGAGGCGCTGCACGAGCGCGCCGAGCACGCGCGGCTGACTCTCGTCACCTACTCCCCGACGCGCATCCTCGACGGCGTGAAGTCCCTCTCCTACGCCGCCAACATGCTCGCCACCCGCTTGGCCGTGGAGCGCGGCTACGACGAGGCGCTGCTCGTCACCCCGCACGGGCGGGTGCTCGAGGCGCCCACGAGCTCGTTCTTCTGGGTCAAGGATGGCGAGCTCCTGACGCCGCCGCTCGACGACCACATCCTGGCTTCGATCACGAGGCGAGTCGTGATCGACGTGGGCGGCGCGGCGGAGCGGCCGTGCACGCTCGAGGACCTGGACGGAGCCGACGAGGCCTTCCTGGCCTCGACCACTCGCGAGGTCCAGGCGGTGGTGGCGATCGACGAGCGGACCTACCCAGTCGGCCCCGTGACGAGCCGGCTCGCCGGCGAGGTCGCGGCCCGCATCCGCGCGGAGCTCTAGCGGGTTGCGCTTCCTGACGGTCGTGGGCAACCGGCCGCAGTTCGTCAAGGCGGCCGCGGTGTCGCGCAAGCTGCGGGCCGAGCACGAAGAAGTGCTTCTGCACACCGGCCAGCACCACGACGACGCGCTGTCGGCGGTCTTCTTCCGCGAGCTCGACCTGCCGGCGCCCGAGCGCGAGCTCGGGATCGCAGGGGGAACCAACACCTCACAGACCGCGCGCATGCTCGCCGCGCTGGAGCCGGTGGTGGCCGAGGTCGGCCCCGAGGCCGTGCTCGTCTACGGCGACACGAACTCGACCCTCGCCGGATCGCTGGTCGCCGCCCAGGCCGGGGTTCCGCTCGCTCATGTCGAGGCCGGCATGCGGTCCTTCGACCGCGCGATGCCCGAGGAGATCAACCGGGTGCTGTCCGATCACTTGGGCGCGCTGCTGCTGTGCTCGTCGGAGGTAGCGGTGGCGAACCTCGAACGTGAGGGCGTGCAGGGTCGGATCGAGCTCGTGGGAGATGTCATGGTCGACGTCGCCCTGGAGCTTCAGCCGCTGGCGCGCTCGCGCCGCGAGGTGCTGCAGAAACACGCGGTGGTGCCCGGCGAGTACGTGCTCGTCACCGCCCATCGCGCCGGCAACGTCGACGACCCAGTTCGGCTTCGCTCGCTCGTGGAGCTGCTGGAGGCGCTCCCGCTGCCCGCGGTGTTCCCGGTCCATCCCCGCACCCGCGCCAGGCTCGAGGCCGCCGGGCTGCTCGATCGTCTGGCGTCAGAGCTCACGCTGACCGAGCCTCTGGGCTACTTCGAGCTGACCGCGCTCCTCTGTAACGCTCGCGCCGTCCTGACCGACTCCGGCGGGCTGCAGAAGGAGGCCTACCTGGCTGGGGTGCCCTGCATCACGATGCGCCCGGTGACCGAGTGGACCGAGACGGTCGAGCGCGGGTGGAACGTGCTCGTCGACCTCGACCGCGAGGCGGCGCTCGCCGCGCTCGAGCGCCCGCTGCCGAGCGAGCGCCCGCCACTTTATGGCGATGGGGCTGCCGCAGGACGGATCGTGGAAGCTCTCGGCGGCCTCCTAGACTCCCGCGCGACATGAGCCGGCCGGATCGCATCCGGGTCGCGGTCGTCGGGCTCGGCTACTGGGGCCCGAACCTGGCCCGCAACTTCGCCGCCATCGAGGGGTGCGAGCTGGCCTGGTGCTGCGACGCATCGGACGCGGCACGCGCTCGCGTCGCCGCGCGGTTTCCGGGTGTGCGGACCACCTCGTCGCTGGATGAGGTGCTCGGCGATGAGGCGCTGGATGCCGTGGCACTGGCCACACCCGTCCCGACCCACGCCGAGCTGGCCGTCCAGGTGCTCGAGGCCGGCAAGCACTGCTTCGTCGAGAAGCCACTGGCCCAGTCGGTCGCCGACGCCGAGCGCGCGGTGCGCGCGGCCGGGCGCTCGGGGCGGGTACTGATGGTGGGACACCTGCTCGAGTACCACCCGGGCATGCGCAAGCTGAAGGAGCTCAGCGACTCGGGCGAGCTCGGCGATCAGATCTACTACATCTACGGGAACCGCCTGAACCTCGGCCAGCTGCGCGCCGACGAGAACGCCCTCTGGAGCCTCGGCGCGCACGATGTCTCGGTCGTCCTGGCGCTGGCACAGGAGGAGCCGGTCGAGGTCGTGGCCCACGGGCGGTCCTACGTGCGTCCCGGGGTCGAGGACGTGGTCTTCTGCTTCATGGGCTTCCCGTCCGGGCTGTCCGCACACCTGCACCTCTCCTGGCTCGACCCGCACAAGGAGCGGCGCTTCACGGTCGTCGGCTCCCGGCGAATGGCGACCTTCGACGACATGGCGCTCGAGGGCAAGCTGACGGTCTACGACAAGGGCTTCGACGAGGACGCCCGCGGCTACGGCGAGTACATCACCCGAAGCGGGGACATCTTCTCCCCCCGGATCCCCAACGTCGAGCCGCTGCGCGTGGAGTGCGAGCACTTCGTGGACTGCGTACGCCGGGGAGAGCGCCCGGCGTCCGACGGCGAGAGCGGGTTGCGGGTCGTGCGGGTGCTGGAGAGCCTGCAGCGCTCCCTGGAGGCGACGCGTGGGTGATCGCGTCGTGATCGCGCCGGGCGCGGTGGTCGAGGAGGGCGTCTCGATCGGGGACGGCTCCTCGATCGGGCCTTGCGCGGTGGTGCTCGCTGGCACCCGGATCGGGTCCGATTGTGTGATCGAGGCCGGTGCCGTGCTCGGCAAGCGCCCCCGCCTGCGCGCGGGCTCCCGCGCGCCGCGGCGTGAGCTGCCCGGTTTGGAGGTCGGCGACGGCGCGACTGTCTGCGCCGGGGCGGTGGTCTACGCGGGCGCCGTGATCGGCCCTTCGGCGATCATCGGCGACCAGGCGCATGTGCGGGAGGGCGCCCGGATCGGCCCCCGTTCCGTGGTCGGTCGAGGATCCTCGATCGAGTTCGGCGTTCAGATCGGGGAGGGCGTCCTGATCCAGTCCGACGCGTACATCACCGCGGGATGCGTCCTCGAAGACGACGTGTTCATCGCCCCCGGCGTGAAGACCACCAACGACAACACGATGGGGCGCCACGACGGGAGCCGGAGCCTGCGCGGAGCCGTGTTCCGACGGGCCTGCCGCGTGGGCGGCGGCGCGGTGCTGCTGCCGGGCGTGGAGGTCGGCGAGGAGGCGTTCGTGGCCGCGGGGGCGGTGGTCACCCGCGACGTGGCAGCCCGCGCGGTGGTCATTGGCGTCCCGGCTCGTGTCGTGCGCTCGGTCCCCGACACGGACTTGATCGAGCGCTGGCGGTAGCGCCGTGGGATATTTCTGGACCTAGATCGAAGAAATACCCCAACGATCCCGCCGAACCGTTCACCCACCCACCTTCGCGACCGTTCACCCGCGACCGTTTACCCGCGACCGTTTACCGGGCCACACCCGCGGGGAAAGGAGCTGACGTGCAGACCTGGGACATCGCCTCGCTGAACATCGAGGCCCACCAGCCGCGGATCCTGCGCTCCGACGAGGAGACCCGGGTGATCGCGATCCACCTGCCCGCCGGCGAGGAGCTCCAGGAGCACCAGGTTCACGAGCGGGCCTACGTGATCGTGGTCGACGGCGAGGCTGAGTTGACCGCCGACGGCCAGACCGTGCAGGGCCGGGCGGGGCTGGTCAGCCACTTCGAGCCCGGCGAGCGCCACACCGTGCGCGCGACCACCGACACGCGGATCGTGCTGCTGCTCTCGCCGTGGCCGGGGGTCGGGCACCCGTCCCACCCGGGGTAGCCGCCGACCGCCTGGGGTAGCCGCCGTCCGGCCCGCCGTGGTACCGGTCCCGCCCGGCCCGGTCCGGCCCGGCGCCGGTCGCGGCCCGCATCGACCGTCCGGCCGGCCGTAAGGCCCGGGTCAGCTCGCGCTGACCGCCGAAGCGTGCCCGCCCGCGCCCGTCATGCCCTCGCTGGCCTCGGTCCAGATCACCTCGTCACGCCCTGGTCCGACGCCCACGAGCGCGATCGGAACCCCGACGAACGCGGAGAGGAACTGCAGGTAGTCACGGGTGTTGGCCGGTAGGTCTGACTCCTCCCGGCATTCGCTCAGATCCTCGCTCCAGCCAGGAAGCTCGGTGTACTCGCCCGTGGCGTGATGCAGGACGGTCTGGTGGTAGGGGAAGTGGTCGAACTCAGCGCCCTCCGCGCCGCGGTAGCGCGTGCACACCTTGATCCGGTCGAAGCCTGAGAGCACGTCGAGCTTCGTGACCACGAGCGCGGTCATCGAGTTGATGCGCGCGGCGTAGCGCAGGGCCACGAGGTCGATCCAGCCGACCCGGCGCGCCCGTCCGGTGGTGGTGCCGTATTCGCCGCCGCGCTCGCGGAGCTCGTCCGCCAGGTCGCCGTCGATCTCGGTCGGAAACGGCCCCGAGCCGACGCGCGTCCCATAGGCCTTGGTCACACCCCAGATCTCGTCGATGTCCTTGGGGCCGACGCCGGCGCCGACACACGCCGCGCCGGCCACGGGGTTGGACGAGGTCACGAACGGATACGTCCCGTGGTCGATGTCCAGGAGCGCGCCCTGCGCGCCCTCGAACACGACGTGCTTTCCGTTATCCAGCTGATCGTGAACGAGCGCGGTCGTGTCGGCGATGAACTGCTCGAGGCGGTGGCCGTAGGTGAGGTACTCCTCGGACATGGCCTGCAGGTCGAGCTTCGGATCGCGCTCGAAGGGCCGCAGCGACAGGCGCTTGGGCTCCATCGCCGCAACGATCTTCTTCTTCAGGATCTTCTCGTCCAGCAGGTCCTGGACCCGGATGCCCAGGCGCGCCGCCTTATCGGCGTAGCAGGGGCCAATCCCGCGCCGGGTGGTCCCGATCTGGAGCTTGCCCAGCTTGGCCTCGCCCGCGTGGTCGAGGAGCATGTGGTAGGGCATGATCAGGTGGGCGTTGGCCGAGATCTTCAACGAGCCCGTGTCGATGCCCCGGCTGCGGAGCTCATCGAGCTCGTCGGTCAGGACCTTCGGGTCGATGACCACGCCGTTACCGATGATGCACAGCTTGCCCGGGTGCAGGATCCCCGACGGGATCAGGTGCAGCTTGAACGTCTGACCGCCCCGGACGATCGTGTGGCCGGCGTTATTGCCGCCCTGGAAGCGAACGACGGCGTCGGCCCGCTCGGCGAGCAGGTCGGTGATCTTCCCCTTTCCCTCGTCGCCCCACTGGGCGCCGACGATCACGGTTCCGGGCACGCCGTGAGTGTACGCGCGGCCGGGGCGGCGACCGGTGCAGCGGGCGGGGTGGGCGTCGGTCCACCCCCGGGGCGGGAACATCGGTCCACCCCCGGGGCGGGAACATCGGTCCACCCCCCGACGGGGACGTCGGTCACCCGCACCGACCACCGCATCCGGACGGGAACATCGGACCAACCGCATCCGGACGGGTCGTTAGTGAGTTTCTTCCGGGTGAGGCGGCAAAAGCTCACTAAGCGCCCTCGGCCAGGGGGAGACCGGCCGGGCAGCCGGGGAGGCCCCGCTTCCAGGTGAGGCGGCATCGGCTCACTAAGCGCCCTCGGCCAGGAGGCGACCGGCCGGGCAGCGGGGAAGCCCCGCTGCCGGGTCAGGCGGTCCGGAGGTGCAGGCGCCGCCGCGTCAGG
>DATGJM010000046.1:0-25217 GCA_035295205.1 Solirubrobacteraceae bacterium | reverse complement strand
CCCAGCGCCCGCGAAGATGGCCGGCCACTGGCGGTCGCTGAAATAGAGCCGTTTGGCGCTCGCCAGCACAGCCATCGCGCCGCCACGCCCCAGCCAACCCCGGCGCATCGCAGCAAGGACCGCAAAGCGCACGTTGATGAGGGCGACGGAGGCGGCCTTGTACCCCCGGTCGGGGTGGGTGACGACCGCGACCTCGTCATCGCTTGAGAGCACGCGCCAGCGGTAGAGCAGCTGGATCGCACCGACCCCCTGCATGCCGGCCGGCCGGCACTCGGCGGCTCGGATCGCGCCCATGCTGGCCGCGCCGAGCACCCGGCAGCCGTCGCCCAGGGCGTCGATGATCTCCCGCGGCGACACGGCCAGCCGGTGGGCAAACGCTCCGTCGATCAGCAGGAACGTGCTCACACCCTCGCCTTTCAGCCGCTCGATGTCGCCGCGAGCCGCCGGCGGCTCGACGCGGGCGCCCGGCACCGCTGCGAGCACGGCGTCGCGCTCGAGCGACGGGCCGACGAACACTGCCACTGCCGTCACAGCAGCCCTCGTAACAGCCGCAGCCCAGGTCGCCGCGGTGTGTCCCCGAACGGGCCCGCGGCTCCGGCGAGGAGCGCGCGCACCACCGGTATCCCGACATCGGCTCGGCTCAGATCGACGACGACGCAGTGACGGAACCCGGTGGTCCGCAGGCGCTCCAGGACCAGCGCCAGGCGCCCGGCCAAATCGTCGGGAAGTGGACCGCCGGACTCGAACCTCTCCACCACGCTGGGCGCCAGGAGCCGCTCGAGGAAGGTGGCTCGGCCGACCGGCGCGCCGGCATCGCCCTCGAAGGCGTCGCGGGCGCCGACGAGCAAGCCGGTGTGCGCTTGCACCGCCTCGCACACCGCGCGCGTGAGGGCCCGCTCGGGATCGAGGTCACAGCCGAGGCCCTCGAACCGCGTTGCCTGACCCTCCCGGCCCGGAAACCCGGGGTCGGTCAGGAGAGCTCGAAACACGGGTACGTCGACGTCGTGCGTGATGTTCTGGAGCGTCAGCTGCACCCCCGCGGCGCTGAGCTCCTCGGCCCAGGCGCGGGCGATCGGCGGCAGACCCTCGGGCGAGACGATGCGCAGGAGCGGGATCTGCGAGCCCTCGCCGTAGCGGCGCAGGAACCGATCCCGGGCGGCGGCGTCGCGCTCGATGACTTCGTAGACCGCGTGCAGAACGGCTTCGAGCGGTTCGTTCCCGGCCGCCAGGCCGTTCGTTTCCGGACCAACGCAGATCCCCTCGCGGGCCGGCGAGAGCACGAGGTCGAGCGCGACCCAGGCGTCGCGGCCGGTGAGCAGGTCCGCCCCGCGGATCCACGAGCAGGTTCGATCGGGGGCGTAGGCCGTGTCGAACGGTAGGTCGAAGAGCTCGGGGTCGAGCGCCCGCCCCCCCAGCTCGAGATACGAGGCTGTGCGCACGCGCGAGGCCTCGACGGATTCGGCGCTCGTGCGCTCGACGGCCTCCATGATCGCGCTGATCCGCGCGGCTTGGGAGCAGGTCCCCTTACCGGCGTGCACGGTGAGGTCGGCGGCCAGGGGGGTGACCGCAAACCAGACCGGCAGGCCAAGCCGATCCAGCGGCGTCGCGTCGTACTCCCGGGTGATGGGGACGAGATCGAGCAGCCGCTCGAGGTGGCGCTCGGTCTCGCCGAAGGACCGCGCGTGTCCGGCGGGACTGCGGATCGGCGTCGGCGCAAACGGTTCAGCGCCGAGCACGTCCGACTACCACATCATCTTCAGGCCGTCTGTCTGAAGCTTCGACGTGATCTGGTCGTGGGACTGGCTCGGCAGATCCGCCGCGTGCAGCCGATCGCGCTCGTCGTCGGTGAGCGAGATGCCGTGGCGCTCCAGCACCGAGTGCGGCGACTGCCGGAACTCCTCGCGCAGATCGTCGTCGGCCAGCAGCCGCTCCTGCAGGTCGCGGATGTTGTCTTCCGCCATGCCCTACTCCCCCTTCGATCGACGTGGACCAGGGCAGCCTATTGGCTGGCGCCGGTGAGCGCCAGCACCGCGATCAGCGGTTGGCGTAGTAGTCGGCGTTCAGCTTCGCGTAGTGCTGCCACTCGTCCGGCAGCTGGTCCTCGGCGAAGCACGCATCGACCGGGCAGGCCTCCACGCAGGCGTCGCAATCGATGCATTCCTCAGGGTCGATGTAGAGCATCGGGGCGGCGTCGTAGTCGGGCTCGTCGGGCGTGGGATGAATGCAGTCGACGGGGCACACCTCAACGCACGAGTTGTCCTTCGTGCCAATGCAGGGCTCGGCGATGACGTAGGCCATGGCTTGGTTTCCTTCGAATTCGGTGCGTGATCGAACCGGCCGGCGCCGGCGGGGAGCGGATTCTAGGGACCTCAGGCCGGCGGCGGCCCGTCGGTAGGCTGCCCGGCGTGCTTTTGCTGACCGGCGCCACGGGCACCATCGGGCTGCCACTGCTGCGGCGGCTGACCGCCTCCGGCGCGCCGGTGCGCTGCCTCGTGCGGGACCCGCGGCGGCTCGGGCCCGAGCGCGTGCGGGTGCAGATCGCGCTCGGAGATCTCGCCGACCACCTGTCGTTTCGCCACGCGCTGCGCGGCGTGGACACGGTGGTGCACCTGGCCTCGGTGATCCGCGACCAGCCGGGAGGGTCGATCGAGGAGCTGGCAGGCGTGGCCACGTGGCGGCTCGTGCGGGCAGCCGAGCGGGCCGGGGTCAAGCGGTTCGTGTTCTTCTCCGTGCTCGGCGCCTCGACGCGTAGCCCGGCGCGCCTGTTGCGGGCCAAGGCGATCGCCGAGCGGGCGGTGGTCGAGTCCTCGCTCGAGCACACGATCTTCGCCCCCGGCTGGGTCTACGCCCCCGGCGATCCGTTCCTGCGCCTGACCGAGCGCATGTCGGTGCTGCCCGTGATGCCGATCTCGGGCTCGGGACAGGCCCGTTTTCAGCCCATGTGGGCCGAGGATGTCGCCGAGTGCGTGCTGGCCGCGCTGCCCGGCGGCCGGTGCGCCGACGTGGCGGCAGGCGCGCGCTATGAGCTCGCAGGGCCGGAGATCGTGACCTACGAGGAGATCGTGCGCCGCGCGATCGCGGCCGCCGGACGTCACCGGCGGCTACTGCACGTGCCGGCGGGGTTGGTGCGTCGGCTGCTGAACGCGACCGAGCTGCTGATGGGGCCGACGGCGTTCGCCACGTGGGATGAAGCCGAACTGCTCGAGCTGACGCTCACCTCGACTCGGGGCACCACCGATGCCGAGGCGCTCGGGGTGGTCCCCCGGCCGATGTCCGCGGTGCTCGTCCCCAGCTAGGGCGCGAGGCGCTCGATCTTCCAGCGGTCGCCGTCCGGCGTGTACCTGAGCCGGTCGTGCAGGCGATCCTCGCGGTGCTGCCAGAACTCGAACATCTCTGGGCTGACCCTGAAGCCACCCCAGCGCTCCGGCACCGGCAGCTCGGCCGGGTAGCGGGCGGCGAGCTCGGCCACCCGCCGTTCGAGCGCTTCGCGGCTCTCGACCACCTGGCTCTGCGGCGAGGCCAGCGCGCTCAGCTGGCTGCCGCGGGGCCGGATGCGGACGTAGGCGGCGGTCTCGTCTCTCGTGATCGGCGCCACGGTGCCCTCGATCCGCACCTGGCGGCCGAATGGCATCCAGTGGAAGAGCAGCGCGGCGCGAGGGTTCGAATGCAGGTCCGCGCCCTTCCGGCTGTCGTGGTTGGTGAAGAACACGAAGCCGCGCTCGTCGAAGCCCTTCATCAGCACCATTCGCACCGAGGGCGCGCCAGCGGCGTCCGCGGTCGCCAGCGCCATCGCCTCCGGCTGGCTGATCTCGGCGTTCCGCGCCTGCGCGAACCAGTCCGCGAACTGCTTCAGCGGGTCGCTGTCGAGGTCGGCTTCGTTCAGCGGCTGCGAGGGGTCGAGAGTCACGATCGCGATTATGCGTGCCCGAGGCTCACGGCAGTCGCGCCGGCACGGGCTGAATACGAGGACCGCGACCGGCCGCGGCGACCGTCCGCTCGTACGAGGCACGCAGCGCGGAGGCGTCGGCGGGGTCGTAGCGCCCAGCCAGACCCGCCGGCAAGATCTCGAAATCCGGGTGGCGCACCCAGATCGGCACGTAGTGAACGAAGGTGACCCGGGCCCCGCGCGCATCGACGACGATCGTCAGCAGCGCGATCAGGCCGTCCTGGGACGCCGTCGGACAGCAGGCCGAGGTCTGGTTCGAGATCAGGTTGCCTTCGCCGAAGACGACGAGCTTTCCGTTGATCAGCCGGATCGGCTGAACCACGTGCACGTGCTGGCCGACGAGCGCAGTGATGTCGGGCGAGCGGGTCAGGACGTCGGCGAGGTGGAGCTGGAACGGGCTCGGCTCCGTCACGTTCTCATCGCCCCAGTGGATGTTCACGATCACCACCTTCGCGCCGGCCCGGCGAGCGCGACGGGCGTCGGACAGGATCTGCGGAGCGCTCGCGCGGTTGACCGACCAGGGGTGGGGCGATGGGATCCCGTTGGTGAGCTCGGTGTAGGCGAGGAACGCCACACGCACCCCCTTTACGAGGATGATCAGTGGTCGCGATTGCGCGCCGGCCGATGCGAATGAGCCTGTGTGCAGCACGTGGGCGTGGTCGAGGGCCGCGATCGTGTCCACGACACCGGTCTCGCCCTGATCGAGCGTGTGGGTCGCGGCGGTCGAGCAGGCGCGGAAACCGATCTTGTGGATCGACACGGCCAGCGCCGGAGGCGTGTTGAAGATCGGATAGCCCGTCGGCGGGGCGGGGGTCATCGGCGTCTCGACGTGACAGAGCGCAAGGTCGGCGTGCCGGATGAAGGGCTCGATGTGGGTGAACATGGGCTCGAAGTCGTAGCCGTGTCCACCGCCGAGCGTCAGGGCCTCCTCCCAGACCGGCGAATGAATCAGCAGGTCGCCGCTGGCCTCGACGGTGAAAGTGATCCTCACCGGCTTGCGCCGGCGCTTGACCACCCGCCTATGGGCGAGGGCATGGGATCGCCGTGCGGCTCCGTGCCCGTGCACGCTGATGGTCACGAGCGCCACGACAACTCCAGCCGTCAGGAGCAGTGCGCCCAGGGCGAGAACCCGGGGCCGCATCGCGTCAGCCGAGCGCCGGCCGGCGATCGGCCCAGGGCCGCGCCTGCTCGACCTGGGTGGCGAGCTGCAGCAGCATGTCCTCGCGCGCCGGACGGCCGAACAGCTGCACGCCGACGGGCAAGCCGTCCTCGCCGTGAACGAGCGGCAGCGAGATCGCCGGCAGGCCGGTCACGTTGGCGATCGCGGTGTAAGGGGTGAACGACGCCGAGCGCCGGTAGTGATCCATCGGATCGGGTCCCCTGCCGTGGATCTCTCCGATGCGCACCGGACGCTGCGCGAGCGTCGGCGTGAGCACGGCGTCGTACGCCGAAAGGAACGAGACGAGCTCACGAGCGAAGCTCTCGAGCCTGCTGAGGGACGCCAGGGCCTGCACCGAGTTGTGCGCGAGGCTGAGCTGCCACATCTCCCAGGTCAGCGGCTCGACGTCCTCGGGCGTCGGCTCGCTGCCGCGGAGCATCCCGCCGATGAACGTCACGAACGAGATCTGCGGCCCGAACGCCCGCGTGAAGTCGGCGAGCAGGTCGCCGCGCGCCCACGGCGGCGAGATCTCGCTGACATCGTGGCCGAGCGCCTCGAGCAGGGATGCAGCGTCGCGCGCAGCCTGCTCGCAGATCGGGTCCACGTCCAGCCCCTCGAGCGCGGGGGTGAGCGCGAGGCCGATCCGCAGCCGGCCCGGGTCGCCGCTCGCGAGCTCCGCGTACGGAGCCGGTGGGGGCGGCGCCCAGTTCGCGTCGCCGGGCTCGTAGCCCGCCAGCAGGTCGAGCACCGCGACCGTGTCAGCGGTCGTGCGGCTGAGCACGCCGTCACAGACCAGGAAGCTGTCCCCCTGCTCGGGTCCGACCGACACGCGGCCGCGCGCCGGCTTCAGGCCGACGAGACCGCAGCAGGACGCGGGGATCCGGATCGACCCGCCCCCGTCGTTGCCGTGCGCGATCGGGACCATCCCCGCGGCCACCGCGGCCGCCGAGCCTCCGCTCGAGCCGCCCGGGGTGCGGTCCGTGTCCCAGGGGTTCCGGGTCGGGCCGAAGCGCCGGGACTCGGTCGTGGGCAGGATCCCCATCTCGGGCATCGCGGTCTTACCAACGATCACGAAGCCGGCCTCGCGGATGCGGCGGACCAGGAAGGCGTCGTGGGGCGGCGTCAGCTCGCCGAACAGGTCACTGCACATCGTCAGCGGCATCCCGGCCACCGCGCGGTTGTCCTTGATCGCGATCGGCACGCCGGCGAACGGTCTGGGATCGTTGGCCGCGATCTGCTCGGCAGCTTTCAGCGCCGTCTCGTGAGCCACGTGGGTGAACGCGTTCAGCTTCGGCTGAAGCTCGTCGATGCGGCGCAGCGAGGTCTCGACCAGCTCGCGCGCGGACAGCTCGCCCGAGCGCACTAACTCGGCCAGCTCGAGGGCGGGACGGAACAGGAGCTCGGACATGGCCGCGAACCCTACCCACGTAGCCTTGCCCGCGTGAGTGCCACTGCCGAAATCCAGTCGGGCCTGGAGGGCGTGGTCGCCTTTGCGACCCGGATCGCCGAGCCCGATCGCGAGGGCGGCGCGCTCCGCCACCGCCGGCTGAGCCGCACCCGCTGAGCGTGCGCGCCGGCGACCGGGCGTGGATGTTCAGTCAGCGCTGGCGATGCTCGGCCCGCAATGGGGATTCGGCCAGCTGATCGACATCTCCGACCAGGAGGCCCGCGACAACCTGGGTCCGCGTTCGCTGGCTGACGCTCATAGCTCGTGAACGATCCAGACGTTGGGCTCCCAGTAGTCGCCCAGGTCTCGCTCGCGATCGATCGCGACGGTCGCTAATCCGCGCGGGAACACGTAGTCGCCGTCGGCCGGGAACGCCATGCCCGTCCACGCTTCCCAGTCCGCCACGGTCCCGGTGATATGCATCGAGCGCGGGACGGGCTTGACGATCCGGCCGCCGCGGCGGACGTGGATGCGGATCCAGGGGTCGAACGGCTGGCCGTCATCCCGCGTCCACTGCACGTAGCGCTCGATCGGGGCGAGTGGATAGCGCTCCTTCCAGCTCGGGCGCACGGGGGCGATGAGGTGGGCGAGACCTGCCTGGCGGCCAAGCTCGGCCATCGCATCGAGCACGCGATTGGCCAGCCCGCGCCCCTGGTGGGCCGGCCGGATCTCGGCCGCGAGCGCGCACAGCGCGGCGGGCGGGCTCGCTGCGTCGAGCGCGGCGATCAGCATGTCGTCGATACCGTCGCGGAGGCCTTCGGCTGTGCCGTCCCATGGGCAGGGTGCGCTGTGGCCCTCGGCCACGACCTGGCCATCGTCGTGGAGCACGAACTGGAAGCCCGGAAAGGCGTCGAAGATCCGCCCGAAGTTGGGGTTCAGCACGTCGCCGTGGAGGTTGTACTCGGGCCAGACCTCGGCCGAGACCTCGCCGCTCTCCTCCCACAGCTCGGGCCGTTCGGAATAGCGGGCGAGCTCCAGGGTCATGTCGCGACCAGGAGCCGGGCACCGAGCTCGGCCTCTTCGAGCTCCAGGAGGTCGCGGTTTCGCTCGGCCCAGACGCCGGTGTGCAGGTCGCTTGCCAGCGCTTGCACCACGCGCGCCTCGATGGCGGTGCCCACCTGCGCCCAGACCGAGCTGCCGTGTCGCACCGGCTCCTCCAGGTACGCCTCGGGCCGGCGCCAGTAGGCGGCGAAGAAGCCATCGACGCAGTCCCAGGGAATGGGCACGGGTTCCACGGCGGCGCCGATCACCCGCGCCCGCGCGGCCAGGCTCGGGCCGCCCGCTGCTCCCCGCTGGAACTCCGGCATGTAGTCGCGCACCAGCCAGAACAGGTGCAGGAGCTCGTTGTCCCACTGGAACACGACGACCCTCCGGGCGACGCGCCGGAGCTCGCGCATGCCCGCGATCGGATCGGCCCAGTGGTGGTCGCTGAGGATCGCCATCGCCGCGTCGAAGCTCTGATCGGCGAACGGGAGCTGCTCGGCGGTCGCAGCGATGCATGGCGCGGCCGTCGATGGCCGTTGTGCGCGCATCACCGCGGAGGGCTCGACGGCGAGCACATCGCGATCGGGCGGCTCGTAGTTGCCCGTGCCGGCGCCGACGTTGAGGACCGTCCTTGCGTCGCCGAGCGCGGCCCAGATCCGACTGGCGAGCCGCGGATCCGTGCGCCGTGCCGAGCTGTAACCCTGCCCGATCTGGTCGTAGTCCACCATGTAGGGTGAGAGCATGGCAGGGCTGGCTCTGGAGCTCGCGTCGCTCAGCGACGTCGGTCGCCGTCCCGGGAACGAGGACGCGGTCTTCGGGACGAGCCGGCTGCTGGCGGTGGCCGACGGCGTGGGAGGCGCGGTCGCGGGCGAGGTCGCCAGCCGGCTGGTGATCGATGCGCTGTCAGCGCTCGACAAGCGCTTTCTGGACGGCCCGCTCGAGGACGAACTGCGGGGCGCGGTCACAAGCGCGAACGACACCCTTGCCTTCGTGGTGGCATGCCGGCCCGCGCTGGCGGGGATGGCGAGCACACTGGTGGCGGTGGCGCTGGCCGACGACGGCCGCTATCTGGTCGTCGGCGTCGGCGATTCGCGCGTCTACCTGTATCGCTCCGGCCAGCTCCTGCAGCTGACCAGGGATGACTCGCTGGTGCAGACGCTGGTGGACAGCGGTGCGATCACGGTCGACCAGGCGCGGGATCACCCGGCGCGCTCGCTGGTGCTGGCTGCGCTCGATGGCGCGCCGCGGTGCGAGCCGAGCCTGACCGCCGTCGCGGCGGCGGCGGGAGATCGCCTGCTGCTCTGCTCCGATGGCCTGACCGACTATGTGGCAGACGCGGAGCTCGCTCGGGTTCTCGGGTCGGATGAGCGTTCGGCGGCCGTCGCGCAGCTCGTGGAGCTCGCGTTGGACGCCGGCTCTCGGGACAACGTCTCGGTGATCGTGGCCGATGTCGTGCCCCGGGCCGACCCAGACGGCGGCTGGGGCTGAGGGCCGGCAGCAGCGCCGGGCCGCGGCAGGTCATCAGTCGCACTCTGGCCGGCTCGGCCTCTTGCCTTCCTGAGGGCCGGTGTGCTGAACTTGGCGTCGGGTGGTTGGTGTGGGCGTGGACGGCAAGGGCGGAGACGACGGGCGCGCGGTTGGCAGCCGGATGCGGCGACCGGGCGCGGTCGCAGCCGCCACGCTGCTCGTCGCGGTCATCCTCTGGGGTGGGTACGGACGTCATTGGTCTTGGACGGGGATCGGTGCACGGACCGCCACGTTGTGGGATTGGCTGCACCTCCTCCTGCTGCCGATCGCGGTGGCCGTATTACCGCTCTGGCTGAGCCGCCGGACTCGTCTGGCGCGCCGCCACAAAGTGCTCGGCATGTCGATCGTGCTCGTGTTCATCGCGCTCGTGCTGGCCGGCTACACGATCCCCTGGGGCTGGACGGGCTTTGTCGGCAACCGGCTGTGGGACTGGCTGGAACTGCTCGTGTTGCCGCTCGCCGTCGCGCTCGCTCCGCTCACGCTCGAGCTGCGCGAGAACTGGACCCCGCGTCACTCGCTGATCGCGGTCGCGGTGCTGGCTGCGTTTGTGATGGCCGTGCTCGGCGGCTATCTCGGTGATTGGGCATGGACGGGTTTCCGCGGGAACACGCTGTGGAACTGGCTGAATCTGTGGTTGCTGCCCTTGCTCATTCCGGCGGCCGTCGCCCCGGCACTACGAGCCAGAGCGATGTCGGGAGTGACCCTCCTGGCGGACGAGGAGGAACAGGCTGGCCGGAGTAACGGTGATCATGGCGACTTTACGGGCGTCGAGACGGTTCCTGGCGGCGCGCCCAGGCGAGGATCGCCCGGGAATGCGTGATGACGGTTCCATCTGCGAGCTTCAGCGCGGGCAGCTTCACATCCCCCGTCGCCGCTCGCAACCCCTCGCGTGACCCCTTCCGAAGGAAGGGCCACGGGCTCCCGTGGCCCGCGATCACCTTTTCGTAATCGATTCCGGCAGCGCGCAGCGCCTCCTGTGCTCGCCGGCAGGGATGAAAGCGCGGACCGCCGTCGTCCCCGTGGCAGACGAACAACGTGGGGATGTCTCGCTGCGGTACTGCCTGCTGGTCCGTCGGCATCTTGCTCCTTGCTTGAACACCGGCTTCCCCCTCGACCAGGCGACCAAGCATCGCCTTCGCCGGTCGGTCACCCGGTGGCCTGCATCAGGCGGCGGCCGGTGCGGGCGAGGCCAAGTGCCGCCACCCGGCGAGGAACGCCAGCCCGTAGAGCCCGGCGATGACGGCGAGGAGAGCGTGGTAGCCGTAGATCAACGCCAGGTACTCGAGCACGCCGCCGACCATCGCTCCGAGGAGGTTGGCGCCGAACGCCGTGACGGAGGATCCGACCGCTCGGAACCGCTGCGCGAAGATCAGATTTGCGATGAACACCGGCAGGAAGGCGATGAGAACGGCGGCTGCGAACCGCGGCAGCACGCCGAGGGCGAGGAGCCGGCTCTCGGGGATCAGCCACGCGATCAGCAGAGCTGCCATGAGCGCGGAATAGAGCAGGGCCGGCTTGCGGATCGTGACCCGCCGGGAGACCTCGATGGCCGCGAGCACGGAGAGCAGGATGCCGCCGAACACGAGGGCGTTCACGAACCACGTCGTCCCGAACAGCAGCGCGAACCGAACCACGTTCTCGGTTTCGATGAGGAGAAACGCCGCACCCATGAAGAACAGGTCGAGGTAGCGTCCCATCGGTCGCACGGGGCCGGCGACGCCGCGCACGAGGATCGCTGAGGCGGCGAGGATCAGCAGCAATGCGTCGATGTAGATGGATGGAATCGACGCCGTGCGCAGGTACGGGAACGGATGGTTGTCAGTCGCCGGTGGCGGTATCGATCGATTGCCTGGTGTCCACACGGTTCGGCAGTGCACGGCGGCCGGGCCCACACCTGCCAGCAGCAGCGACAGCCGCCCGTACTCTGTGACACACGGTCTGTGGCCGAACGCCTCCTGGAGCGTGCGGGCGAAGCGATCCAGCAGCCACTGCTGGCGGTAGTAGTTGTACATCCCGAACGCACCACCGGGCAGCAGGTGAGAGCGCGCCGCCTGGATCGCCTGGAGGGTGAACAGGTAACTCTCGAGCCGCACCGATGACTGGCCCGCCACCAGGGTGAGCGAGTCGGGCAGCGAGAAGAGTATGAGGTCGTATTTTCGGTGAGTGCGCTCCAGGTAGGCCCGTCCGTCGTCGATGATGACGTGGACTCTCGGGTTCTGATACGGGTGATCAGGGTTCAGCTGGCGGCCGAGCGCATATAGCCGAGGATCGATCTCGACCCCGTCGACGTGCTGGGCTCCGGCGTGCAGTGCGATCGCCACATCGCTGCCGTTGCCGGCGCCGATGATGAGCACGTTGCGCAACGGGTTATGGCGGAGCAGCTTGTAGGGCTCGAAATACACCGGCTCGACCCGGCGCCGCCGGGACATCGGCTGGATCGTCTGGTGGGGAATCCCGTTGACGAACACCATCGTCCATCCGGGGTGACGGGCCAGGGTGATCTCGTAGTAGGGCGACCAGGAATGATCGGCCTGGAACGATTCGGCGCCCAGGAGGGCCAGGATCACCGCCACTCCCGCGATCTGCAGCAGCCCGGGCCGGCGGCCGAGGAGGACGAGGAGCATCACCGACACGATCGCCCCCCAGGCCAGCGGCGGTGCGTCGAGGAACGACAGCAGCGAGAAGGCCGCGATTCCGGCGAGGCTTCCGATGATGTCGTACCGGTAGGCCACGAGCGGCGGGAACTGGGTGAAGGCGCGAGCCACGCCGTGGGCGATGAACGCCATCACGAGCGCCGAAGCGAGGAAGATCACCGGCAGCGTGGCCCAGAGCGGCAGGCCGCCCTGATGCAGCTTCCCGAAGTAGATGATCTGGCTGCTCGCACGGGAGACGACGACCGGGAAGACGGTCACGAACACGACGAGGAGCGCCAGCGCGACGGGGGTCAGCGCGAACAGGTCGACCTTCCGGCGCGCGCCCAGGAAGCCCAGCCCGATCCCGAGGAAGCTTCCGAGCAGGACGAAGTTCGAGAAGTAGGAGAGGTAGACGACCCTCGACCCCGTCCATCGGATCAGGGCCAGCTCGACGAACAGCATCAGGAAGCTGAGCCCCACCAGCCGTAGGCCGTTCGCCGGCGTACGGCTCGCGGCTGCTTCCGCGGTCGCGCCCGAGTCCTCGCCATGCTCGACGCGCTCGAGCACTTCAGAGCTCCCGGGATCAGCGGCCTCGCCCGACACTCGCGCGCGGACCATAGCCGATCCGCCTCGATAGGCTCGGTTTGTGAGTCACGGCTCGCTGCACGAGGTTCGATCCGATGCGTTCAACTACGTGTGGGATCAGTCGATCGCCCCGGCGCTCGAGGTCGAACCCGGCGAGACCGTTCAGCTGCACACTCGTGACGCATCCGATGAGCAGATTCATCCGGACTCGACGGCCGCCGACGTGGCGCGCATCGACTTCTCGCACGTGAACCCGGTCAGCGGCCCGGTGTTCGTCAAAGGGGTCCTTCCAGGCGATGTGCTCGCGGTGGAGCTGCTCGAGCTGAAAGCGAGCAGTTGGGGCTGGACGGCGATCATCCCCGGTTTCGGGCTGTTGGCCGACGACTTCCCGGAGCCGTGGCTGCGGATTTCAGAGATCGATGCCGAACGCCGGACGGTCAGGTTTGCCGATCGGGTCGAGCTCCCACTCCGCCCGTTCCCGGGCACGATCGGGGTTGCGCCCGCCGAGCCCGGCTCGCATCCGGTGCTTCCGCCGACGCGCTGGGGCGGAAATCTCGACACCAAGCACCTGACCGCCGGCTCGACTCTCTACCTGCCGGTCGGGGTCGAGGGTGCGCTGCTGTCGATCGGCGACACGCACGCGGCGCAGGGCGACGGCGAGGTGTGCGGCACCGCGATCGAGAGCGCGATGGACGTCACCGTCCGTATATCGATCCGCCGCGATCTGACGATCTCCGCGCCCCAGGTGCAGATCCCAGCGGGCGACGGCGCGACCGCGCCGGGATTCCACGTCTGCACCGGCGTCGGCCCGGACCTCATGCAGGCCTCCCGCGACGCGGTCCGGGCGATGATCGAGCACCTCGGCCGCGAGCACGGGCTTGGCGGCGAGGAGGCCTACGCCCTCACCAGCGTCGCCTGCGATCTACGGATCCACGAGCTGGTCGACGCACCGAACTGGGTCGTCGGCGCGTTCCTGCCGAGCGGCATCTTCACCTGACCGCCGCGGGTTTCGCTGGCCTTGGCGCGAGCGAGCGGCAACCCGGCAGTCCTCGACGATGAACATGCTCGAGGCCTTGACTAGGCTTGCCTAACCAGCTACCTTACACCGCAAGGCACCGGGATGACTGTACGCGATTCACTGATCCCCCAGCTTCGACGCGGCGTCCTCGAGTTCTGCATCCTGGCTCTGCTGCGCGAGACCGAGCGATACGGGTTCGAGATCGTGCGCCGGCTGACCGAGACGGACTCGCTCGTCACCACCGAGGGCACGCTTTACCCGCTGCTCAGCCGCCTGAGGCGCGAGGGTCTGGTTGACACGACCTGGCGGGAGTCGCCGTCAGGCCCGCCGCGCCGCTACTACCACCTGACCGCGAGCGGCCACGAAGCCCTGAAGGCGTTCATCGCCGAGTGGGAGCGCTTCCGGGCCTCCGTCGACACCGTCCTAGGAACGACATGACCACCGACCCGATCGTGCGCGACTATCTGAACGACCTGCGCAGGGCCGCCCGGCGGCTCGACAAGGCCCGCGCCCGCGAGCTGCAGGCCGAGATCGAGGCGCATTTGCAGGAGGCGATCCCGGAGGACGCCTCCGAGGCCCAGGTGCGCAACGAGCTCGAGCGGCTGGGCACCCCGGAGGAGATCGTCGAGGCCGAGCGTCCGGCTCCGCCCCCCGCCGCCGCCGGCATCCACGAATGGGCGGCAATCTTCCTGCTGCTGTTCGGGGGCTTCATCTTCCTCATCGGCTGGTTCGCGGGTCTGATCCTGCTGTGGAGCTCGCGATGCTGGAGGACGAGCGAGAAATGGCTGGGGACGATGCTGATCCCCGGGGGCCTCGCCGCGGTCCTGCCGCTCATAGCGATCGTGGGCAGCGCCCAGACGTGCGTGCGCCGGAACGGCATCACCGTGAGATGCACTCCGGTCTCGGGCCCGCTGCCCGTGTGGGTCGGATGGCTGTTCCTGATCCTCGTGGTGGCCGGCCCCATCGCCACCACGATCTTCCTGGCCCGCCGCGCCCGCACCCCGGCCGCGCTCCGCTGAGTCAGACCCGGTAGATCCGGTCCACGTACTCGTTCAGCATCCGCCGGGCGCTGAACTTCGGCCCGTTGGTCTTCAGCGACGCCCGGACGCGCTCCAGCCATCCCACCGGCAGTCCGTCCGGAGAGCGCTCGTCGTAGAACAGCGGCAGGACGTCGTCGGCCAGCGTGTGGTTGAAGGCGACCGAGTCACGCTCGTCCTTGGCGTGCTGGTCGTGGTCGACGTCGCCCGGGAGCCCCCAGCCGTTCGTGCCGTCGAAGCCCTCCGCCCACCACCCGTCGAGCACGCTCAGCTGCAGCCCGCCGTTGACGGCCGACTTCATCCCGCTGGTCCCCGACGCCTCGAGCGGGGGTCGCGGCAGGTTCAGCCAGACGTCGCAGCCGCGGACGAGCACCGCGGCCGTGGCGAGGTCGTAGTCGTCGAGGAACACCACCCGCTCGGCGATCACGCGCGCGTACTTCAGTCCGAAGAGCCGCTGCAGCGAGCGCTTGGCCTCCTCGTCCTTCGGGTGCGCCTTTCCTGCCAGGACGACCTGCACCGGGCGGTCGCCTGACAGCAGGCCGAATGTGAACTCGGGATCTCGAGTCAGCAGATCGAGACGCTTGTAGGTCGCCACGCGCCGGGCGAACCCAATCGTCAGGACGTCCGGGTCGAACGCGCGCGCCGCCGCGTCGACGTACTCCGCCACGTCGCTGCGCAGCAGCCGATCGGATGCGCTGCGCCGAGCCACGAGCTCGACGAGTTGCGCTCGCTGGACGCGCCGGACATCCCACAGCTCGCGGTCCGGGATGTCGTCGACGCCCGCCCAGGTCTCGGGTTCCGCCGCTCGGTCCATCCAGTCAGGGCCCAGGTAGCGGTCGAGCAGCGAGCGCATCGGCGCGCCGACCCATGTGGGGATGTGCACGCCGTTGGTCACGTGGCCGATCGGCACCGACTCGAGCGGGCCATCGGGCCAGAGCACGTGCCACATCTCGCGTGCGACCTCGCCGTGGCGGCGGCTGACCGCGTTGGCGGCGCGGCTCATGCGCAGCGCCGCCTGCGAAACGCCGAACGGCTCGTGGGGGTCGGCCGGATTCGTGCGTCCCTTCTCGAGCCACTCGCGCAGCGGCATCCCGACCTGCTCGAGCAGATTGGCGACCGCATCCTCCACTTGCTCTGAGGGGTAGCTGTCGTTCCCGGCCGGGACCGGCGTGTGCGTGGTGAACACCGTCCGGGCCCGGGCCTTCTCGAGCGCCGCGTCCCAGCCCTCGCCTGACCACTCGCTGGCGAGCTCGACCGGCGCCAGTGCCGGGTGACCCTCGTTCATGTGGATCACGCTCGGGTCGATCCCGAGCGCGCGCAGCGCCCTGACGCCGCCGGCACCGAGGAGCACGTACTGGGCCAGGCGCGTGCGCGAGTCGGACTCGTACAGGCGACCGGTGATCCAGCGTGCGTGCACGCCGTTCTCCGGCACATCGGTGTCGAGCAGGAACAGCGGCACCCTTCCGATATCGACCCGCCAGATCTGCGCCCGCACCTCGGCGCCGTAGATCGGCACGCAGATCTCGAGCGGCTTGCCGTCCGGGTCGCTCATCAGCGCCGCCGGCAACCGATCAGGGTCGGTATCGATCCAGTACTCGTGCTGCCACCCGCTGGCGTCGATCCGCTGGCGGAAGTAGCCCTTGCGGTACATGAGGCCCACGGCGACGAGCGGGATCGCGGCGTCGGACGCCTCCTTCAAGAGGTCCCCGGCGAGCGCGCCGAGGCCACCCGAGTAGACCGGCAGCGAGACATGGACGCCGTACTCGGCGCACAGGAAGGCGACCGGTCGTGCGGGATCCATGCGCTCGTCGAACGGGCGGTCGAGGTCGGCCTGCACGATCGCCTCGAGCTCGGCGGCGCGCGTGAGCAGCTCGCCGTCCTCGCAGGCGCGCCTGAGCGCCGACCCGGACAGCTCCTGCAGCAGCCGCACCGGGTTCTGCAGACAGGCCTGGAAGCGCACCGGGTCGAGCGCCGAGAACACCCGAGGGCCGCCGGGGAGCCAGGACCAGCGGTAGTTGAATGCGAGGCGGGCGAACGGCGCGAGCTCGGACGGAAGACGAGCCGCGAGGTCCTCGGCACGGCGGCGCAGCTCGACGCTGGCCTCGATCATGGATCCCTGCTCCACGGACCCGATTATCGACAAAACTCCGTCTCGCTACCCTCCCGCCCCGTGACAACCGTGGGGGTGCTGGCCTTCGGCGACTCGATCACGAACGGCGGCGGCGAGCTCCAGTGGGGCGTCGCTCTGCAGTCCTGGGCGCTGTGGACCGCGCGCGGCCTGGGCCTCCCCTATAGCGGCTACGCAACCGATGGCGCCCGCATCACCGACGTGCTCGAGCATCAGATCCCGCTGTGGGAAAGGGTGTCCCGCGGCGCCCGATACGACCTCGGGTGCCTGTACGTGGGCGTGAACGACGTCCGCACCCCAGGCTTCGACCCGGCCGCCTTCGCCCGCGGCTACGACATCGCCCTCCAGAAGATCGCCGCACGCTGCGAGCGCCTGCTCGTCCTGACCGCCCCGGCCGACCTCGGCCGCCCCCGGGCGGACACGACAGCCGTGAACGAGGCGATCGCACGCGTCGCCGGCGGGCGAAACGCCCTCGTGCTCGACCTCAGGGACTTCGGCGCCCGCAACCAGGTCATGACCGACCACGTCCATCCGACGGCGTTCGGCCAGATCGCGATCGCCGAGCGGGCACTTGGCCTCCTGGCCCGGCATGGCATGCCGACCCTGGTCAGACCGTCAGCCATGGTCGTCTACGAGATCACGCGCTGGAAGCGCCTGCGCGGCGATCTCACCTACCTCTACCGCCACGCCAAGGTCACGGCGCGCTCGGCCGCGCTGAGAGTCGGCCGCTCATCTCGGTGACCTCGCGCAGCCGCGAGGCCAGCCCGGAAGTCAGGGCGCCCTCGGACAGGCGCCAGCGCCAGCTGTCACGTGCGCGGCCCGGGACGTTCAGCCGAGCCTCGTTGCCCAGGCCGAGGACGTCCTGAGCCTGGATCATGGCCACGCGGGCGGGCGAGCTGAACGCGTAGCGGATGAGGCTCCACCAGGGCTCGGCCTCGACGACGCCGGCGGCGCTCAGGGCCTCGTCCACGTGGGAGCGCAGCTCCCGAGCGAGGGCCGCGTACCAGCCGCGAGCGGTGTCGTTGTCGTGGGTGCCGGTGTAGACGATCCGGTTCTCGGCGTGGTTCTCGAGCCTGTGCGGACTGCGCTCGTCCTCGAACCCGAACTGGATTACGACCATGCCGGGCAGCCCGAGCTCGTCGCGCAGCGCGTGCACCGGCGCAGTGATCACCCCGAGATCCTCCGCCACCACGGGCAGCTCGCCGAGCGCGTCGGACAGCGCACGGAACAGCGCTCGTCCCGGGCCCCGCTTCCAGCTGCCACGGAGCGCCGTGCGATCGCGCTGCGGAACCGCCCAGTAGGCCACGAAGCCCCGGAAGTGGTCGATCCGGACGAGGTCGAAGAGCTCGAGCGTGCGCCGCAGCCGGTCGACCCACCAGCCGTACCCGCGCCGCCGCAGCGCCGGCCAGTCATACAGCGGGTTGCCCCACAGCTGACCGGTGCGCGAATAGGCGTCCGGCGGCACCCCGGCCACGAGACCGCGCTGGAAGAGCTCCGGATGCTGCACGTGGTCGGCGCTGCCGGGAGCCACGTAGATGGCGACGTCGCCGAACAGCCGCACGCCGCGCTCCCGGGCATAGCTCCGCAGCGCTCCCCATTCGCGCGCGAAACGCACCTGATCCTCGACAGCGCCCCTGCCCGCGAACCGCTCCCAGTCCAGGACCCAGTAGCCCTCGCGCTCACAGAACTCGATCCGCTCCGAGGCCGTCACTCTTGCCCGCGGGGACTCCAGCAGCCCCGGCCAGGCCGCGAACGCCGAGCGCGCCTTGTACGGCGAGCGGTAGCGGTCCGGCGGCCCCAGCGGCAGCACCTGCCACCACGACTGCCCGGCCTCGGCCAGCCAGTCGACGAACGCGTAGGCGCCGCGCCCGAGCCGCCCCTCGGGCAGGGAGGTCACGTGGAGCTGGACTCCGCTCGAACGAGGCAGTTGGTTCATGATCCTGTTACGCGAAGCACGACGAGGGATAGTTTCTAGCCAGAGACCGATGGCCTCTCCCGCCACCACGCCCCGGGCCGCCAGGGCCCAGCCGGCCGCGCGCGGTCGCGCACGTAAACCTCCTACCCGGATTGAGATCCAGCATCCGGAGCCTGCCGTCGACGCCGGGGACTACCCTGCCAAGCGCTGTGTCGGCGACACGATCACGGTCTCGGCCGACATCTTCCGCGACGGCCACGACCTGCTGCGGGCGGTCATCCGCTACCGCGGCCCGGGCGACACGGATCACCTCGAGGCGGAGATGCACCGGATCGACGCCCACATAGAAGGCGTGCGCTGGTCCGGAGGCTTCGAGGTCGACCGCATCGGCCGTTGGGAATACACGATCGAGGCTTGGACCGACGTCTTCGGCACCTGGCGCGACGAGCTGGGGCGCAAGGTCACCGCCGGCCAGCACGACCTCCAAGGGGAGGTCTCCGAGGGCCATCAGCTGCTCAAGCTGGCAGCCAAGCGCGCCCAGACCCCCGAGGACAAGCGCCTGATCGAGCACGCCGCCCGCACGCTGAACGACTCGAATGTGCCCGAGGCCGCCAAACACGACCTGGCGCTGGGCATCGAGCTCCACGAGGCGGTCGAGCGCACGCAGGAGCGCCACGGGTCCGCGACCCTCGCCAAGCCCCTCGTGATCGAGGTCGACCGGCTCAGAGCGCGATTCGGCGCCTGGTACGAGTTGTTCCCACGCTCCTGGGGTGGACTGGCCGGTGTCCAGAGGCAGCTGCCAAGGCTCGCCGAGCTCGGCTTCGATGTGCTCTACCTCCCGCCGATCCACCCGATCGGCCACACCAACCGCAAGGGCCGCAACAACTCCCTGACCGCCGGCCCGGCTGACCCCGGCTCGCCCTGGGCGATCGGCGACGAGACCGGTGGCCACGACGCCGTCCATCCCGAGCTGGGGACGTTCGAGGACGTGAAGAGCCTCACCGGCGCCGCCCGCGAGCACGGGATCGACATCGCCCTGGACTTCGCGATCCAGTGCTCGGCCGACCACCCATGGCTGCACGAGCATCCGGAGTGGTTTCACCGCCGTCCCGACGGCACGCTGAAGTACGCCGAGAACCCGCCCAAGCGCTACCAGGACATCTACAACGTCAACTGGGAGTCTTCGGACTGGCAGGGCCTGTGGAACGCTCTGCGAGACGTCATGATCCAGTGGGTCGACTGCGGTATCAAGGTCTTCCGCGTCGATAACCCCCACACCAAGCCGTTCGCTTTCTGGGAGTGGCTGATCGGTGAGGTCCACGCCCACGATCGCGACGTCGTGTTCCTGGCCGAGGCGTTCACCAGGCGCGCAGTCATGCGCCACCTGGCGAAGATCGGCTTCAGCCAGTCGTACACCTACTTCACCTGGAAGAACGCCCGCTGGGAGCTCACCGAGTACGTCTCGGAGCTGGCCTATTCGGGCGAGCACGAGTACTTCCGCCCGAACTTCTTCGTCAACACGCCGGACATCCTCCACGCCTACCTCCAGCACGGAGGGGTGCACGCGTTCGAGGCGCGCCTGATCCTGGGCGCCACGCTCAGCCCCAGCTATGGGATCTACTCGGGCTTCGAGCACTTCGAGAACGTGCCCGTCAACGAGGGCTCCGAGGAGTACTTCAACTCCGAGAAGTACGAGATCAAGGAGCGCAGGCTCGACGGGCCGCTGCTGCCGATGATCGCTCGGCTGAACCACATCCGCCGGCAGAACCCCGCGCTTCACCGGCTCGCCAACGTGACCTTCCTCGACACCCACAACGAGGCGCTGATCGCCTATGTCAAGCAGCACCCCGGTAACACGATCGTCACGGTGGTGAACATCGATCCCTACCAGACCCAGGAAGGTGTGGCGATGATCCCGGCGAGCCTGGGCCTGCCCCCATCCTTCACGGTCCACGACCTGCTCTCGGACGAGCACTATCAGTGGCGGATCGGCCCCAACTACGTGCGACTCGAGCCGGGTGTCCGCCAGGCCCACATCAACCGCGTCGAAGTGCCTTGACCGGGCCCCCCACGCTCACCCATCTCCTGGCCGGCGAGCGCACCGCCGCGCGCCTGAACGCGATGGCGCCCCCCGAGCCGAGCAGCACCACCCAGGCCCAGACGCGGCAATGGTTCGAGGCCGAGCCGCTCTGGTTCAAGCGCTCGGTCTTCTACGAGATCCACATCCGCGGCTTTTTCGACGCCAACGGAGACGGCTCCGGCGACTTCCGCGGGCTCACCGAGAAGCTCGACTACCTGCAATGGCTCGGCATCGACTGCATCTGGCTGCTGCCCTTCTACCGCTCACCGCTGCGCGACGGGGGCTACGACATCGCCGACTTCACAACGGTTCACCCCGACTACGGAACGGTCGACGACGTCCACGAGCTGATCGATTCAGCGCACGCGCGCCGGATCCGCGTGATCGCCGACCTCGTGATGAACCACACCTCGAGCGATCACCCGTGGTTCCAGCGCGCTCGCGCCGCGCCGCCGGGCGCCCCCGAGCGCGACTGGTACGTCTGGTCGGACACGGTGCATCGCTACGAGGACGCGCGGATCATCTTCGTCGACACGGAGTCCTCGAACTGGACGTGGGACGACCAGGCCGGCGCGTACTACTGGCATCGCTTCTTCTCCCACCAGCCCGACCTGAACTACGACAACCCCGAGGTGTGCGAGGCGATGCTCGGCGTGCTGCGCTTCTGGCTCGACCTCGGGCTGGACGGGTTCCGCCTCGACGCCGTGCCCTACCTGTACGAGCGTGAGGGCACGATCTGCGAGAACCTGCCCGAGACGCATGCCTTCCTCAGGCGGGTACGCAAGGAGATCGACGAGAACTATCCCGACCGCGTGCTGCTGGCCGAAGCCAACCAGTGGCCCGAGGACGTCGTGCAGTACTTCGGCGCCGGCGACGAGTGCCACATGGCCTTCCACTTTCCGGTGATGCCGCGCATGTTCATGGCCGTCCGCCGGGAGGAGGCGGTGCCGATCTACGAGATCCTCGAGCGCACCCCGTCGATCCCCGAGAACTGCCAGTGGGGCCTGTTCCTGCGTAACCACGACGAGCTCACGCTCGAGATGGTCACCGACGACGAACGCGACTACATGTACAACGAGTACGCCAAGGACCCCCGCATGAAGTTGAACCTGGGGATCCGCCGGCGCCTGGCCACGCTGCTGGACAACGGGCGCGACGAGATCGAGCTCATGACCGCGATCCTGTTCTCGCTCCCCGGCTCGCCGGTTCTGTACTACGGCGATGAGATCGCCATGGGCGACAACGTCTTCCTCGGCGACCGCGACGGCGTCCGCACACCGATGCAGTGGACGGGCGATCGCAACGGCGGCTTCTCCCGCGCCGACTTCGCCCAGCTCTACGCGCCACCGCTTATGGACCCGGTCTACGGCTATCAGGCGGTGAACGTCGAGGCCCAGCTGCGCACGTCGACCTCACTGCTTCGCTGGATGCACCGCTTCATCGCCCTGCGTAAAGAGCACCCGGTGTTCGGCTTTGGCACCTACGAGCCGATCGAGCCCTCGAACAAGCGGATCTTCGCCCACATCCGCCGCTTCGAGGACGACATCGTCCTGTGCGTGCACAACCTCGCGCGCTCGGCCCAGGCGGTCGAGCTCGACCTGCGCGCGTTCGAGGGCCGCTATCCGCTCGAGCTGTTCGGGCATTCGCGCTTCCCGCGGATCGGCGAGCTTCCCTACCTGCTGACGTTGGCCCCGCGGGGGTTCTACTGGTTCCAGCTAGTCGAGGAGGAGGAGACAGGCCGCGATGAGTGATCCGGTCCAGATCGCCGCCGACGAGATCCGCCAGTGCCTCGACGACGCCAGCCTGCGCGACTGGGTGGCTGAGCAGCGCTGGTATGCCTCCAAGTCACGCGCGGTGACCGGGATCGAGATCGTCGAGGGGATCTCGCTCACCGACCAGCTGTTCCTCGCGCTCGTGCAGACGCGATTCGCCACCGGAACGCACGAGCTCTACCAGCTCCCACTCACCCTCCGCCCGGCCGACACGACCCCCTCACCCGAGCATCGGATCGCCGACACATCCGACTGGGCGGTCTACGACGCGCTGGCCGCGCCGGCCGAGCTGGTCGAGCTCGTCGCCCGGATGGAGGCCGACAGCGAGATCGACGCCGCCGAGGGCAACTTCGCCTTCCACCGCGTCGAGGGCATGCCCGCCATCGGGCGCGACGCGGTCGTGCGGCCGGTTGGCGTCGAGCAGTCGAACTCCTCGCTGATCATCGATGACGAGATCGTCCTCAAGGTCTTCCGCAAGCTCGAGCCGGGGATCAACCCTGAGCTCGAGATGCTGCGCTTCCTCACGACGCACGGGTTTTCGAACATCGCGTCCCTGTACGGGTGGTACGAGTACGACGGACAGGCGCTGGCGGCCACGCTCGGCGTCGCCCAGCGCTTCCTCCCGAATGCCGAGGATGGCTGGGCACTGGCGCTGCGCGAGATCGCGGACGAGCCTGAGTCTTTCCTGCGCCGATTGGGAAGCCTCGGCGAAGTGACCGCGCGCATGCACAACTGCCTGGCCTCGGACGCCGGCGATCCCGCTTTCGCTCCCGAGGAGCCCAGTAACGAAGCCCTCTCACTGCTCACGGCCACGGTCGACGAGGACATCGAGCGGATCTTCATCCGGCTGCCCGACGACGACGAGCGGCTGGCGCCGATCGTGGGACGCGGGCAGGACGTGCGCGAACGCCTGGCGGCGCGCGCCCAGGCGGGCGCCGGCGGACGCGCGATCCGCACCCACGGCGACTACCACCTCGGCCAGACCCTGTACACGCCGCATGGCTGGGTCGTGATCGACTTCGAAGGCGAGCCGGCGCGTGCGCTGCCCGAGCGCCGGCAGAAGCGCTCGCCGCTTCGCGATGTGGCCGGGATGCTGCGCTCGTTCGCCTACGTCGTGTCGGCGGCCGAGATCCAGAGCGGCCGGGCCCCGGCCGCGGACTTCGAGCTCGGGGCACGCGACGCTTTCCTCGATCAGTACTTCGCCCACATCGACACCGCGCTGCTGCCGGCCGGCGAGGCGGCGATAGTGAACCTGCTCACGATCTTCGAACTCGAGAAGGCGATCTACGAGCTTGGCTACGAGCTCGACAACCGCCCGGACTGGGTACCGATCCCGGTTGCGGGGATCCGCCGCCTGTTGGAGGTTGGGTAGATGCCTCATCCCAAGGAGCGCTCACCATGACCACCGTCGCCACCCAGGAACTCGACCTGCTCGTGCGCCGCGAGCACGCAAGCCCGCACTCGGTGCTGGGCGCCCACCCCACCCCGGACGGCGTGATCGTCCGCGCGTACAGGCCTGCCGCGAGCGAGATTCGAGTCCTGCTCGAGGGAGACGAGTCCCTGGAGCTCGAGCAGATCCACGCCGGAGGGATCTTCGAGGGCGTGGTCGAGGGCGCCGAGCTGCCGCTGTACTACCGGCTCGAGGTCGACTACGGCGACGCCGGCACGTTCACGATCGAGGACCCGTACCGCTTCCTTCCCACGATCGGCGAGCTCGACCTGCACCTGATCGGCGAGGGGCGCCACCGCGAGCTCTACGAGAAGCTCGGCTCGCGCCTGATCGAGCACCAAGGTGTGCAGGGAGTCGCCTACGCGGTGTGGGCGCCCGCGGCCCGCGCGATCAGCGTCGTCGGCGACTTCAACTCCTGGGACGGCCGCCTGCACGCCATGCGCTCGCTGGGCTCGAGCGGGGTGTGGGAGATCTTCCTGCCCGGTTGTCCGGTCGGCGCCCGCTACAAGTTCGAGATCCTGGGCGCCGATGGCGAGCTGCGCCTGAAGGCCGACCCGTACGCACGCGAGACCGAGGTCCCGCCGCTGACGGCGTCGGTGGTCAACTCCACGCGACACGAGTGGACCCGGGGCGATGCGGGGTGGCTCTCACAGCGTTCGCAGTCCCAGCCGCTGTGCGCGCCGATGTCGGTCTACGAGGTGCACCTGGGCTCCTGGCGGCTCAACTCGCTCGAGGACAACCGGCCGCTCAGCTATCTCGAGATGGCCGACGAGCTCACGGCCTACGTCAACGACATGGGCTTCACGCACGTCGAGCTGCTGCCGGTGATGGCTCATCCCTTCGAGGGCTCGTGGGGCTACCAGGTCACCGGCTACTACGCCCCCACCCCGCGCTACGGCTCGCCGGACGACTTCCGGACGTTCGTCGATCGCCTGCACTCGAATGGCGTGGGGCTGATCCTGGACTGGGTGCCCGCTCACTTCCCGCGCGATGAGTTCGCGCTCGCGCGCTTCGACGGTACCGCGCTGTACGAGCACGCCGACCCGCGGCGCGGCGCGCATCCGGACTGGGGCACGCTCGTGTTCAACTTCGGCCGCCATGAGGTGCGCAACTTCCTGATCGCAAACGCCCTGTTCTGGCTGCGCGAGTACCACATCGACGGAATCCGGGTCGACGCCGTGGCCTCGATGCTCTACCTCGACTACTCGCGCCGCGAGGGCGAGTGGGTGCCGAACCAGTTCGGCGGCCGCGAGGACCTCGAGGCGGTCGGCTTCCTCAAGGAGCTCAATGAGGTGATCTACGGCGACCAGCCGGGAATCGTCTCCGCCGCCGAGGAGTCCACGGCCTGGCCGGGGGTGTCACGTCCGACCTACCTGGGGGGCCTTGGCTTCGGCTTCAAGTGGAACATGGGCTGGATGCACGACACGCTGAAGTACTTCAGCCAGGATCCGATCTACCGCCGCTACCACCACCACGAGCTGACGTTCTCGCTGATGTACGCGTTCAGCGAGAACTTCATCCTGCCGCTCTCGCATG
>DATGJM010000045.1:0-21704 GCA_035295205.1 Solirubrobacteraceae bacterium | reverse complement strand
CAGAGGTCGATGCACTCGTCGCAGATGTAGACGCCCGGGCCCGCGATCAGCTTCTTGACCTGCCGCTGCGACTTCCCGCAGAAGCTGCAGAGAAGCTGTTCGTTCGAGTCAGTGGGACGTGCCATCTGTTGCCCTCTCCAGAGTCGTCGTCAGTGCGCCCTTGATCGGCACAGGTTAGACGCTCAGTGCTGAGAGATCACCCGGTCAATGATTCCGTATTCCTTGGCCTCTTCCGAGCTCATGAAGTAATCACGCTCGGTGTCGCGGCGGACTTTCTCAAGCTCCTGGCCCGTGTGCTGGGCGATGATCTCATCCAGGCGCCGCCGGATATCGATGATCTCCTTGGCGTGGATCTCGATATCGGTGGCCTGCCCCTGGAAGCTCGAGGACACCTGGTGGATGAGGATCTTGGCGTTCGGGAGCGCCATCCGCTTGCCCTTCGCCCCGCCGGCGAGCAGGAGCGCGCCCATCGACATCGCGATGCCCACGCAGATCGTCGACACGTCGGGCTTGATGAACTGCATCGTGTCGTAGATCGCCAGCCCGGCGTACACGGAACCGCCCGGCGAGTTGATGTAGATCGAGATGTCCTTGTCCGGGTCCTCAGACTCGAGGTGCAGGAGCTGAGCCACGATCAGGTTGGCGATCTGGTCGTCGACCGGGGTGCCGAGGAAGATGATCCGCTCGTTGAGCAGGCGGCTGTAGATGTCGAAGGCCCGCTCCCCGCGGGAGGTTTGCTCGACGACCATCGGTACGAGTGGGCTCATCGTCCTCGTTTCTTTCGCTTCCTCGGGCGGATTCCTGCCGACTCTAGCAACCGCCCCTAGCGGGTTTTCTAGGCGTCTGGCGATTTCGAGGACTCTGGAGTCCAGAGCTGCCCGGACTCCGGCTGGTCCTTGCCCGGAGTCCAGATCTGCTCGCGCGCCTTGGCCTGCTCGAGCGGGATCGGCTTGGCCTCGGAAACCAGGAGCTCGACCGCCTTGCGGGCCGCGACGTCCTCGCGCAGCTGATCCTCACGGCCATTCGTGCGCACGCGCTCGAGCAGGTGCTCGACGCTCGCTCCCTCGCGCTCCGCCACCGGCTGGAGCGCTTCCTTGAGGTCCTCCTCCGAGGGCTCGATCCTCTCGGCCTCGATCAGCGCCGTCAGGACCGCCTCGCGGCGCAGCGCCCGCTCGGCCTGCGGCTCGGCCTCGTGGGCGAGCGTCTCCTCGTCCTTGCCGGTGATCCTCAGGTAGCTCTCGGGCGAGATTCCGCGGGCCGCGAGCGCGTTCAGCGTGTCCTCCAGCAGCTCATGCGCGCGCTCGTGCACGAGCTCGTGGGGAACCTCGACCTTGGCCTCAGCGACGACCGCATCGAGCACGGCATCCTCGAAATCGTGCTCGATCTGCGCCTGCTCGGCCTCGCGCAGTCGCGTCGCGATGTCCTCGCGCAACTCGGCCAGAGTGTCGAACCCGGCGTCGACCGCGAAATCGTCGTCGAGCTCGGGGAGGCGCTTGGCCTTGACCTCGTTCACGGTGATCTCGAACGTGGCCTCCCTGCCGGCGAGCTCCTCGCTCGGATAGTCCTCGGGGAAGGTCACGGTGATCTCGCGCTGCTCGCCGGCACTCGCGCCGACCAGCTGCTCCTCGAAGCCGGGAATGAAGCGCTGGGATCCGAGCTCCAGCGACTGGTCCCGGCCCTCGCCGCCTGCGAACGGCTCGCCGTCGAGCTTGCCGAGATAGTCGATCACGACCTGGTCGCCCTGCTCGGCGGCGCGCTCGACGGTCTCGAGCGTGCTCAGGCGCTCGCGCAGCGTCTGCAGTTCCGCGTCGACCGCCCTGTCGTCGACACCCGGCTCGCGCCGGCCGACCTCGAGGCCCTTGTACTTGCCGAGCTCGGCCCGCGGGCGCACGCCGATCTCGATCGAGAAGGCCAGGGGCTCGCCCTGCTTGGGCAGCTTGAGCTCCTCGCGATCGATCCGCGCCCGGCCCACGGCGGCGATGCCGGAGTCGACGATCGCCTCGTTGGTCCAGATGCCGAGCGCGCTGTCAACGGCCTCATCGAGGACGCTCTCGCGGCCGAGGCGCCGGATCACGACCGGCGGCGGCACCTTGCCCTTACGGAAGCCCGGGATGCGCAGCGTCCGGCCGAGCCGCTTGGCGACCTCCTGGACGCGGCGCTCGACCTCGTCGGCGGGCACCTCGGCGTCGAGGCGCACGCGCGAATCCGGGAGTTCGGTGACTGTGGTCTTGACGGCGGCCATCGGCGACGGGAGACGATAGCTTGACGGCGATGGTTTCGAGGGCTGGAGGGAGACTCGTCACGGGGCCGATGGCCTTTTTCGTGGCCGGCGTGATCGACCTGCTGGCGTTCTGGGTCGCGCTCGCCCGCTCGCGGCGCAGAGCGCGCGTCTAGGGCTCGCCCGGGCCGGCGTCCTCGTCGGCCCCGCCGCGGATCAGGTGCCTGACCTCGCGCAGCGCCACCGAGAGGGTGGTCATGTCGTAGCGCCGGGACGCGCGGATGTCGCTCAGCATGCTGAGCGCGCGCTGAAGCGCACCTGGCCGGCTCTCGCGCCAGTCCTCGATCGCCGTCTCGGGGTCATCCTCCGGCTCTGCGCCGCGCAGGACCTCCTCGGTGAGCCAGCGATGCAGGTTGTACAGGTCGTCGCGCAGCGCGGTGCGGCCGAGCGCCTGCCAGCGGTCGGCCCGGGGCAGCTCCACGATGCGCTCGTGCAGCCACTGGAGCTCGAGCCCCGATCCGAGCCTGAAGAAGACCTCGCTCACCGTGTCGAGCTCACGGCCGGTCACATCGGCGACGCTCACCAGGTCCAGCGCCGCGAGCGTCGCCGGCATCCCCGCCACCTGACGCGCCAGCTGCTCCGGGACCCCGCCGTTTCGAAGCGCCGCCTCGCGTTCCTCGAATCGCTCGCGCAGCGAGCCTTCCAGCGGCCCCGGCAGCGCCTGCGCCAGGCGCTCGGCCCCGGGGGTGAAGTGCTCGATCGTCCCCTGCACGTCAATCGCGTGCGGGTTGCTGTGCACGAGCCAGCGCGCTGCCCGCTCGACGAGCCGGCGGCCCTCGAGCAGCATGTCAATCTGAACCGAGGCGTCGATGACGTTGTCCAGACGCTCGACGGACTCCCAGAACTCCCGCATCCCGAAGACCTCGCGGGCGACGGCGTACGCGCGGGCGAGCAGCGACGGCGGGGCGCCCGTCTCCTCGCGCAGGCGGAAGATGAACGTCGTGCCCGCCCGGTCGACGAGCTGGTTGGCCACGATCGTGGCCACGATCTCCCGGCGTAGCCGGTGCTCCGGCATGTGGTCGCCGAAGCGCTCCGGCAGCGGGCTCGGGAAGTAGCGCTCGAGGTCGTGGGCCAGGTAGGGGTCCTCGGGCAGCTCGGAGTCCAGCAGCTGGGCGTAGAGGTAGATCTTGCAGTAGGCCATCACAACCGCGAGCTCGGGGCGCATCAGCCCCTGGTGCGCCGCCGTGCGGTCACCGATCTCCTCGTCGGAGGGGAGGAACTCGAGCTCGCGATCGAGTCCCGCGTTCTGCTCCAGGAAGCGCATCAGCCGAGCGTGCACATCGAACATCGGGGGAGCCTGGGCGGCCGCGAGGCTGAGCGCCTGGGTCTGCGTGTAGCTGCCGTAGAGGACCTGCTTGGCCACGGACTCGGTCATCTCGCCCAGCAGCTCGTTGCGCTCGTCTGGGGTCAGCTCGCCCTTGGCCACGAGCGCGTCGAGCAGGATCTTGATGTTGACCTCGTGGTCGGAGCAGTTGACGCCGCCGACGTTGTCGATCGCGTCGGTGTTGATCAGCCCGCCCTTGCCCTCGGGGCCGCCGCTGAGCGCGTACTCGATCCGCCCTCGCTGGGTGAAGCCGAGGTTGCCCCCCTCACCCACGACCCGGCAGCACAGCGCCTTCGCATCGACGCGGACCGCGTCGTTGGCCTTGTCGCCCGCGTCCGAGTGACCCTCGTTCGAGGCCTTCACATATGTGCCGATGCCGCCGTTCCAAACCAGGTCGACCGGCGCGCGCAGGAGGTGCTGGATCAGCTCGGCGGGCGAGAGCTCGTCGGCTTCGATCCCAAGCACGGCCTGTGCCTGGGGGGAGATCGGAATCGACTTGGCGCTGCGCAGGTAGATGCCCCCGCCCTCGGAGATGAGGCTCTCGTCGTAGTCGCTCCAGGCCGAGCGGCCGAGCTCGAACAGCCGCTTGCGCTCCTCGTAGCTGCGCGCGGGATCCGGATCCGGGTCCAGGAAGACGTGCATGTGGTTGAACGCGCCCAGGAGCCGGATGTGACGCGAGAGCAGCATGCCGTTGCCGAACACGTCCCCCGACATGTCGCCGATGCCCACGACGGTGAAGTCGCTGGTCTGGATGTCGATCCCGAGCTCGCGGAAGTGGCGCTTGACCGCCTCCCAGGCGCCGCGGGCGGTGATGCCCATCGCCTTATGGTCATAGCCGTGCGAGCCACCTGAGGCGAATGCGTCGCCCAGCCAGTAGCCGTAGCGGGCCGAGACGTCGTTGGCGATGTCGCTGAAGGTGGCCGTCCCCTTGTCGGCCGCGACCACCAGGTAGGGATCGTCGCCATCGTGGCGGATGACCCGCGGCGGCGGCTTGACCTCATTGCCCGCGTAGTTGTCGGTGAGGTCGAGCAGCCCGCTGAGGAAGAGCCTGTAACAGACGACGGCCTCGTTGGTCAGCGCCTCGCGCCCTCCCTCCCGGGGAGGCCGCTTGAGCACGAAGCCGCCCTTCGAGCCCACGGGGACGATCAGGGCGTTCTTGACCATCTGTGCCTTCATCAGGCCCAGGACCTCGGTGCGGAAGTCCTCTGGCCGCTCCGACCAGCGGATCCCGCCACGCGCCACCTTCCCGCCCCGGAGATGGACGGCCTCGAAGCGCGGCGAGTAAACGAAGATCTCGAAGCGCGGACGCGGACGCGGGAGTGCCGGGATGCGCTCGGGGTCGAGCTTGAAGGACAGGTACGGCCTGGGCCCCGGCCGATCGGTGCCGTCGCTGTGCGCCTCGTCATCCCGGAAGAAGCTCGTCCGCAGGATCGCGCCGACGACAGCGAGGAAGCTGCGCAGGATGCGGTCCTCGTCAAGGCTGCGGACCTGGTCGATCGTCTCCTCGATCTCGGCGGTCAGCTCTGCCGCCCGGTCCTCGTCGGCGCGATCGGGGTCGAGCCGGGCGAAGAAGAGCTTGACCAGCAGCGCCGCCACGTCGGCATGGGCGAGCAGCGTCCGCACGATGTAGGCGTCGGAGTAGGCGATCGCCGCCTGGCGCAGGTAGCGCCCGACGGCACGGACGATCGTCACCTCCCGGGCGGACAGGCGGGCGCGCAGTACGAGGCCGTTCAACCCGTCGTCCTCGAGGTTCCCGCGACAGACCTCGAGGAACGCGTTCTCGAAGGTCTCGCGAACGGCGTCGATGTCCTCGGAGGGGCAGCGCAGCCCGAAGTCGTAGACGTAGGCCGGATCGCGGTCGATCGGGCTGATCCGGTACGGCCGCTCGTCGACCACCTTGGCGCCCATGTGCTCGAATGTCGGCAGCACGTCGGAGAGCGAGATGACCCCCGCGCTGTAGAGCTTGCAGCGGGCCCCGCCCTCCCGCCATCCGTCGGTCTCGTACAGGCTCACGATCGGCGACTCGCCTTCGTAGAGGCGCTCGAGCCTGAGGATGTCGGCCACCGCGCGAGCGGGCCCGACGTCCGAGCGGTACCCGGGTGGGAACGCCTCCTCGTAGCGGCGGTGGAGCTCCACCCCGCGCTCCTCGCCCAGCTCCTCGATCAGCGCGACGCGAAGGTCGTCGCTCCAGGCCCTGACCGCCTTGATCAGGCGGGCCTCGATCTGATCGGCGTCGTAGTCGGAGGGCACACGTTCGATGCAGTGCACGACGTAGTGCACGCGCGCGAGCACGGACTCAGACAGCTGCAGCGCCCAGTCGACGTGGCTGCCGCCGAAGGCCTCGAGCAGGATGTGGCCGACCCGCTCGCGGCTGTCGGTGTTAAAGCGGTCGCGGGGAATCGTGACCAGGCAGGACACGAAGCGCTCGAGCGGGTCGTGATGGATGAACAGGCGCACGCGCGGGCGCTCGCCCAGCCCGATCACGCCCATGGCGATGTTGAAGAGCTCGTCCTCGTCGATCTGGAAGAGGCCGTCGCGCGGGTAGGTCTCGAGGAAGTCCGCCAGCGCCTTGGCGTCGTGGCTGTCGGGCGGGAAGCCGGAGTGGTCGAGGACCTCGGAGACCTTGCCGCGCAGCATCGGGATCTCGCGCGTGCTGGTCTTGTACGCCGCCGTCGTGTACAGCCCGAGCAGCCGCCATTCGCCGATCACCTTGCCCTCGGCGTCGAAGCGCTTGACCCCGATGTAGTCGAGATATGACGGCCGGTGCACGGTGGCGCGCGAGTTGGCCTTCGTGAGCACGAGGAGCTGCTTGGCGTGAGCGAGCTCGACCTGCTTCGCGCTCAGCCGCTTGGCCGGGTTGGCCGGCTTGGCGCGCAGGATGCCGAGTCCCGACCCCGGTAGGACCCGCAGCGTCGCCCCGCCGTCGTGCTCCTCGAGCTCGTACTCGCGATAGCCCAGGAATGTGAAGTGATCGTCGGCCAGCCAGGTGAGGAAGGCCCGTGCCTCCTCGACGTCGCCCGGGTCCAGAGGCTGGCGCCCGCGGCCGAGCTCTGCGGCCACGGCGAGGGTGCGCTCGCGCATCGCCTGCCAGTCCTCGACCGCGGCGCGAACCTCCTCCAGCACGCGCTCGATGCTCGTTTGCAGTTCGCCGAGCCGTTCGGCGTCGGGCTCGCGCGTGACCTCGGCGTGCATCACCGATTCGGCGATGGCCGTGTCGCTGTCCTCCCCCGGCGCCACGACCTCGGTGATGTCGCCGTTCGCGTCGCGTTTGACGCGGATCACGGGATGGATGACGAGGTTGATGGCGTGGCCGAGACGAGCGATGGTCATCGTCACGGAATCGACGATGAACGGCATGTCGTCGCTGACGATCTCGATCACCGTGTAGGGCAGCTGCCAGCCGTCGCGCTCGGGGTCGGGGTTGAAGACGCGCAGCTTCGCCTTGCCGGCCGGCCGGTTGGCGCCGAGCCCCCATTGCGAGGCGGCCGCGCCGGCCATGTCGTCGATGCTGCGGTCGGAGAGGTCCTGCGGCGGCACCCAGTGGTAGTACTGGCGGACGAAGGACTCCCACCCCGGCGCCTGGTCGACCAGCCGGTCGCGGAGCTGGCGGCAGACCGCGTCGATCAGATCGGCTTCGACCTCTGGCGTCCGTACGGCCATTTTGGTTAGTGGGGTTCCACCTCCTGTGAGCGGAGCCTACACCGCGGTCTGGCGCCTAACCGGGCGCTAATGGTCTTCCGTCTGACGGTCATGCGAACATATGTTCGATGCGGAGGTTCGCGGAGCTTTGACCAGCGATGGCAATCCCTACGCCCGTTTTCGCCGGGCGCTGGCCGGCGGCAACGAGGCCGTAGTGCTCGCCGCGGCACGTGAGCTGCCGCAGATCGCGCTCGACGACGCGTTGCGGATCTGCCTCGTGCTGCGCGGCGGCGACCCTCGGCGCTACGAGCGCGCCGCCGTGCGGTGGCTCGGCCGCTTCGCGCTCGAGGCCCGCGGGGTGACGATCGATGACCTGCGGGCGGCGGCGTCCGCGCTCGACGTGCTCCCCCAGCGTGCGGCCGAGGCGATGGAGTGCCTGCAGGAGCTGTGCGTGCGGCGCGGGGTTGGGTGACCGTCTGTGGCTGCTATCAACGGTTACCTCGATGAGTTTCGCCGCGGGGATCGGTCTGGGAGAAGTGTGGAGCGCGAAGTGGTAGCCGCGGAGGAGCGTGCGATCCGGCTGCGGGGCGTGGTCAAGCGCTTCGGTGGCCTGACCGCGGTCGCAGGCCTGGACCTCGACGTCCCGTACGGGACCTGCGTGGGACTGCTCGGGCCCAACGGCGCGGGCAAGTCGACGACGATCAAGTCGCTCACCGCCCAGGTCATCGCCGACGAGGGCGAGATCTCGATCCTTGGCTACCGGCTGCCGGAGGACTCCAAACAGGCCCGCGCCGAGATGGGCGTCGTTCCGCAGCTCGACAACCTCGACACGGCGCTGACGGTGGAGCAGAACCTGCTCGTGTTCTCCCATCTCTACCGGGTGCCCAAGGCCCGCCGGACCGCGGCGATCGACCGCGCGCTCGGGATCGCCAATCTCCGCGAGCGGCGCACGTCGAAGGTCGACGAGCTGAGCGGCGGCATGCGCCGGCGCCTGCTGATCGCCCGCGCGCTGCTGCACGAGCCGCGGTTGCTGCTGCTCGACGAGCCCACGGTCGGTCTCGATCCGCAGGTCCGCCAGGAGCTGTGGGCGCTGATCGACCGGTTGCGCTCGGAGGGCGTCTCGATCCTGATGAGCACCCACTACATCGAAGAGGCCGAGCGGCTGTGCGACACGGTGACGATCATGTCCCACGGGCGTGCGGTCGCGAGCGGGCCGCCGCAGGCCCTGATCCACGAGCACGCGGGCGTCGAGGCGCTCGAGGTGTATGGCCCGCCGTCGCGGCTGCTCGAGGTCGAGGAACAGGCGCGCACGCGCGGCTGGCGCACGCGACGGACCGGGACGTCGGTGACCGTCCTGCACTCGAACGGCGCCGTCGAGCTCGACGGCGAGCGGCGCGGCACCAATCTCGAGGACGTGTTCGTGCTCCTGACCGGGGAGCAGATCGAATGAGCGCTCTGACCGAGTCCTCCGCCCCGGTCCGCCCGCGCCGGCGCCTGCACCGCCTCGAGCGGGCGGCGATGCGCGGCGTGATCGTCCGGGAGGTCGTCAACTACTCGTCGTTCTGGCGCTCCTCGACGTTCTCCTCGACGGTCGACCCGACGATCTATCTGCTCGCGTTCGGCTTCGGGTTCGGCTCGCTGGTGAGCCGGGTGGCGGGCTATCGCTACATCGATTTCGTCGGCACGGGGATCGTGGCGACCACGGTGCTGTTCTCGGGCGCCTTCCCCGCGATGTACGGGACGTTCGTGAAGTACTCCTTCCAGCACACCTACGACGCGATCCTGGCCGCACCGGTGGACACCGAGGAGCTGGTGACGGGCGAGGCGCTGTGGGTGGCGTTGCGCACCGGCGTGTACGGCTGCGTGCCGATGCTGGTGGCCGTGGTCTTCGGCCTCGCTCCGAGCTGGGGCATGCTGCTCGTGCCGTTCATCGCCGGCCTGGCGGGCTTCGGCTGGGCCACGTTCGGGATCTTCATCGCCGCCAAGTCCCAGAAGATCGAGAGCTTCTCCTACTGGCAGAGCGGCCTGCTGACGCCCATGTTCCTTGTCGCCGGGACGTTCTTCCCGCTCACCCGCCTGCCCGAGTGGGCGCAGGTCCTCGGCAACTTCAACCCCCTCTTCCACTGCGTGCAGCTCGTCCGCCACGTCGTGTTCGCGCGTGAGACAGTGGCCGACCTCGGACATCTGGCTTTTCTGCTCGGGTTCGCGCTCGTGGCGTGGCGGATGGCGATCCGCTTCATGGAGCGCAAGCTCATCCTCTAGCGAGCGGAGGCCGCCGGCCTGGTTGGCGTGGCGTTCCGGTCCGCCGACGCGCGGAATATTCTGCATGCATCCGCTAGCTCCAGGAGGCTTTCACGTTGCCCGAGGTCGAGGCCCACATCACCGGGACGGTCTGGAAGATCGAGGTCGAAGTCGGCGACACCGTGCAGGAGGGCGACACGGTCGTGATCCTCGAGTCGATGAAGATGGAGATGCCGGTGGAGGCCGAGGACGAGGGCGTCGTCAAGGAGATCCTCGTCGAGGAGGGTCAGTCGGTGTCCGAGGGCGACCCGCTCGTTGTCCTCGACTAGCCGGGCCGGGGAGAGCGACGGCGGCGGCGGCGGCCGGCTGATCGTCGACGAGCCCGAGGCCGGGATCGCCCGCCTGACGATCTCGAACCCGGGAAAGCGCGGAGCGCTGGATCACGCGCTGCTCGACGCGTTCACGCAGACGATGCCCAGGCTCGACGCGCGCTGCGTGATGATCACCGGCGAGGGCTCGATCTTCTCGGCGGGATACGACATCGGTGACCTCCCGGACTCGGTGTTCGCAGACCAGGCCGAGCGGCTCGTCGCCCACCCGTTCGCCGCGGCGATCGATGCCGTCGAGGCCTATCCCTACCCCACGGTCGCGGTGATGAACGGCCATGCGATCGGCGGCGGCCTCGAGCTCGCGCTGTCCTGCGATCTGCGCATCGCCGACAGCGCGATTCGCCTCGGGATGCCGCCCGCCAAGCTCGGCCTCGTCTACTCGCATACCGGGATCCGCAAGTTCATCGACGTGATCGGCGTCGCGCGCACGCGCGAGCTGTTCCTGGTCGGCCGGCGGATCGACGCGCATACCGCTCAGACGTGGGGCCTCGTGAACGAGGTCGCCGATGAAGAGCGTCTGGCCGAGCAGGCGCTTGCGCTCGCCCGCGAGGTCGCGGCCAACGCGCCACTCGCCCAGACAGGCAACAAGCGGGTGATCGGCGCTGTCCTCGCCGCCGAGGGGGAGCTCGACCCCGACACCGAGCGTGAGCTGATCGAGCTGCGCCGCGCCTGCTTCGCCAGCGAGGACTTCCGCGAGGGCGTGCGCGCGTTCGCGGAGAAGCGCCCGCCGCGCTGGCGAGGGCGCTGAACGTACGTCCGCACGGTCGCGTATGGTGCCGCGCGTGCCGCCGCTGATCACCCCTGCCGAAGCGCTGCGCCTCGGCGAGCTCGAGGAGCTACGGGACATCGAGGCACTTGTCGAGCGCGCGTGGGCGGTGAGGCGGGAGCGGTTCGCCGACTCGACCGACATGTGCTCGCTGGTGAACGCGAAGTCGGGCGGTTGCGCCGAGGACTGCGGCTTCTGCGCGCAGTCGAAGTACGCCGAGGCCGATACGCCGATGCACGCGATGATGGAGCCGGAGCAGATGCTCGAGCACGCCCGCGCCGCCGAGGCCGCGGGCGCCCACCGCTTCTGCATGGTCACGCAGGGCCAGGGTCTCTCCAAGCGTGACTTCGAGAAGGTCCTCCACGGCGCTCGGCTCGTCGCCGAGCACACCAACCTCAAGCGCTGCGTGTCGATCGGCCACATGAGCGCGGAGCGCGCCAGGCAGCTGAAGGAAGCCGGCATCCAGCGCGTGCACCACAACGTCGAGACCGCCGAGTCCTACTACCCCGAGGTCTCGACCACCGTCCGCTACGAGGGCCGGCTGCGCACGATCGAGGCGGTCAAGGAAGCGGGCCTGGAGACGTGCGTGGGCGGAATCCTGAACCTCGGCGAGACCAGCGAGCAGCGGGTCGAGATGGCCTTCCAGCTCGCCGAGATCAGCCCGACGAGTGTCCCGATCAACCTCCTGAACCCGCGCCCCGGCACCAAGTTCGGCGATCGCGCTCTGATGGAGCCGCTCGAGGCTGTCAAGTGGATCGCGATCTTCCGCCTGATCCTCCCCGACGCCCTGTTCCGGCTCTGCGGCGGGCGGGTCGAGAACCTCGGCGAGTTCCAGCGCCTCGCCGTCAAGGCGGGCGTCAACGGCGTGATGATGGGCAACTTCCTGACTACGCTCGGCAACACGCCCGACGAGGATCGGGCGATGTTCGAGGAGCTCGGGCTGAATGTCGCGCGCCAGCCCGACAACGGCTCGAAGCCCCGGCCGGACAACCGGTCCGGGTGGCTGGACGGCGACACGCCGCGCCCCGCCCCGCCCGGCCCCCCGGGGGCGAAGCTTGACATCCGCCTCTGGGACCCGGCCAAGCAGCTGCGCTTCTCGCCCAAGCGCGCTGTGCCCCGTCGTCCCGACGGCAGCCCGAACACCGGCCAGGGCCGGATCACCCGCGAGGCGATGGCGCGCGCGGAGAGCGCCGCCGAGCACCTCGCGTGAGGTCATGCGCGCTTCTGGCCCCCTAAACCCAGGAGCGAGCACATGATCGAGATCGAGGCCCGCTTGCAGGAGCTCGCAGAGCTCGGCCTGCGGCGCCGGACGCGGCTGGTCAGCGGACCTCAGGGCCCGCACGTGGTGATCGACGGCAAGCCCGTCCTGCTTCTCTGCTCGAACAACTACCTCGGACTTGCCGACCATCCGCGCGTGCGCCAGGCCGCGGGCGAAGCGGCGATGCGGTGGGGCGTCGGCGCGGGCGCCTCCCGGCTGGTCTCGGGCACGATGACGATCCATCGCCGGCTCGAGGACCGCCTCGCCGCGTTCAGCGGGCGCGAGAGCGCGCTGCTCTTCGGATCTGGATTCCTCGCGAACGCCGGCGTGATCGCGGCGCTCGCGCGGCCGGGCGATGTCGTCTTCTCCGACGAGTGCAACCACGCATCGATCATCGACGGCTGCCGGCTCTCCCGGGCGGAGGTGTTCGTCTATGACCATTGCGACGTCGAGCACCTCGTCTGGGGCATCGAGCAGGCGGACGGGCGCGGGGCGCTGATCGCCACCGACAGCGTGTTCTCGATGGACGGCGACATCGCGCCGCTCGCCGAGATCGTCGAGCTCGCGGGCCGCCACCGGCTGCGGGTGCTCGTGGACGAGGCCCACGCCACCGGGGCGATCGGTCCCGGCGGCCGCGGCGCGCTCGCCGAGGCGGGGCTCGAGGAGCACGTGGATGTCATCGTCGGCACGCTCAGCAAGGCGCTCGGGTCCTACGGGGCGTTCGTCGCCTGCGACCGTGAGATGACGAAGTTCCTGATGAACGCGGCGCGGACGTTCATCTTCTCGACGGCGCTGCCGCCCCCGGCGGTCGCCGGCGCGCTCGCGGCCCTCGAGCTGCTCGAGCAGCGCCCTCAGATGGTCGAGCGCCTGCGGACGAATGCAGCGGCGTTACGCGACGAGCTCTCCCGTCAGGGGTTCGCGCTGACCGGCAGCAGCACCCAGATCATCCCGCTCTCGATCGGGGATCCCGAGCTGACGGTGGCGATCTGCGAGGCCGCGCTGAGCCGTGGCGTGTTCGCGCAGGCGATCCGCCCGCCGACCGTGCCCCCGCTGACCTCACGCTTGCGCCTGGCCGTGATGGCCTCGCACCGCGAGGCGGAGCTGCGCGCGGCGGCGCGCACGCTGGCAACGGCAGCCCGGGTCGCCGGGTTCGACCCTGCCAGCCGGCGCGAGCCGGCTGTGCTCGCTCCCGAGCCGGCTCAGTGGACCGCCGAGCCCGCGTCGGCGGGGCGGGTGTTCGACTTCGAGGCGCGCGCGGCCTAGATGGCAGCGGTGCTGTCGGCCGGCGCGCCGCGGCGCGCCGCCGCGGGCCGGCCGGGTGCGGCGGCGGCGGACAGCGGCGCAGATCTTGCGGGCGCCCCGCCCCCCATCATCTCATGCATGGCCTGTTCGTCACCGGCACTGACACCGGCGTAGGTAAGACCGTAGTCACCGCGGCCATCGTGGCCGCGCTCCGTGCCGGCGGGCGCGACGCGATCGGCCTGAAGCCCGTCGTCACCGGCACCGACGAGCCAGCCGAGTCCGGCTGGCCGCCCGATCACGAGCTCCTGGCGGCCGTCTCCGACGCAGCCGTCAACGAGGTCAACTTCGCCGCCTACGGACCGCCGGTCTCACCGCACCTGGCCGCTGAGCTGAGCGGCCGCCGCATCGACCCCACCGAGCTGACCACCGCGATCCGAAATGAAGCCCGAAGACACGCGCTCACGATCGTCGAAGGGGTGGGCGGCCTGCTCGTCCCGATCACCGACGGCTACGACGTGCGCGACCTGGCCGCCGAGCTCCGACTTCCGCTGATCGTCGTCGCCCGCTCCGGGCTGGGGACGATCAACCACACGCTGCTCACGATGGAGGCCGCCCGCGCCCACGGCCTCGAAGTCGCGGCCGTGGTCCTGAACCGGTTCCCCCGAGCGCCGGTCGCGATCGAACGCTCGAACCGGGAGACGATCAAGCGCCTCCTGGGAGGCGGCGGCGTCGAGGTCATCACGTTCCCCGAGCTGGCGAGCGCGGACCGCGATGCGCTCGCCGCCGCCGGGCGGGCCCTCCCGCTTGCCCGCTGGTCCGGCACACGCGCTTAGCCGAAAGAAAGCGGAGGCGCCGCCCCGAATCGGGACGGCGCCCCCTTGACCCCCCTTGGCCCCCACCCCGGTCAGGCCCCATGCCCTGAGCGCTGACCGGGGGAAGCTCGGTATCCCTGCCGGGGGGGAAGCTTCAGCTCGGACCTCCGTCGGAGCCGCCGTGCGTCGAGTGGTCATCGACGGCATCGGCGACCGTGATCGTGACCGTCACCGTGCCAGTGCGCTCGACGGTCTCGTTCACGAGCACCGTGACGCCCGGCTCGAGCCCCTGGATGTTGACGCTGACCGGCAGCGCGCTGGAAGCCATGTGCGCGACCGCGTCGTGGCGGTGGCTGCGGGGGGATCCGTCGGCGGCGGCCAACGTCCCGTGACGCGAATCGACTTGATGCCCTGTGAAGCTCACCCGGTGCCCGTCGGCCAGTACGAGGACGACGCCGCGCTTGTTGGAGTGCACCACCCGGGCGTAGAAGGAGACGCTGCGCGAGCCCGATCGGACCCGCTCGAGGCGGGTTATCCGACCGTGCCGGGCCAGGAAGGTGACCGCGCTGCCCGCGTGCAGACCGCGCAGCGCTCCCCGGTAGGTGTAGTCGTGGACGCGATGGCGGGCATCGACGACGCGCACCAGATGATGGGCACGCTCGACAGAGAGCACGACCCCGTGCGAGGCGCCCGCGGCGAGCGCGGTTCCGGGCAGCGCAAGCGCGAGCACGGCAGTGGCCAGGGGAAGTCGCTTCATGCCGGCTACTAACGTCACCGGTCCACCCGCGCTGGATTCCCGCGCAGGCCCCTGCACGAATGTTCGAGTGCTGACTAGGGGCTGAGCGTCCCGAAGCGCTTCTTCAGCTGCACCAGCAGCTTCTTCATCGCGGTCCAGCTCTTGCCTCGCTGGTCGGTCACCTGGTGCAGAGTGAACCCGCTCGCCAGCTTGCTGCGCACCGTCTGCACCGGCACACCGAGGAAGGCGGCAACGGCCGCGACCACCTGCGGCTTGTAGATGGCGCCGGAGTTGACGGCCAGCCCGGAGCCGGGTCCGAAGCCGAGGCCGCCGTTGTCGGGGCCGGTCGGCCCGATCAGGTCGGTTTTCGGGTGCACCGGGAGGATCAGGGCCGGTCGTGGCGCCTGCGTGAAGTCGAAGTCGTTCGAGAGATCGCCGAGCACCGGTGAGGACTCGCGCACATCCGGGCGCGGATCGGGACGGCCGTCGGTCGCCGGATCGAGCCGTGACGAGCCCAGGAAGTCGTCCTCGATGAACTTGGCGTACGCGTCGAAGCTCAGCGTCTGGTTATCGATGAAGCCCTGCTTGGCGTACGGGCTGATGACCAGGCCCGGAACCCGCAGGCCATAGCCGTTCTGGTCGACGATCGGCGGCTGGACGTGGTCGTAGAACCCGCCCCAGTCGTCCCAGGCCAGGAAGATCGCGGTGCTGCTCCAGTCGGGGCTGCGCATGATCGCGTTGATCAGCCCGGTGACGTATGTCTGCCCGGCGCTGACCAGCGCCGGGGGATGCTCGGAGACCGCGCCGTTCGGCGTGATCCAGGAGACCGCGGGCAGCGTGCCGGCCTTGGCGGCCAGGTAGAACTTCGAAAGAGACTGGATGTTCCCCAGCTGCCTGTCGTACTTGACGGTGTCGAACCACGGCAGCGGATTCCAGATTCCGGGCGTCTGCGCGTTCTGCTTGACCGGCTTGCAGGTGATGGCGGCGTCGTCCTCGCAGTCCGGCTCGGTGCCGTTGAATACGTAGTAGGCCCAGCTGACGTGGTGGTGGTAGAGCAGCCAGGTCAGGTCGGTCCAGGCGTAGTCCGGAATCGAGCCGGGCTGGAAGTCCGGCGGGTCGGTCGGCGACTGGACCTCGTTTCTACAGCTCATGGGATCGCCTTTTCGCGAGCAGATCGCCGACCACTCGGAGACCATGAACAGGTGCGCGGGCAGGCTCCAGGAGATGTTGGGCTCGAACATCTCGTCCTGAAGGACGAAGTTCTTCGCGTAGGCCCAGTAGTTGGGGATGTCGGCGCCGTTGTGATAGCCCATCGCGTCGGTGCAGTTCATGCTCGTCGTGGACTGGCAGGCGCTGCAGAAGGAGTTGGTGGTCGTGCAGTTCGAGCCGCGCTCCTCTTCCTTGACGAAGCCGTCCATCCGCCCACCGTCGATGTCGTTGTGGAAGGCCCACTTGTGGTGGGGGCCGCCTCCGTTACGGTCGTAGCGATCGTGGAACGGCGCCACGCAGCCGTGGTGCAGCGGATCGGGCAGGCACACGCCGACCGGGATTCCGTCCACTCCGGGGTAGGTGCCGAAGTAGGAGTCGAACGAGCGGTTCTCCTGCATGATGATCACGATGTGGCGGATCTTGTGAATGCCCTGGAGGGGGAGCGGCGCGACGGAACGCGCCGTCGACGGATGGCGAGAACCGCCCGAGCTGAGCGCCACCCCCAGCCCAACCGCGAGCACCACGACGAGCGCGGCCGCCCCGAGCGCCAGGCGTGGGACGCGCCGCGGACCGGGGCCGCCGCCGGGACCGAGGCCGCCGCCCGGCCACGGGCCGCCGCGCCGACCCAACCCCCAGCGCTGCCCCATCCCCCGGTTGAGCCCGCGCATACCGGCCGGCTAATCCTCGTAGGGCGTGAAGTCGCGCTTGCGCGCGCCGCACACGGGACAGAACCAGGTATCCGGGATGTCCTCGAAGGCTGTGCCCGCCGGAATCCCGCCGTCGGGGTCGCCCTCCGCCGGGTCATAGATGAACCCGCAGGACTCACACATCCATCTCACGGGGGCCAAGGCTAGCGGTGGGCGGGGCGCCAGGCCACGAAGGGCGAAGGCCGACTGCGACCGGCGCGCTAGGGTCCGCGAGCATGGATGCGGCGATTCCGGCCCCCGGCGAGGAGTTCAACCCCGGCACCCCGACCGTGCCGCGGCTCGCCGCCACCGTGATCCTGCTCCGCGGCGAGCAGAGCGGCCTCGAGGTCGTCCTCGTCCAGCGGAATCCGGCCGCCCGCTTCATGGGGGGTGCCTGGGTGTTCCCGGGCGGCGCCGTCCACGCGCAGGACGGCGACGGCGAGCAGGCCCTGCGTAACGCCGCGCTGCGCGAGCTGAATGAGGAAGCTGGGATCGATCGCATCGATCCCAGCGAGCTCGTCCCGTTCGCGCGCTGGATCACACCGGCGGAGGTGAAGATCCGATTCGACACCTGGTTCTTCCTTGCCGCGGCACCACGAGACGCCGAGCCGCGCGCGGACGGCAGCGAGGTCGTCGATGCCCGCTGGTACTCACCAGCCGGAGCGCTCGAGGCCGGACGCAGCGGAGAGCTGTTCCTCGTCTTTCCCACGATCAGGCAGCTCGAGCAGCTCTCGGCCTTCGCGAGCGCCCACGCGCTGCTCGATCACGCCCGGGGCCGCGATGTGCAGCCCGTGGAGCCACGGGTCGTGATGGAGGGCGAGACCGCGCGCATCGTGCTCCCGGGCGATCCGGGCTACAGCGGCTGACCTACGCCCCGGCGAGCCTCTCCTCGTCGGAGATCACGTGCAGGACGGCGTTGATCAGCGCCAGGTGGGTGAAGGCCTGCGGGAAGTTGCCGAGATGCCGGCCGCTGCGCGCGTCGAGCTCCTCGGCGTAGAGACCCAGTCCGGATCCGTGGGCGAGCAGCCGCTCGCACAGCTTGCAGGCCCGCTCGTGCTCGCCGATCTCCGACAGCGCTGAAACCATCCAGAACGAGCAGATCAGGAACGTGCCCTCCTCGCCGTGCAGGCCGTCATCGGTCTCCTCCACGCGGTAGCGCAGCACGAATCCGTTCTCCTGGAGCTCTTCGGCGATCGCCAGCACCGTGCCGCGCACCCGGTCGTCGTCCGCGGGCAGGAAGCGCACGAGGGGGATCAGCAGCGTCGAGGCGTCGAGCGCGTCGGTGTCGTAGTGCTGGCGGAACACCCCGCGCTCCGAGACGCCATGGGAGAGGATGTCATCGCGGATGCGCTCCGCCGCGGACTGCCACTCTGCCGCGAGCGCGTGCTCGCCCTCGAGCGAGGCCAGCCGGGCTCCGCGGTCCGCCGCCACCCAGCACATGAGCTTCGAGGACACGTATTGCCTGGGCTCGCCGCGGGCCTCCCAGATGCCCTGGTCGGGCTTGTCCCAGACCTCCAGCGCGCAGCGGACCTGGTCCTGGATCAGCGGCCACAGCCGCTGGGGGATGTGGCCGCCCATCTTCGTGTGCAGGTAGACGGAGTCGAGCACAGCGCCGAAGACGTCGTTCTGGTGCTGGCTGAACGCACCGTTGCCGACCCGCACCGGCACTGCGCCCTCGTATCCGCTCATGTGGTCGAGCTCGCGCTCGGTGAGGTCACGCTCGCCGCGCAGGCCATACATGATCTGGAGCGCGCCGTCGCTGCCGCGCTCGAGGTCGGCCACGAACTGCATGAAGTCGTCGGCCTCCCAGTCCAGGCCGAGCGCATGCAGCGCCCACAGCGTGAACGTCGCATCGCGCATCCAGCAGTAGCGGTAGTCCCAGTTGCGCTCCCCGCCCGGGGTCTCCGGCAGCGACGTGGTCAGGGCGGCCACGGTGGCGCCGGTCGGCGCGTATGTGAGCGCCTTCAGCGTCAGCGCCGAGCGCTGCAGATGCGAGCGCCACCGGTGGTCGGGAAAGCGCCCGCCGGCCAGCCAGCTGCGCCAGTAGTGCTGGGTGTCGATCAGGCGCCGGCGCGCGTCCTCGCAGTCGCGCGGGCAGTTCAGGCCGTGGATCCAGCCGAGCGCAACGAACCGCCGCTCGCCCTCGGCCATCGTGTGCCGAGCGCGCGCGCGGTTGCCCTCGATGCCGATGCGCAGATCGGTGACCAGGCGCACGACCGTGTCGCCGTCGGTCGCCTCGGCACAGCTCCAGTCCGCGGCCCGTTCCTCCCAGCGCGCGGGAGTCCGGCCGTAGTCGAACATCGGCTCGCAGACCGCCTCGATCTGCACCTCGCCCTGTGTGCACTCCAGCGAGCGCACGAGCATGTGGTCCGCATCCTGGTCGGTCGGAGGCCTCGTATGAGAAGTCTCATCTGCGTGGGAGTCGTGCCACGGGCCGATCGTCAGACCGTCGCGAACCACCAGCCAGCCCGACGGCGTCATCCACGTCGTCTCGAGCACCATCGTCCCGGGGACGTAGCGGACCGAGAGCGGCACGAGGATGCCGTACGGGCCCACCCGGAAGGACCCTGCGCGGCGATCGAGCAGGGTCCCGAACAGGCTGGGAGAATCGAAGCGGGGCAGGCACATCCACTCCACGCTGCCATCCGGTGCGATGAGAGCTCCCGTGTGGCAATCGGAGATGAACGCGTAGTCGGCGATCGGCGGAAACGGCGAGGCACCGAGGAGCGGCGCGTCGTGGGCTGGAAGGCGAATCGAGGGCGACACTTGGGCGCAGCCTAACCTCACGGCGGCGCGCTGAAGCATCGCGGTTTGCGGCCGATGATCCCGAGTATGCGTCCAGTGTCGTCGCCGACGGCACATCAGGCCCCTATGCTCCACAAAGCCATGCACAGTGAATCCCGCCGAGAAGATGCCCGTCCGGCTGTCCAGCAGCCCTGGCGGACGCTGTCCGGGACCCCCGGCTGGGACCAGCTGGTTCTGCCTCCGCACAACCAGGAGGCACTGCAAGATCTCGTGCGGCTGGTGCAGACGCGCAGCACGGAGCCGGGAGCCCACTCGGTGATGGCGTTGCTGACCGGCGAGCGCGGCACGGGCAAGACGACCGCCGCGCGGATCATCGCCGGCGAGCTCGGCGTGCCGCTGATCGAGATCGACACCTTCGCCGCCGCCTCGCGCGGGCCCGCCGCCCTCGCCGCCGCGGTGTGGCGAGCCTGCCAGGACGGGGTCTCCTCGCGGGCCGTGCTGCTGTTCGACGACGCCGCGTCCGGCCTGCGTCCGGGGAGCGACCCCGACGCAGTCGACCTGCCCGAGCGGGTCGCCGACTACCCCGGCCTCGTCCTCTTCTGCTCTCGGGTCAGCGTGCGTCTGTCACCCGAGCAGCTGCCGCACTTCAACGCGGTGATCGAGTTTCCGCTGCCCGAGGCCCGCGCCCGCGAGCGGCTGTGGCGCACACACCTCCCGGCCGGGAACCGCCTGACCGACGCGGATTTCGCGCTGCTGGGACGCTCGTTCCGCCTGTCCGCAGGCGCGATCGCGGACTGCACGGCGGACGCAGTGCGCCGGGCCTCGGAGAGCGGCTCGCCGGTGGACCACGCGGATGTCGCAGCCGCGGTCCGAGCCCACTTCACCCAGTGGGTCCTGGCGCGCGAGACCGAACAGGCGCTGCACGCCCTGCTCTCGGGAGAGACCGGGTCCGCGCCCGTCCAGGCGCCGGTCGAGCAGCCGGTCGGCCGGGCGCCAGTCGCACCGGCACGCGGGCTCCTGCGTCGCGCGCTGCGGCGCGGCTGATCGGAGCTCAGGCAGCGTCGACGAGGAACTGCTCGTAGCGAGTGCCGCTCAGGCACCGCTCGATCGTCTCGTAGTTGGTGATGCTCTCGCGGTGCGAGGTGCGCGCCAGCTTGACCAGCGACGAGGAGAGCTCGACGTCACGCCCGTCCGCCACGCCGAGGAACGCGAGCGTCCCATAGAGCGACTGCTCGTCGGCACGGAGATCCTCGTAGATCAGCTCGCGCGTCGGCAGGCGAAACCCCCGGAGCGTCGCCCGGACGAGCGCGCGTTCGCGTTCGAGGCGCCGCAACGCCGGCACGACCGCCGCCGGGTCCAGCTCTAGCTTGACGTCCTCGCGCTTGCTCTCGGAGCGGGCGTGCGCGCCACGGCGCTTGGACAGCGACTCCCGCGAGAGGTAGATGTCGAGCAGGTTTGCCCGGACGAGGTGCAGCACTCGGACCTTGCGCGCCCGCAGGTAGAGGAGGATCTCGGGGTAGCGCAGAAGCTGTGAGTACATGAGCTTGAAGCCGACCGCCTGCAGGTCGCGCCGCGGCTCGTACAGGTGCTCCAGATACGGGAACAGGTAGTAGTGGCCCCACACCCTGTCGCCGGCTCCAGGATGACGCTCGTCGACGTAACCGGCCAGGAAGGGACGGTCATCGGAGCCGGGTGGCCAGTTCGGACGGCCCTTCACGCCGGTCAGCAGCAGCTCGCCGTAGCCCCCGACCTGCGGGTGCTTCGTCAGACGGTCCATCACCCAGCTCGTGCCGCTGCGCTGCGTGGACAGCAGCACGAACGGAGTCGGACCTGGATCTGCCACGGGCTAGTTGGCGCCCTTACGCGCCACCACGGTCGGCAGCGTGCGCAGGATCAGCTTCACGTCCGTCCACAGCGACCAGTTCGCCACATACAGGTAGTCGAGCATGACCATCTGCTCGAACGGGATGTGCGTTCGGCCGAGCACCTGCCACATGCCGGTCAGCCCGGGAGTCAGGTCGAGCCGGCCGCGCGCCCAGCCGGAGACGTTGCAATCCTCCTGGGCGACCAGCGGCCGCGGCCCGACGAGGCTCATGTTGCCGCGGAGAACGCTCCACAGCTGCGGCAGCTCGTCGAGGCTGGTCAGGCGCAGGAACCGTCCCACTCGGGTGATGCGCGGATCGTGCTCGAGGTCCAGCCACTCCTTCTGGCGGCTCAGGGCCAGCAGCTCTTCGCGCTGCGCCTCGGCGTCGTTCACCATCGAGCGGAACTTGGCGAGCCGGAACGGCTTTCCACCCCGTCCGATCCGGGTCTGGCGGAACAGCAGCGGGCCGGGTGAATCGAGCTTGACCGCGATCCCGACGACCAGCATGACCGAGA
>DATGJM010000044.1:0-16614 GCA_035295205.1 Solirubrobacteraceae bacterium | reverse complement strand
ACAACGGCCACTACATTGGCCACGACGAGCCCTTGATGACGTTCCTGTCGAGCGCCCCGGGCTCCGGCAATAACATCAACTGGACCGAGACGCTCGGTACCGACCCGTCGGCCCCGCCGCAGGTGAGCAAACCCGGGTCTGACGTGTCGCACTACTTCGAGCTGACGATCGCACCGTGGTTCGGGATGGCGCTCTGCAACTCGGAGTCCTATCCGGAGCTGCCATGCGCGCCGAACAGCGACTCCAACGCGCCCTCGTGCGACAGCGGCAACTGCCCACCCGGCAGCTACCCCGGAGCTGGCTCGTCGTTCCTGGAGATGCAGTTCTATCCACCGGGCGACGCGCCGTTCGTCGACAACGTCAGCTGCGACAACATCCACTGGTGCGCGTCGTTGCACATCAACGACCTGGAGTGCACGCTGAACTTCGCTTACTGCAACACGGGGTGTGAGGAGCCAACGAACTTCGCGTTCATACAGCGAAACGGGGTCCCGACGGGGCCGCCCGCCCCGCAGGACGCGACGCTGGCAACCAACACGCCGAACTCCGAGACCCTGCTGATGAACTCCGGCGACAAGCTGAAGGTCCACCTCTGGGATGCACCTGTTCCGGGGGGCAGTCCAGGGGAAATGGCCTTGGAGACCAGTATCGAGGACGTGACAACTGGTCAATTCGGCTACATGCAGGCATCGGCCAAGAACGGGTTCATGGCCACCTCGATCACGGATTGCTCGGGAACGCCATTCGACTACCAGCCCGAATACAACACGGCCGCGCGCAAGAACATCGTGCCGTGGGCGGCGGATCAGCTGGCCGTCGGCACGCAGTTCGAGATCGGTCACTTCACGCCGTGCACGAAGGTGGGCGATCCCTTCACCCTGCAGTTCGCGCCTGGCTTCAGCGACGTCGCATGGACGAACTGCCAGGGGCCGTACGAGTCGACTGCACCCCCGGACGGTGGCAGCAATCCTGAGGTCGCCGACGCGTTGTGCTACCCGGCGGGAGATACCCACGGAGACTTCCGAGCGCCGCCGAATCCGATCGCCGGCTGCCTGGATGACTGGTTCCAGAACGGCGATCTGGACTTCGACGGCTCGGGATACTGGCCGGAGTGGCCGACCAGCACGCAGGCCGGCACGTATCCGGGGAGCTTCGTCCAGAACCTCCCGGTCTCGCTCGGAAGGCAGTACCCGGGCTACTACATCGAGACGGACAGTGCCCTGAGCGAGAACACGTGCACTCCGAGCACGCTCTCGGGATGTGCGATACCGCCGCCGACGGCGCCGGGCAAGTTCTACCCGTACTGGACGCGGGTGAGCACGCAGGCGGGCTGCGTCCTCGAGTTCGGGAACGTCAGCACCGGTAACACGAACGGCGCGGATGCCCAGTACGGCACCAATCAGGCGTACCGGCTCGGCTATCCGCAGTTCGAGAGCGCCACACACAGCAACTCGACCTGCTGAGGGCATCACGGGAGCCTCGCCGCCTTCGCGTGGCGGGGCTCCCCGCTCTCGGGCCGATAACGGTTTCTAGTATCGAGGACATGCTTCTGTCAGTCCTCGACCAGTCCCCGATCTCGGAGGGCTCGACCGGCGCCGAGGCGCTGGCCCGGACACTCGATCTGGCCCAGCTCGCGGACGGACTCGGGTATCACCGCTACTGGGTGGCCGAGCACCACGGCGGGCCGATGCTGGCCAGCGCCAGCCCGGAGGTGCTGATCGGGCCGATCGCCGCCGCCACAAGCTCGATCCGCGTCGGCAGCGGCGGCGTGATGCTTCCGCACTACAGCCCGCTCAAGGTGGCGGAGGCGTTCACCACCCTGGCCGCCCTGTTCCCCGGACGGATCGACCTGGGTCTCGGCCGCGCGTCGGGCACCGACCCGCTCACGACCTATGCCCTGCAGCGAGACCGCCGGCAGGTCTCCCCCGACGATTTTCCCCAGCAGCTGGCCGAGCTGCTCGGCTACCTCGAAGGCGACCTCCCCTCCGACCACCCCTTCCAGCGCCTCGCGGCCACGCTGCCCGGCCTCCCCGAACTGCCGGTCCCGTGGCTGCTGGGCTCCTCGCCGCAGAGCGCGATCTGGGCGGCCGAGCTCGGCCTCCCCTACGCGTTCGCCGACTTCATCAACCCGAGCGGGGCCGAGATCGCCGCCGTCTATCGCGAGCGCTTCAAGCCGGCGCGCGAGCTGCAGAGCCCGCGGACGGCGGTCGCGGCCTGGGTGCTCTGCGCGCCGAGCGATGCCGAGGCCGATCACCTGGCAGCGAGCAGCCGGATGACGCTGCGGCTCCTGCGCCGAGGGCAGCTCATCCCGGTGCCGCCGCCCGAGAAGGCGATCGAGTTCCTGCAGGGTGAAGGCAGGCCGGTCACGGGCGCCCTGCCGGGACGCCGGGGGATCATCGGATCGCCGGAGAAGGTCCGCGCTGGGATCGAGACGCTGGCCGGCGAGTACGGCGCCGACGAGGTGATCGTGGTGACGATCACCCATGACCACGAGGCCCGGCGCCGCTCCTACCAGCTCATCGCCGACGCGATGGACCTCGCCCCACGGGTCTCACGCCGGACCGCCGGTCATCGTTAAGCAGGCATGGAAGATCTCTACACCAGCTTTGACAGCCCCCTGGGCACGCTGCTGGCCGTCGGTGACGGCCGCGCGCTCACCCGTCTCAGCATGCAGGACGCGCCGCGCCCGCTCCGGGTGAGCCCTCAGTGGCGCCGCGAGGACGGCGCCTTCGATGAGCTGCGCCGCCAGCTCGATGAGTACTTCGCCGGCGTGCGGCGCGAGTTCGACCTGCAGCTCGCACCGTCCGGAGGCGAGTTCGAGCTCGCCGTCTGGCGAGCGCTGCTCGAGATCCCCTACGGCGTGACCGCGAGCTACGGCGAGATCGCCCGCCGTGTCGGGGCGCCCGACGCCGCCCGAGCCGTCGGCGTGGCCAACGCCCGCAACCCGCTCGCGGTGATCGTGCCGTGCCATCGGGTGATCGGCGCCGACGGGACGCTCACCGGCTACGGCGGCGGGCTCGAGCGCAAACGGCTGCTGCTCGACCTCGAGTCCGGCGTGCTGGCGCTACTCGTCTAGCTCGCGAGCCGCGGCAGCCACGAAGTTCTGCGCCATCGCATCGGCGATGCCGCCCAGCGGGAGGAACCGGGGTACGTCGAGCGCCGCGTCGAGCGACAGGTCGATGCGCGACCCGGCACCGACCGGCTCGACGTTCCACGTGACCTCGAAGCGCTCGTTGTCAGAGCGCTCGTGGGCCTCGCGAATCAGCCGGATCCGGGGATCCTCGCGCTTGACGGCCAGGGTCACGTCGAGGTCGTGGTTCACCGGTCCCCAGGCCACGTGGAGCAGCGCGCGGGCCCGCCCGTCACCCAGGACATCGACCCGCCTCACCAGCTCGGGGTACCAGCGCGGGTATCCCTCGAGGTCGCTCAGGAGCTTGAGGCACTGCTCCGGCTTGGCGCGCACGCCGGCCGACGCGCCACCGGAGAGCTCCTTCATACCGTCTCCCCCGGCGCGAACAGGCGCGGATCGGCGGAAACGATCCCGTGCACGCCGAGCCCGCGCAGCCGCTCGATCCCCGACCGGTCGTTGACCGTCCAGGCGAACAGGTGCCCGCCCCGTGCGGACACGTCGTCGATCAGTCCAGGGCCGATCAGCCGGTGCTGGATCATCACCGCGTCCCAGCGCCGCTCGGCCAGACCGTCGAGCACGCCCGCCCGCCAGTCGCGCCAGCGGCGGCTGAAGCGGGCCAGGCGACCGCCGACCGAGACGCCCAGCCGTGTGCGGGGTTCGAGACGGCGGAAGTTGTCGAGAACTCCCGGGACCTGCGAGCACACGAGTGCGCGGTCAAGCAGCCCGTAGCGATCGAGCTCCTCGAGCAGGCGGGACTCGCAGCCCACGTGCTTGACGTCCACGTGCAGCTCGAGGCCGGCGAAGCGCCGCCCCGAGAGGTGCCTCAGCGCGTGGCCGAGCCGCGCCGCCGTGCCCCGCCGGGCATCTAGGATCGTGTGCGCCAGCACGAGATCGCCGCCTCCGGCGCGCACGTCGAACTCGATCACGTCGACGCCGATCTCCTGCGCAGCGTCGAACGAGGCCAGCGTGTTAGCGGCGACCAGGGCGCTGGCTCCGCCGTGACCGACACGCTGAGGGAAATGACTGGGCACCGGCGCAAGTCAGAGTACTCGGCAAATCGGCATGATTTCACCGGTGCTCGCTGCCTACGCCGTCGCCAACGACCCCGACGACCCGCTGAGCGCCCTGCGGATCGACGAGCGGCCCGACCCCGAGCCGCCAGACGGGTGGGCCGTGGTCACCGTCAAGGCGGCGTCGCTGAACCATCACGACCTGTGGTCCCTGCGTGGGGTCGGCCTCCCCGAGGACCGGCTGCCGATGATCCTCGGCTGCGACGCCGCCGGCACCGACGATCAGGGCAACGAGGTGGTCGTGCACTCGGTGATCTCCGACGCGAGCTGGCGGGGCGATGAGACCTTCGATCCTCGCCGGACCCTGCTCTCCGAGCTCCACCCGGGAACGTTCGCCGAGCGCGTCGCCGTCCCCCGGCGCAACCTGCTGCCAAAGCCACCGGAGCTGTCCTTCGAGGAGGCCGCGTGCCTGCCGACGGCCTGGCTGACCGCCTACCGGATGCTGTTCACCCGCGCGCGGGTGGTCCCGGGCATGACCGTGCTCGTGCAGGGCGCCAGTGGCGGCGTGGCCACGGCGGCGACGACTCTGGCCAGCGCCGCCGGTGCCCGTGTCTGGGTCACCGGGCGCTCGGAGCGAAAGCGCGACTACGCGGTGAAGCTCGGCGCCGAGCAGGCGTTCGAGCCCGGAGCGCGCCTGCCGGAGCGGGTCGATGTGGTGCTCGAGACGATCGGCAAGGCGACCTGGGGGCACAGCGTGCGAGCGCTCAAGCCCGGCGGCGTGATCGTCACCTCGGGCGCCACGACCGGTGACCCCTCGCCGACCGAGCTCAACCGCATCTTCTTCCTACAGCTGTCGGTGGTCGGCTCCACGATGGGCACCCGCGACGAGCTCGAGCGGCTGATCCGCTTCTGCGTGGGCAAGGGCGTACGCCCCGAGATCCAGATGACGCTGCCGCTCGACGAGGCGCGCCGTGGCTTTGCAGCCATGGACGCCGGCGACATCTACGGCAAGATCGTGTTCACGCCGTAGTTCGACGCCCCGGTTCCGCGATGTTCAGGAACCGCGCGAACAGCCCTCGCCCGAGCTCGTTCCACGCTCCGATTCCGGCTCGCGTCTGAGCCCGAAGCGCCGGAACGTCGGCGGGCTTCTCACTGTCGCCGTCGGAGTCGAGCCAGCTCTCGAAGTCGGCGAGCGTGACCTCGGCGTGAAACTGGATGCCCCAGGCCCGCTCGCCCACGCGGAACGCCTGCGCGCACACCGCGCTCTCCGCCAGCGTCACCGAACCGGGGCCAGGGTGGAACTCGCAGCTGTGCCACTGCAGGGACCGAAACGACGGCGCCAGGCCGCCCATCACCGGGTCCCCCTGCGCGCCATCGGACAGGCGCACCGGATACCAGCCGATCTCGGGCTCCTCCATCTCGGACGTAGTCCCACCTGTGGCCCGCGCCAGCAGCTGCGACCCCAGGCACACACCAAGTACCGGCCGTCCCGCCGCGGCCAGCTCGCCGAGCAGCGCCTCCTCCTGCGCCAGCCAGCTGAACCGGTCGTGCTCGTGGGCGTGCATCGAGCCGCCACAGCTGACCACGGCGTCGTAGGCGAACGGGTCGTCGGGAGAGCGCTCGCCGGCCGCGATTCGCCACTGGTCGAGCTTCCAGCCCGACTCCGCGGCCGTCTCGATGAACACCCCGGGGCCGGTGTCGTCCTCATGCACGATCGCGAGCACTCTCATCCGGACAGGTCTGCGGCGTATGTGGCCCGCGCCAGGGCGATGAACTCGGCTGCGGCCGGTGAATGCCTGCGCCCCTCGCGCCAGGCCAGCGTGATGTCGCGCCGCAGTGCCGGCTCCGTCAAGGCGGCGACCACCACGTCCGCGCCGGGCTCGACGGCGTCCGAGCGCGGCAGGATCGCCACGCCCATCCCGCGGGAGACCAGGCGACGGATGCGCCGCGCTTCGTTGGACTCGAGCTTGACCTCGGGCTCGAAGCCCGCGGAACGCCCGGCCGAGACGAGGAGCTCCCGAAGGCGCGCGCCCTCCCGGAAGCTTATGAACTGCTCGCCCGCCAGCTCAGCCATCCGCACCCGATGGCGGCGTCGCAGCGGATGCTCCGGCGGCAGGATCACGACCAGTTCCTCGGACACGAGCTGGTAGAGCCCGAGGCCATGGCTTTCCACGCGCTCTGTCACCGACAGGAACGCCAGGTCGAGCTCATCGACGCGCAGCATCTCGGCCAGCTCCTCGCTCGACTGCTCGCGCACGGTGAGCTCGACGCCGGGGTGGCGCTCGTGGAAATCGGCCAGCACCAGCGCGAGGTCGACCGGGCCCATCGTGTGCAGCGCGCCGACCAGGACGCGCCCGGACTGGATCCCTCGGACGGCCTGGAGCTCGGCTCGCGCAGCCTCGAGCTCGGCCAGGATCCGCCGTGCCCGCGCGACCAGCAGCTCGCCCGCCTCGGTGATCGAGACACGGCGCGTTGTTCGCTCGACCAGTGCGAGCCCGAGCTCGTCCTCCAGCCGCCGGATCTGCTGGGAGAGGGCGGGCTGGGCGATGTGCTCACGGGCCGCGGCGCGCGTGAAGTGAAGTTCGTCGGCCAGGGCGACCAGGTACCGAAGCTGCGCTACGTCCATAAGTACAGCTTATATGTGACCTCACACTCCGGTCTTTGACTTCTAAAGAGCCCCGACCGATCATGTGGGTGCACCACCTCTCTCCTCCCAGAGCACGCCCCACACGCAAGCTGGCCCCCTCCCTCCGCCGCTGTGGGGCGTAGCTCATTTAAGGGGCCGGTGGCGGGGGGCCGGAGCCCCCCGTCAAGCAGCTACTGGTGACTCAGGCGCTCGCCGGGCTGCCGCTGTTGGTGGCCAGGCGGTAGCCGCGGTCAGCCTTCTCGACCTCGCCGGCGCGCGCGAGCTTGGACAGCGTCGTGCTCACGGAGGCACGGCCGAGCCCGGTGGTCGACGCCACCTCGCTCGCGGTCAGGGCCTTACCGTCGGCCTCGCCCAGTGCCTTCAGCACCGAGCTCTTCGTGCCGCCGGACGATGCCCGCCGAGTGGTGCGCGCGCTGCTGGTGCGGCTACGCGTCTGCGTCGCGCGGGCCGCCCGCTTGGGGGCGGCGGCGGAGCGGGCGGCGGTGGAGCGGGCGGCGGTGGAGCGGGCGGTGCTCGAACCGGCGCGAGCCGAACTGCGGCTGCTGCCGTTATCTGCGCCCAGCGCGGTCAGCGCCTGGCGCAGACGATCGGCCTCGGCCAGCAGCTGATCCAGCCGCGTCTGAATGTCCTGTCGAATGCGATCGATCATTGGTTGTGTACGTCCTTGTCCGAGGGGGGTCAGCGGCGGATCGTACAGTCACCACCCGGGTTACCGTCGGCTGAGCCTCAGGGCGGTAATCAGCGCGTGAGCTCGAGGTCGCTGGGGTCAGCGCCCCGCGAAGCCAGCAGCAGCGCCTGAACGTCAGCGGCGGGCAACGGCCTGGCGAAGTGGTAACCCTGGCCCATGTCCGAGCCAAGTGAGCGCATGGCCGCGGCCTGGCGCTCGGTCTCGATCCCCTCGGCCACGGTACTCAGGCCGAGCGCGCGGGCGAGTTCGATGATGCCCTGGATCAGGCGCGCGTGGTCGGCGTTCTCCTCCAGGGTGTCCAGGAAGCCCTTGTCGATCTTCAAACCGTCGATCGGGAAGCGCTGGAGATGGCTCAGCGCCGAATACCCGGTGCCGAAATCATCGACGACCAGCATCACCCCGAGCGCCTTCAGCTCCGCCAAACGCTCGGCCATCCCATCGCGTGAGAGAAGCACGTCTTCTGTGATCTCGAGCACGAGATGTTCGGCCGCCAGCCCGGAGTCCTCCAGCGCTGCGCTGATGTCCTCGGTCAGCGCCGGATGGCTGAGCTGCTGAGGGCCGAGGTTGACACCGACCCGAATTCGTGGACGAGCCGCCCCCGTCTGCTGCCATCCGCGCAGCGTGCGGCAGGCCGTGCGCAGTACGAGCCGGCCGATCGGAACGATCAGCCCCGTCTCCTCGGCGATCGGCAGGAACATCCCCGGCATCAGCAACCCGTGGCGCGGATGGCGCCAGCGCACGAGCGCCTCGGCGCCCACGATCGAGTCATCGGACAGCTGAACGAGCGGCTGGAAGTGCACCTCGAACTCGTCGCGCTCGATCGCCTGGTAGAGGTCGGAGGTCAGCTCGAGCTGGCGCACGGCCGTGTCGCGCATGTGCTCGGCGAAGAACTCCCAGCAGCCGGGGCCCTGCTCCTTGGCGGCGTACATGGCCAGGTCGGCGTCGCGCATCAGCGCGCCAGCCTCATTGCCGATCCCCCCCTGACCGAGGGCGATGCCGATCGAGGCGCTCGTCATGATCTCTCGATCGCCCACGAGCAGGGGCTTGGCCAGAGCTGTCTTGATCCGCCCGACCACGCGCAGGACATCGTCCTGGCCGAGCACCTCCGGCAGCAGTACGGCGAACTCATCGGCGCCCACCCGAGCCAGCGTGTCCTCGCCCCGCAGGCACTTGCCGATGCGGTCGGCGAACGTCTGGAGCAGCACATCGGAGCTGGAGTGGCCAAGCCCCTCGCGGACGAGCTTGAAGGTGTCGAGATCGAGGAACATGACCGCGAGACGCCGGCCGTGCCGGGCGCCCGAGGCCAGCGCTCGGGTCACGCGGTCCTCGAACAGGGTGCGGTTCGGCAGACCGGTCAGCGGGTCATGCAGTGCCTGGTGCCGGATTCGCTCCTCGCCGTCGATGCGGGTGTAGGCACCGGCCAGCACGTTGGCGATCGCCTGCAGCAGCACACCGTCGTCGTATCCGAAGCGGGCCACCGTGCACGCCTGGGCGACGATCGCACCGTATGGTCCGCCACCGGCGGGGATCGGGACGGCGATCGCGCTCGTGGCGCCGGGGGCGTGGAGTGACTCGAGCTCTGTGAAGCGCTCCTCGCGGTCCCAGTCGCGGACGATCACCGGCTCGCCGGACCGCAGCGCGTGCGCGGCCACTGTGGTCATCGCCGGCCGGTCGCCGTAGATCCCATCGCCGTCCTGGGCGATCACCACGAGCTCTTCCGGCGCGCGCTGCAGGCAGCGCAGCACGGCGACGTGGTCGGCCTCGAGTGCTGCGCGCAGACGCTCGGCCGCCTCGCGGACGAGCGCCGGGACCTCGAGTCCCGCCAGCGCGCGCGTCCCGAGATCGGCGATCACCGCCTGGCGGCTGGCGTTCAAGCGCAAGCGGCGGTCGAGCCGGCTGCGCTCGCTGATGTCACGCGAGTGCACCACGAGCACACCCTCGTGCGCGTCGTATCGCACCAGCGCCTCGGCCTCGAGCCAGTCGCCATCCAGCCGGCGCAGCTGCACCTCGACCGGCCGCGGCGCGATCCCGTCGGCGGCCTCGGCGCAGGCGGCACGCAGACGCGGCAGGTCCTGAGGGTGCACGAGCAGGGGGAGCTTCGTGCCTTCGAGCTCGCTCGGGCTGAAGCCCAGCAGCCGGGCGACCGCCCGCGACTGGAACGCGATCGTCAGATCGAGGCTCAGAACGGTGATCATGTCCAGCGAGCCCTCGACCAGGGCATGCATGCGGCGGGCGTCAGCGGCGGTCAGGAGCCCGGTCACTGAACGCGTTCCGCGCATGCCGGTGCAGCCGATCAAGCCACGATGCGCAGCTGATCGAGCTCCGCATCGAGATCGAGGGACAGTGTGGACAGGAACGCGTCGACGACGTTGGAGTCGAACTGGGTCCCTGAGCAGCGCAGCAGCTCAGCTCTGGCCTCCTCGGCCGTTCGGGCGCGACGGTACGGGCGATGGGCGCTCATGGCCTCGTAGGCGTCGGCGACCGCGAGGATCTTCGACTCGAGCGGGATGTCGCTGCCGGCCATGCGGTCCGGGTAACCGAGGCCATCCACGCGCTCGTGGTGGGAGCGCACCCAGCGCGAGAGATCGGCCAGCCCGGCGTGCTCGAGGATGCGCGCCCCGATCTCGGGATGGCGCTTCATATCGCGCCACTCAGCGTCGTCCAGCGGGCCGGGCTTATAGAGGATGGCATCGGCGATCCCGAGCTTGCCGAGGTCGTGAAGCACGCCGGCGGCGTAGATGCGCTCGACGCGATCCTCGGGGAGCCCGAGCGCCGCAGCCGTGTGACGGGCATAGATGCCCACGGTCCGCGAATGACGTCCGGTACCGGGATCGCGCAGGTCGAGCGTCTCGGCGAGGAGCATGACCGCGGCCAGCCGCAGCTCCGAGGACTGCTCGCGCATCGCCTGCACGTGCTCGCGCTCGCGCATCACACGCTCGAGGGCCAGACCGGCATGGTCGGCAACGGCCATCAGCACGCCGAGCTCCGAATCCTCCGGACGGCGGCCGCTGAGCGGACTGTCGACCGACACCACGGCCAGCACCTCGCCATCGGATCCCCGTACGGGCAGGAGCAGCATGTCCTCGGCGTGCCATGCGGAGGGATCGTCGGTCTCCGCGATAGCCGGCTCCCAGGTCTGCAGGTCGCCCAGGTCGGAGCCGGCGGGGAGCCACATCGCGCCGCAGCGCTCGAACTCCGGCCGGATCAGGGACGCGAATTCGCGCCATGGGTTGACGTTGCCCAGCAGCGCGTCGCGGGCCTCCTCATCTCCGAGCACGACCACGACCTCGAGCTGGTCGCGCTCGAAGTCGCGCAGATTGACGCACACGATCTCGAAGGACAGCTCCATGCGCAGCGTCTCGGCCAGGGCCTGGAGGACCGGGGTCACACCCCGGCCCGCGGCCGCCGCCCTTGACACGGTCAGCATGCTGCGCAGCTGGCGCGGCACCGATTCCTCGTCGCTGGAACGCCGGTGGCGCATGACGCCGTCCCCATGCTCGGTGGATGCGACGACGCGATTGCGGCCTCCGCGCTTGGCCTGGTAGAGAGCGGCATCGGCGCGGGCCAGCAGAGCCGAGGCGTCCTCGCCGCCGGCGGCGACGCCGATCGATACGGTGAGGATGCCGCCCTCGCCATCGGGGTGCGGCATCTGGGCGCTTTCGACCTCGGCGCGGACGCGCTCGGCGGCCGCCACGGCCTCTCCCAGGCGGGTGCCCGGCAGCACCAGGAGGAGCTCCTCGCCACCGAAGCGGTAGCCGATGTCGCCCTCGCGCAATGCGGTGCGCACAATCGCAGAGATCGTCTTCAGCGCCTGGTCCCCCGACAGATGACCGAGCCGGTCGTTGTATGCCTTGAAGTGGTCCACGTCGCACACCGCAAGCGCGAAGGAGTCCGCACGCTCGCGATGATTGGCCTCGATGCGCGGCAGGTCGTGAGCCAGCGCCCGGCGGTTGCGCATGCCCGTCAGGGCATCGTGCCTGGAGTCCTCGACCAGCCGGCGGTTGATGCGCGCAAGCTCCGACTCGCGCTCGGCCAGATCGGCGACCGTGCCGCGCTCCCATTCGAGCATCGTTTGAAGGCGACGCGAGAGCAGGTGACTGCGGAGCATGAGGGCACCGCCGCTGAACATCAGGCCGGCGGCGAGAATCACGCGGGGCGTAACGGGAGCGTGCTCGAGCTGCGACTTGATCAGCGCCATCGACAGCAGCACGAACACGAGGCCGGGGAGCAGCCCCGCGCGCGCCGGGGGCTGCTCGACGGGCTTGGCGACGTCCGGGCGGCGACGGGCCCAGGCTCCGCCGCCGGCGATCACGAGCAGACCGATTACGAACGTCGGATCAAGCCAGTTCGAGCCCTGCACGTAGGTCTGGTCGAGCAACTGCTGGCTCCAGAAGGTGAACGTGACGGCCTCGAGGACGATGCCGGCGAGCACGAGGCGTTGACCGGTCGAGCCCGCACCGCGCAGCCACCCGGAGATCATCGCCTGGAGGGTCACGACTGCCGCGGCGACGTACAGCCCGGGATAGAACATGACCGCCACGCGGGCGGAGGTCGGGAGTGTCGAGTGCACGAAGTGCGGCCACAGCTCGGCCGAGGTCAGGGCCAGGGCGGCCGCGATCAAAGGCAGCGTCTCCGCGGCGGCCACCGCGCGTAGCGTCCGCGAGCGCAGTGGTGAGCGAACCACGCCGAGGATCGCGGCGACCGCGAACAGCCACCAGCCAACGTCGCCGAGGTTCGGCGAGACCGGTACGTCGGCGCCGTAGTAGTTCCAGGCCAGCTGGCCGCCCAGCCAGAAGGCGCAGGCCACGGCCCACATCGTCCAGCGATAGCGGTGAAGGCCCTGCGCACGCTGGCGAGCCAGGAGCGAGCCGGCCAGGGCGCTGACCGCCCCCGCCGTCCACGCCCAGTCCCATGTCGCGATCGGCCTGTCTATCACGGGGCTGAGCGCCATCGCGACTACGGCAATCACCGCTGGTACTGCGACCAGTGACAGCCACAGGCGCTCGCTTGCGCCCCTCGGTTTCATAGCTGTCTTAATCGACAGGAACCCGGAGCGACTTAATCGCCGGGATCAGCCGGTTTTGGGAGGTTCCTCAGGCGGGTCAGGCCCGGGGACCGAGGTCCATGTCCTCGGTCTCGAAGACCACGTCGATCGCGGCGAGCACGACCCGTCGTGGACCGCCGGTGACGGCGCCGGCCACGTGCGCCTGATGGCCCGTCGCTCGAGCGATCTCGGCCACCTCCTCACCGTGCCCGGCAGCGCAGTAGACCGCGAAGCCTGACCCCATGTTGAAGGTCGAGTAGGCCTGGGCCGGACTGAGATCGTTGTGATCCACGAGCAGTTCGAGCACCTCCGGAACCACCGACAGCGTCTCGATCTCGTACCCGAGCTCGCGCCGGGGGCGCATCAGCTTGAGCAATCCGTGACCGGTCAGATGGCTGAGGTAGTGAACCGGTACATCCGCGTTCATAAGCGCCCGCACAAGCGGTACGTAGTTCGCGCTGCGGTCGAGCAGCGCTTCGCCAAGAGCCCGCCCGCTGGGAAGCCGGGTGGCGTAGCCGTCGGCGAGCCGAGCGGCGGTCTTGCGAGCCAGCGAAGCTCCGTTGGCGTGAAGGCCGGTCGAGGCCACGAACACGATCTCGTCCCCGGCTGCGAGCTCCGCGCCGAGGATCGGGCGACGATGCTCGGGGACGGCGCCGATCGCGCAGCCGGCGAGCTCGATGTCGCCCGCTGCGACCAGCCCGGACAGCGAAGGGGATTCGCCACCGCCCCAGGCGGCGCCGGCATCCCTGCAGGCCTCGAGCCAGCCGGCGAGCAGGGACTCGTGGCGAGCGCGATCGGCATACCAGTCCGAGGATCCGGTGGCGAAGTAGGCGTTGACCACGAGCGGCAGCGCTCCGACGCAGCAGAGGTCGTTGACCACGGCAGCGACGGTGTCGTAGGCGACGGCGTCGAACGCGATCAGTCCGAGCTGCTCCTGCACCTGGCGGGCGATGACCGACTTCGTGCCCAGGCACTCGAGCACGAACGCGAACGCCCGGTCGCCGAGCTCGAACACGAACGCGGGCTCGCCGCGGGACTCATCCCGTGCGCTCGCGCCGTGGAGTTCGAGGAGTCCCGAGGTCGAGAGGGCGAGGCTCAGCGCGTCGCGCTTACCGGCGTCGAGGGTCTGGTAGTCGACACCGGCGCTCGAGTATGCGGACGGCTCGCTCACGGGCGGAGCGAGCATAGCGTCGGGCTCGCTCTAGGCTGCGACCAGCGCGCCGACGTGGGCAGCGGTCTGGCGCGACGCCCAGGCGTAGAGCCAGATCGCCGATCGCTCGTCCTCGGTCAGGTTGGGTACCTGCTCGAGCTCCTCGTCGAGCTGCCGTAGGGAGATCGTTGCCGACACCTCTGCGCAGACGCTCTGCCATTCCGAAGCCGTCATGAAGCTCGCTTTCTCATCCGTGATCGGGCGGTACCACGGTCCTTATCTGCGCGCGCGCGGAGCGACCCGAGCCAACCAGTCGCCGTCCGGACGGACGTACTATGGATGTCGATGCACGCGATCTTCTTCGAGCGGCTCGGCGGGTCGGAGGTCATGGAGTACCGCGACGTCCCCGATCCCTCGCCCGGCGATGGGCAGGTGCTGGTCGAGGTCGAGGCGGCCGGGGTGAACTACCGCGACGTCTACGAGCGCTCGACCGAAGGCTACGGCTCCGACCCTCCGGCGATCCTCGGCGTCGAAGGTGCCGGTCGAGTGGCCGAGACGGGCGAGAGCGTGGCCTGGGTGTCGGTGCCCGGCAGCTATGCCGAGCGGGTCATCGCACGGCGCGAACAGCTGGTCCCCGTGCCATCCGGAGTGCCGGCCGACGTGGCCGCTGCGGTCCTGCTTCAGGGGATGACCGCGCATTACCTCGCCTCGGACTGCTACCCGATCGACTCCGGGGACTGGGTGCTCGTCCATGCCGCCGCCGGCGGCGTGGGCCTGCTGCTGACCCAGCTGGCAAAGCTCCGGGGAGGGCATGTGATCGCCACCACCTCGAATGAGGAGAAGGCTCAGCTGGCGCGAGAGGCAGGGGCGGACGAGGTGATCGGCTACGACGGATTCGCCGCGCGGGTGCGTGAGATCACGGGCGAGGGGGTGGCGGCCGTGTACGACGGCGTCGGGCGCACGACCTTCTACGAGGGCCTGGACGCGTTGGCGCCGACGGGCCGGATGATCCTGTACGGCGCGGCCAGCGGGCAGCCCGACCCGCTGCCGGTGCAGCGGCTGACCTCCGGCTCGCTGTACGTGCAGCGCCCGATCCTGGGCACCTACACTCGCACCCCCGAGATGCTGCAGGCGCGCGCCGGAGAGGTGCTCGAGCTGGTCGCGTCAGGCCGGCTGAACGTGCGGATCGGCGGGCGCTACCCGCTGGCCGAGGCCCGGCGGGCCCACGACGACCTCGAGGGCCGGCGGACAACCGGCAAGCTGCTGCTGACCGTCAGCTAAGCCGTCGGCGATGGGATGCCGTTCGTGTTCAGGGCACCGAGCGAGCTCATGTCGGTCACCTGACCCGCAGGCGGCGCGGCCGGCTCCGGCTGCGCTCCGTACTGGGGGATCGTCAGCTGCATGTGCATCGACAGCGACTGCCCGCCGGCGACCGTCATGTTCATGCTGAACGCCATGCGGCGCACGAGGTTGTTCGAGTCGATCCACACGTCCACCGGCAGCTTCTTCGCGTGCACCATCGCAAGCAGGCCGCGCGCGACGCTCCGGCTCTTGGCCGGCAGACGGTCGATCACCTTCGAGAGGTCGATCGTGGCGCGGTAATGGGTGGTCGAGACGCCGGCGACGGTGTCCGTGCCGACCTTGGTCACGCCGCCCCCTGCGCCGCGCAGGTACTGAAGGAACTGGCTCGGATCCTCGAAGCCGGGCGCGCCGAGCGAACCCAGCCCGGGTATCGAGGAGTGCGCCTTGGACAGATCGATCTTCCACCACGGGCGCCCACCGGGCAGCTTCGAGCCGATGGCGGCCGGAAGCCGCATGTACAGCGTGCTCCCGCGGATGATCATGTCCATGTGCAGCGCTCCGCCGGTCGACGGCAGGAGCTGGCGCAGCTCGGGGATGCTCATGTCGAACGCGATCGAGCCGGCGTGGTCGGTCGCGTCGACGGAGCCGGCGCCGGTCATCGCGATCGGCTGTGGCAGCGCCGAGCTCGTCATGTTCATCACGAACGTCATGCGGTATCCGGCAGCCGCTGTCGAAGTGGTGGCGGCGGTGGCCACGGGGTCGATCGAGCTGCTGCCGCAGCCGGCGGCCGCCAAGGCTGTGATCGCGAGCAGGCAGACCAGGGCGACGAGCTTGCGCATATTGGAGACGGTACCCCATGGCCGGGGTCTGCACCTCACCTTGCGGACTACTGTTCGAGGCGCCGATGCGATCGCCTCTGCTCCTGATCCACGGTTTCACCGACACGGCCCGCACCTGGGATCTCCTCGCTCCGCATCTCGAGGACCGCTACGAGCTGCTGATGCCGACGCTGCTCGGCCACCACGGCGGACCGGCGATCCCGCCGGACATGCCACGCCCGCTGGAGGCGATGGCCGACGAGCTCGAGCGCGAACTCGACCGCGCAGGCATCGCGCGGGTCCCGATCGTCGGCAACTCGCTCGGCGGCTGGCTGGCCTTCATGCTGGCCGCGCGGGGCCGGGCGAGCGGGGTCCTGGCGCTCTCACCCGCTCAGGGCTGGCCCGAGGACCTACCGCCCGCCAGCACGCGGCGCCAGTTCGCGCAGGCCCAGCGCCTGGCCCCGATCGGCGCGCGGGTGGCCGATCGCCTGGGGAGCCGCGCGGGGCTGCGGCGGCTGGCCTTCCTGCGGCTGGTCGCGCGGCCCGAGCGGATCCCGCCCCCGACGGCGGCGGCGCTGATTCGCGGCGCCGCGGACTGTCAGATGTACGAGCCCTATAGCGCCCAGATCGAGTCCGGCGACTACCGCTCGCAGTGGGACGACCTCGGCGTGCCAACCGTGATCGCATGGGGCACGCGGGACCGGACGATCCCCCTGACGCGGTGCAGCGCGTGGTTCCGCGATGCGCTGCCCGACGCGCGGTGGGTCGACCTGCCGGGCTGCGGGCACCTGCCGCAACTCGACGATCCCGAGCTCGTCGCCGCGC
>DATGJM010000043.1:0-15437 GCA_035295205.1 Solirubrobacteraceae bacterium | reverse complement strand
CCAGACCCACGCGGGAGGAGACCCCATGAACAGCCGCAACTGCATCAACTGCGAGACCGAATGGCGGTCCGTCGCAGACCACGAGCTCGATGCCCCCCACACCTGCCCGCGCTGCGGGGATCAGCTGGTGCCCGGCAACGTGACCGTGCTGCTGCCGAACCCGGCGACCGCCGCGATGCCGGTCTCGCACCTGGCCGCGTAGCGCACCAACGCGCCGCTCGGGCTCCGGGCCGCGCATCACAGCTCGCGGCGCTCGAAGCTGGCAACCGCGGCGATCATGATGATCGAGAACCAGCACGCCACCCACAGCAGGTACGCCCAGGACGGCGCTCCCTGCGCATAGAACGGATCTCGCTGTCCGCCGTCGGCGATGTGCTGGGCGATCAGCGAGGGCGGCTGCAGGTAGTAGATCGCGGCGTGCCACAGTCCGTCCGTGGGCAGGAGGAACCGTCCCACCTGCCCGACGGTTCGAAGCGCGGCGACGTTCAGGGCGCTGCCGATCGTGCCCACGACGCCCGCGAGCCATCCGGCGCCGAAGACGGCAACTCCGATGACGCCCGCGGCGATGACAGGGATCCGGGTGCTCAGCAGCAGAGCCAGGGTGAGCAGGAGCGCGGCCTCGAGGAACAGATACACGCTCACCAGCACCGGGTTCGGAGGGACGAAACCGCTCGTCCAGTCGACGACGCCGAACTCGAGCGCGCAGACGCCGGCCGCGTAGCCGGCGAGCAGCGTGGCGAGCCCGAGCCACTTGCCGAGCACCACCTCGGTCCGTCGCAGCGGGCGGGTCACGATCGTCATCAGCACCCCGGACTCGACCTCCGAGGAGATCGACGGCGAGGCGATCGCCGAAGCGCTCAGAGCGAGCACGAAGCTGAACATGAACATGAACAGGATCAGCGCCTGCGGAATCGCGAGGTTGGTCTCGCCCGAGGTCAGGCTATGCGTGTGGCTCAGACGGTCGAAGCCCCACGCGCTCAGCCCGGCGATCAGCACGGTGATGGCCAGGAAGGCGAGTAGGAGCCGCCGTCGCACAGCCTCCCTGATCGTGAGCGCGGCGATCGTCAGCGTCGGGCTCATCGCTCTCCCAGCAGCTCGAGGAACCGGGCCTCGAGGCTCTGGTGCTCAGGGATCACTGCCTGCACCTGGCCGCCCAGCGCGACGAGCTCGCCGACCAGCTCCGCGATACGCGCGGCGTCGATGCCCTCGACCACCAGCCAGTCGTCCTGCCGCTGCCATTGCCCGAACCTGCCGAAACGGCTCCACCAGCCTTCGCCCAGGCCTCCAACCCTGAGCCGAACGCGGCTATGTCGGCCGAGAAGCTCGTCGAGGCCGCCGGTGGCGATGGTCCTTCCCCTGTCGATGACCGCGACGCGGTCGCACACGTGCTCGGCCTCTTCGAGCAGATGCGTGTTCAGGAACACGGTGCACCCACGCTCGCGCAGCCCGCGGATGATCTCCCGCACGTCGTGGCGGCCGACCGGATCGAGCGCGCTCGTGGGCTCGTCGAGGACGATCAGCGACGGGTCGCCGAGCAGCGCGACACCGAGGCCGAGCCGCTGTTGCATTCCCTTGGAGAAGGTGCCGACGCGGTCATCCCCCCGCTCGAGCAGCCCGACGGTCTCGAGCGCGCTGCGCTCTTGCTCTGCCCACGCCGCCTTGGGCACCGCCAGGAGCCGGCAGTGCAGGCGGAGCACCTCGCGCGCGGTCAGGAGGGCCTGGAAGCGGAACAGCTCCGGCAGGTAGCCGATCCGGCGCCGGGCCTCGCGGTCCCCCAACGGTGCGCCCAGCACGAGTGCCTCGCCTCCCGACGGTCGCGCGAGCCCGAGGAGGAGCTTCACCACAGTGGTCTTTCCCGCCCCGTTGGGACCGAGAAAGCCGAACACTTCTCCGCGCTCCACCGTCATCGACAGGGAGTTCACGGCGACCGTGTCCCCGAAGCGCTTGCTCAGCCCGAGGGCGTGGATCGCTGGAGACGTTCCAGGCTCCCGCGAGCGCTCGGCGCTCGAGGCTGCATCCACGGACGAAACGGGCCGCGGTGCGACGTCCTCGACGATGTGCGGCTCAGCCGAGTTGCTTGGCGACATTCAGGACATCTTGGGAGTCGAGGAGTCCTACCACGAGATGAAGCAGGCCGCGGCCGTCCTCCCACACCGCGCCTGCGGCGGCGTTGGAGGAATCAGCGAGGAGGATCCCCGGCCAGCCGCCCACGCGTATCGAGTGCACCGACGCTCCGGGCGGCACCGGCACGGGCAGGATCGTTCGGAGGTTGCCCAGGAAGCGGATCTCCTCAGCCAGCTGCGGCGGGATTCCGGGCTGGGCCAGAAGGAACGACTCGATCTGGCTGAGGCTCGCCCCCGTCGACCGCGCCTTGGGCACTCGAATCGTGGCCACGGTGAGCGCGGGCGCGGCGGGGTCTGAAGTGGCGCCGTACTGAGCCACCACCGCCGGCCCGGCATCGATCGCCACCGAGCTTCCCGCCAGGCTCGCGGCACTGGAGTTGAAGGTCACTGTGACATGCACGCGAGGCTGGACCATGAACTGCTGGACGGGGCCGACGCCTGCGGGACGGTGAGCCGGCAGTGAGGCGGCGAATCCCGCCTGCGCGTTGGCCTGCGCCAGCGAGGAGGCGGGACGGGGGGAGCCCGACGACCAGTTGAGGGATCCGAAGCGGAACGTGCTCGATCCCTGCGGCGTGGCGAAGCCGCCGAGCCCGTGGCCGTCGCCGAGCGCCGTGAAGGCGGCGATGGCACGCAGCTCGCTCTGGCTCACGGAGACCGGGACGACGTGAGTCGGGGAGAAGACAGTCGTGAGCGTCGCCGCGGCGGCCGTGCCGCCGATGAGGACTCCGATCGCGCCGATGGCCAGACCGGCTCGCAGCGACACTCTCGGAAGCCGAGCGCGCCGCGGGACGACCACGGCCGCGGATGCAGTCTCCGGCCTGCGGTCCAACTCGCGCTGGAGCCTGGTCCAGGCGTGATCGACGTCGGGCACGAGCTGCGGGGCCGCGAAGAGCTGGGCGGCGCGTTCGGTGTCCTGCGCGATCTCGGCCCGCCGAGCCCGGCAGAGTCCGCAGCCGGCCAGGTGGTCGCTCACCCTGTCCGGAACGGCCAGGGGCTCGTCGTCGAGCCGCCGAAGCACTCCGTCAGGAACGTGTCTCACGGTCCATCTCCTTTCGAAGCGCGGACTCCGCCCTTCTGAGCAGAGTCCCCACGTTGCCGACCTTCACCCCGAGGGCGTCGGCGATCTCCAGATAGCTCATACCGCCGTGGCGCATCACGAGCACCGCGGCGGAGCGGCGCGGAAGCCGGCGCAGGACGCGGCGCAGCTCTGCGCTGCGCTCCCGCTCGATCACGGTCTCCTCGGCGCTCGGCAGGGTGCCCACCACCTGCACCAGGACGTGTCGTCTGTCGCGGCGCCGCTCACCGCGCAGGACGTTCAGCGCCGTGTGCACGGCGGCGACCCTGACCCAGCCTCCGGCCTGCTCGTACCCGCCGGGAAAGCGGCGATAGGCGGCCAGGAAGACGTCCTGCGCGACATCCTGAGCCCTCTGGGAGTCCCCGACGACGCTCTGCGCCAGGCGCACGATGGGGCGATAGTGGGCGCGAAAGAAGGCCTCGAAGCCCGCCATTCCCGAGCCGCCTTCCGGGCGCTCCCAAAGTTGATCGTCTCTCGCCTGCACCCTCATCACACCCACTTAGCACCACGGGAGCTCCAAATGTGACATGCCGGCAGCCGTCAGGCGAACTCCCGCTCGCCGATCTCGACCAGTCTCGCCACGACCTCGGCGATCGGCAGGGTGGCGTCGATCTCATGCGTGGACGTCGCCCGCAGCCGCGGTTCGACCTCCGCGAGCTGATGAAGGATCAGCTCCCGCTCGGCCGGCGTCTTGCCGTATCGGTTCGTCGTCCGGCTGTCGATGCGGCGCAGGAGGACATCTGCAGGGGCGCTCAAGAGCACGACCGCGTCGAAGGCCGGATAGAAGCGGCCCTGGTTGGAGACGGTGCCCGAGACGTACAGGGTCGGGCCCTCGTCGGGCGACAGCAGCTCGGCGATGCGGTCCTCTCGCCAAACGTATCCATCGTCCTGTTCGTCCCAGACGGTCCACCCCGGCTCGTCGGTGTCGACCACGCGGAAGCCGCGCCTGCGCAACTCGCCGAGGGCGGTCGACTTCCCGGTCCCGGACATCCCCGTCACGAGGACTTTGCGCACCTGGCGGCCGTCTCCTCAGGCGAATGCGCGGCGAAGTAGCGCCAGGGCGGAGCCGCGGTCGCGAGCACGCCACAGCAGGGCATGCAGGCCGAGGGTCGCGAGCGTCGCCGTTATGAATGCCGCGGCGATCCCGGCGGGGACGATCAGCGCCTCCACCGCGACGCAGAAGCAGACGAAGCCGGACATCCCGCTGAGCATTCCGCGGAGCAGAGCCACTGTCGCCGCCGCGCCGTCCCGCCGGTGGGTTGCGAGGGCCAGCACCGAGGCGAGGACCGGGAGGCCCGCGAGCATCCCGCCGGCCACGGCGCCGAACAGCGTTGCCGCGGCGGCGAGGATCGCCACGAGCGCCGCCGTCAGCGCCATCCGGAGCGCGATCCCGCCCCACGCCCGCGATTCGTCCGGGCTGATCGACGCCTCGGGGGCGCAAGGCGGCAAAGCTCGGTATGCGAACGTGAGTGAGACGGCCGCGATCGCCAGCCCGCCCGGAAACCCGAGCCCGCCGCCCAACGAGCCGGCGACGGCTGCGACGACGGCAGCGGCTGCCCAGCCCGCAACCAGGCTGACGCCCCAGCCCGCGCGCACGGCCGCCCTGCCGTAGGCGAGGGCGAACGCGCCCAGGCCGGCGAGGCCGAGCAGCGTCCCGTTCGCCGCGCGCGCCGTGAATGCCGCGCCGTGCTGCTGGGCCGTGATGAGCAGCAGCGGGCCGACGACCGCCGGCAGTGCGCTCACCAGCCCACCGATCCGGTTGCCCCAGCGGCGGCAGGCAAGCGTCGCGGCGCCGACGAGCATCGAAGCGAGCAGCAGCTCGGGCAGCGTTGTCTCCATGCCTTGCGAGGCTACCCGCGCTCAGGGGAGCTCGACGATCCCGTGTGTCGCAAGCCAGTGCTGCTGACCCAGCATGAGCGCGATGCAGTACCCGAGCTCCACCAGTTCGGCCTCGGTGAACTCCCGATGCAGACGTTCCCAGAGCGCATCGTCCGCGTCCTCGGCGCGCCACGCGATCGCGTCCACCCATGCCACGGCCGCCCGCTCGCGCTCGCTACGAGGCTCGGGATCCTGCCCCGCGAGGTGGCGGGCGCAGAGCTCCTTGAGCTCGCGCTCGACGATCCCCGCCTCCAGCACGGTGTCGCGTGTCTCCTCGTAGACCGCCAGTACGTGTGGCGCTCGTTTGCGGATGGCGTCGCCGGCGCGAGGGTCGCGGCCGGTCATCTCGGTGCCTGCTCGGGGGCGAGTCCGCCATGCGTATCAGTGACCGTTGGCACCGTCACCTCGCGATGACCGATGTCGAGTGTCTTGATCCACCGCTGCTGCCCGAAGGTGAGCGAGACGAAATAACCAAGCTCGACGATCTGCTCCGCGGTGAAGTGCGAGCCCATGCGGCTCATCAGCGCCTCATCGACCCCCGTCGGGTTCCACACCAGATAGCTCGTGTACAGCAGAGCCGTCCTCTGCCGCTCATCGAAGCGGTCCGAGCGCTCGAAGTCGAGCAGCTCGTCGAAGTCCCGCTCAGAGGGCGCCTGCTCTCCGCCCGGGAGAGCCCGTTGCGATCCTCAGTAGTGGCAGTCGATCGTCTTTGACACATACACGCGGCAGAGCTCCTTCAGCGAGTGCTCCACCACGCCGGACCGAAACGTCCGCTGCCAGTTCTGCGAGAACGACCGCAATACCGCCGGCACATGCGCGCGGATCGCCTGGCTCTCCGGTCTCGGCGCCCCGTAACGGGCAGCGTCCTCCAGGTAGCCGAGCAGCTCAGGATCATCCAGGCGCTCGGGCGGGAAATACGAGATCCTCGGCACAGCCTGAGACTACTCCCGGCCGGTGCCCTCGCGCGAGCCTGCGAGCAGGGGGCGACCGAGCGCCTGTTCGTGGCACCGTCCCACCCCTACACACGCGAGCTGCTGCGGGCGATACCGGAGCTCGCAGCGGAGCGCGTACCGTAACCATCATGTTTGATCTCTCCACCGCCCCGGAGCTCAGCCCAGACTGGCTGACCGGCCGGCTCGCGCAGCTCGTGCGGATCCCGAGCGTCAACGGCGTCGACAGCGAGCGGGCGATGGCCGAGCGCATCGCCGAGCTCATCGAGCCCACGGGCTGCCAGCTGACGTTCGTCGAGACGCTGCCCGGCCGCCCGTCTCTGGCTGCCGTGCTCGAGGGCGGCGCGTCCGGGCCGCGCCTGGTCATCAACGGGCACATGGACACAGTGCCTCCGGACGATCGCGCGCTGTGGAGCGTGGACCCGTTCGGCGGCGAGGTCCGCGATGGCGCGATCTGGGGCCGGGGCGCGGTCGACATGAAGGGCGGGCTCGTGTGCCAGATCGCCTGTGCGCACGTGCTCGCGCGCCTGAGGGACCAGCTGCGCGGCACGCTCGTGCTCCACTTCGCGGTGGGCGAGGAGGTGGGTGAGCCGGGCACCCGGTCGCTGCTCCAGGCGGGCTTCGGCGGAGACCTGGGCATCGTCACCGAGCCGACTGGGCTCCGCGTCGCACGCGCGATGCGAGGCGTCGCCTACTACCAGGTCACGCTCCACGGCAGGTCCTCGCACGGAGGCCGCGCCGAGCTCGGACGTAATCCGCTTGCCGCGCTGGGCGACCTCCTGCCCGCGATCGCGCGCTACGAGCAGGACCTGCGGTCGCGAACCAACCCGTTGTTTCCGCCGCTGACCTGCACGCCGACGATGGCTCGAGCCGGGGTGCAGCAGAACGCGATCGCCGACGTCTGCACCCTGACCCTCGACCGGCGCATGCTCCCCGGCGAGACGAGCGCGGGTGTCCTGCGGGAGCTGCGGGATGTGGTTGGGGCGGGGCTCGACCCGGCCCGCGAGATCACCTTCGAGGTCGAGCAGGTCCACAACGTCTTCGAACCGTGCGAGATCTCGGCCCGGGCGGGGATCGTCACCGCCGCACTCGAGGTGGTCGAGGCGATCACCGGCCGCCGCGAGGAGCCTTACGGCACCCCGTACGGATCCGATGTGCACGACCTGATCCACCGCGGCGGGATCGAGGCGATCACCCTCGGGCCCGGCGACATCGCCCGGGCGCATGCCCCCGACGAGTACATCGGGATCGACGAGCTCGCCACGGGCGCGCTGATCATCACCACGCTCGCCGCAAGGTTGCTCGGCGGTCAAGCGCCCGCGCGGGATTGACGATAACCCGGCTGAGAGCAGTCCACGGCGGGTCGGGGGCCGCCGCCATCCACAGCGAGGGAACCAATGTCGATCAGTCTCGACCGCAGCAAGTCCGGCCAGCCCACCACGTCTTCCGAGGACGCCGACCAGGTGGCTCGCGCACGCCTGAAGGAGCGCCTTCAAAGCCTGAACGAGAACTGCCTGACCGACCTGGTCGCGGGGCTCGACGCGATGAAGTCCGGGGATCTCACCCGGCAGGTCACGCCGGTCACGCGACGCGTGGAGGAGACCTCTCAGCACGCCGAGACGCAGGAGCTCATCGATCTCTTCAACTCGATGCTCGGGAAGGCGCAGGCGGCTCTGGTCAGCTACAACCAGGTGCGCGAGCAGCTCGGCGAGCTGATCGGGAAGATCGGCGAGAACGCGGGAAAGGTCGCCGCGGCCACCGAGCAGGTGAGTGCCAGCGCGCAGCAGATGAGCACGGCGATCGGGGAGATCGCACATGCGGCTGGCGACGTCGCCGGCGGTGCCGAGAAGCAGGTGATGCTCTCCCAGCAGGCGCAGGAGGTCACAAACGAGGCCGTTGGCCTGGCTGCCACCGCCAAGCAGGTGGCCGGCGAGGGCGTGGCGCTGACCGTCCAGATTGCCCGCATCGCCGACCAGACGAACCTGCTGGCACTGAACGCCGCGATCGAAGCCGCGAGGGCTGGCGAGCAGGGACGCGGGTTCGCGGTCGTCGCCGAGGAGGTCCGAAAGCTGGCCGAATCGGCGTCGTCGACGGCGGAGCAGACGCGCGAGTCCTTCAACGGTCTCGCGGTGGCGATCGACGATGTGAGCACCTGCATCGACCGGGTCTCCGGCTCGACCACCGAGGTTGCGAACGTGGCCGAGAGCGCGAGCGCGGCGACGGAGCAGGTCTCGGCCTCAGCTCAAGAGTCGAGCGCCTCGACCGAGCAGATCGCGGCCTCGAGCGAGTCTCTGGCGACGCTGGCGGCTGACCTCGACGAGCTGGTCTCCGCCTTCAAGGTCTGAGACGTCAGCCCCAGACCTCGCCGGCCAGCTCGACGATCAGCCGCAGCTTGTCGGCCTGCTGCTCGCGGCTGAGGACGTTTCCCTCGACGGTGGACGAGAAGCCGCATTGCGGCGAGAGACAGAGCTGGTCGATGTCGGCGTAGCGTGACGCCTCCTCGATGCGACGCTTGAGCACCTCTGCGTCCTCGAGCTCGCCGCGCTTCGTCGTGACGAGTCCGAGCACGACGACCTTGCCCTTCGGCAAAAAGCGCAGCGGCTCGAAGCCGCCCGAACGGGCGTCATCCCATTCCATGAAGAAGCCGTCGACCTGCAGCTCGTTGAACAGCGCCTCGGCGACGAAGTCATAGCCGCCCTCGGCCACCCAGGAGGAGCGGAAGTTCCCGCGGCACATGTGCGTGGTCACCGACATCCCGGCCGGCCGGTCGGCCAGCGCCTCGTTGATGTGACGGATGTAGGCCTCGTGCTGATGCTCGGCGTCGCCACCGATCTGGCGGACGTGCTCGCGCTGCTCGGGGTCGTTCAGATAGGCGAGGCTCGTGTCGTCGAACTGGAGGTAGGTACAGCCAAGCTCGCCGAGTCGCCGAACCTGCTCGGCGTACGCGGCGGTGAGGTCGGCCCAGAAGGCGTCCATGTCCGGGTAGATCGACTCGTCGATCGCGGCGCGGCCGCCGCGGTAGTGGACCATGCTGGGCGAGGGAATCGTGAGCTTCGGCGTCTGCTCGTCGGCGACGCACGACTTCAGGAACTCGAACGCCTCGCCGAAGATCGTCTCCGAGACGCCGAGCTTGCCGTCCACGCGCATCGCCGCCGGGGTGAACTCGATGTCGCCCTCCGCGTTGTGGAACTTCACCTTCAGCTCGCCCGGCGCCTTGCTGATCCCGTCGAGCGAGTAGATGAAGTCCATGTGCCAAGAGGCCCGGCGGAACTCGCCGTCAGTGGCGCTCCGCAGCCCGACGTCGCGCTGAAGCTTCACCACTCCGCGGATCGCGCTGTCCTCGGCCGCGCGCAGCTCGGCGTCGTCGATCCGCCCCGCGGCGTGGTCCTCACGAGCCTGGAGAAGCTCGGGCGGCCGCAGGAGACTGCCGACATGGTCGGCGCGGAACGGCGGGGTGTCGCGAAGGGTCAGGTGACTGCCTCCAGGGCCGGCTCGGGCTCGTGCCCGGGTTGGCTCGCCGCGGCCACGTGCCGGGTCCGCAGGAAGCCCGCGCCCACCGCACCCGCGGCGAGCGCGAAGATCGCGCCGATCAGAAACGCGATGTGGTAGCCGCCGGTGAGCGCCGCGAGGGTGCCGTGGCCGGTGGCGACGAGGTGCTTCGTGCGCGCCGCCGCGACGCTCGCGAGTACGGCGAGACCGAGCGCTCCACCCATCATGAACGCGGTGTTCGCGATCCCTGAGGCGAGCCCCGAGTCCTGCGGCTCGACGTCGCTCATCGCCGCCATCAGCACGGGGTTGAAGGCGAGCCCGCCGCCGACGCCGATCAGCAGCATCGACGGGAGGACATCGACCAGGAACGAGCCATGGACCGGTGCGCGGGCCAGCCAGATCAGCGCGAGCGCGGCCGTGCTCAGGCCGAACGCGAGCGGGCGACGGAAGCCGTACCGGATCACGAGCTTCGCCGAGAGGCCGAGCGAGAAGGCCATCATGATCAGGTTCCCCGGTAGGAAGGCGAGACCGACCTTCAGCGGGCTGTACCTGAGCACCAGCTGCAGGTAAAGGGCCGAGAGGAAGAACAGCGCGAACATCGCGGCGGCCCAGAGCACACCGACGACGTTGGCCACGCTGAGGTTGCGGTGGCGGAAGATCCCCAGCGGCAGCAGCGGCGCCGCGGCGCGTGCCTCCCAGGCGAGGAACGCCGCGAAGATCACGGCCGCGATCGCCAGCAGGCCGAGGGTCTGAAGCGAGGTCCAGCCGGCCGTGTTGCCGTTCACGATCGCGTAGACGGCGATCACCATCGCGCCGGTGATCGCCACCGCGCCGGGGACGTCGAGCCGCTGGCGCTGCGCGCCCGTGCCGACGAACGGGAGGAACCTCAGGCCGGCCGCGGTGACAGCGATCCCGATCGGCAGGTTGACCAGGAAGATCCAGTGCCAGCCCACGAGGTCGGTGAGGACGCCGCCGGCGAGCACGCCGATGCTTCCGCCTCCCGACATGACGAAGCCGAAGACGCCCATCGCCTTCGCGCGCTCGCCCGGTTCGGTGAACAGCACGACGATCAGCGAGAACGCCAGGGCCGATACGACCGCGCCGCCGAGACCCTGCACCGCGCGGGCGGCGATCAGCATTCCCTGGCTCGTCGAGACGCCGCAGATCAGGCTCGCCACGGTGAACGCGCCCGTGCCGATCAGGAACAGCCGGCGATGGCCGAACAGGTCGCCGAAGCGGCCGGCGAGGAGAAGGAAGCCTCCGAACGTGATCATGTACGCGTTGACCACCCAGGCCAGGGAGGTCGGGGAGAAGCCGAGGCTCGTACGGATCGACGGCAGCGCGACGTTCACGACCGTCGTGTCGACGACGATCATGAGGTCGCCGACGCACAGAATCACGAGGGCGAGCCAGCGAGTCCGGGTGCTCAGGTGCTCGGTGATCATCTCTTCTTCAACCCTACTGACCGGCGCAACGGTCAGAAATCATCGGTGCCGCGCGGTGGCCCGGAACGCGCGGCGCCTGGTCGAGGACCATGTCACATCCGCGCCGAGGCTTTGGACAAGCTCGGCGCGAAACTGCTCAGTGGCGACGGCGCTTGGCCGGCGGCCCGAGCCACAGCTCGATCTCGGTGCCGTTGGCGAGGACCCGGCCCGTGCCGGGTCGCTCGGAGCGCACGACCAGCGTGGCGCCCCTCCGGGTGCGCGGCCGGATCACCTTGCCCAGCCGGCAGTGTGCGCGGGCAAGCAGCGTTCGCGCCGCCGGCAGCGACTTGCCGGCCAGCTTCGGAACCTTGCATGCCGGCGGCTTTGCGCCGGTCCCGGTCCCGCCTGTGCCGGTGCCGCCTCCGGTTCCACCTCCGGCGGTCCCGCCGCCGCAGATGGTCGCCGTTCCGGGAAGAGCGCGGCAGCGGCGGTCAGCGCGGCCGTCAGTAGAGGTCGTTTGTGCATCCCGGTCCTCGTGTCTATCGACGGCCGGCGGCGAGGCTGAAGCCCACGATCGAAATACGCGCTAAAGGCGGGGCCAAACTTGCCGATACATGCCGCACCGTCGCAAAGGCAAACCTGTCGTAAGGCAGGGACGCAAAGCCAGAGGTCTCGTAGAGTCGACGAGATAGCTCGGTTGCCGGCGTTATAAGCCAAGCCTCCCCCCGCGGGGAGAGCGCAACCAGAGGGAACCTCGAGATGACGTTGCTTGTGACGCGGCGCCGCGCGCCGCTGCCTGCCCGTGCCGCCGCGATCGTGGCCGTGCTCGCCGCGATGTTCGTCGCGCTCGTAGGCGGCGGTGCCCCCGCTTCGGCGTCGAAGCCCTCCGCCGGGCGGCGGGTCGAGTTCATCATCCAGCTCGCGCCGCACGCGTCGGCGCTCGAGGGACGCAACCTGGTTCGCTCGCTCGGCGGCAGCCCCGGCGTCGACCTGCGGATCATCCACGGACTGTCGGCGAAACTGACCGTGCGGGCGGCTGCGAGGCTCGCTCGTAACCCGCTGGTGCGTGCGGTCTCTCCGAACGCGCCGCTGCAGGAGACCACGCTGGTCAACTTCTCTCCGGACAAGATGGCCACGAACTTCGATCAGTCGACCGCGGCAGCGCGAGTGTGGAACCACACGACCGGGAGGGGCGTCGGGGTCGCGGTCATCGACACCGGGGTCGAGGGTGATCTTCCCGACTTCCAGACCTCGCAGACCAACTCCGCCTCGCGCGTGATCGCCTCGGCCGTGATCGATCCGAATGCGACCGCCGCGAATGACACCTACGGCCACGGCACGCTCGTGGGTGGCCTGATCGCCGGCGACGGGGGCTACATCCCGGCCGGCGATCCGCTGTGGGGCAGGTACGCGGGCACCGCTCCCGACGCCAACCTGATCTCGATCAAGATCAGCGATGACAGCGGCAACGCGACCACCCTGGACGCGATCTACGGCCTGCAGTTCGCCGTCGACCACAAGTCGGACTACAACATCCGGGTCGTCAACCTCTCATTCCGGTCGACCTCGGCCCAGTCTTATCGGACGGACCCGCTCGACGCCGCCGTCGAGCAGGCGTGGCTCGACGGGATCGTCGTCGTGGCCGCCGCCGGCAATCTCGGAACCGCGCCCGACGCCGTCTCCTATGCGCCCGCGAACGATCCGTACGTGATCACGGTCGGCGCAGTCGACGAGCAGGGCACGCCGACGACGAACGATGACGTGCCGGCATCGTGGTCCAGCCAGGGCACCACCCAGGACGGGTTCGCCAAGCCGGACATCCTCGCCCCCGGGGCGCACATCGCCTCGACGCTGGCACCCGGGAGCGCGTTCGCCGGACTGTGTCCGACCTGCGTGATCGGCAACAACCAGTACTTCCAGGCCAGCGGAACCTCGCTGGCAGCCCCGATCGTCTCGGGCATCGCCGCCGACCTGGTCGCGGCCCACCCCGGCTGGACGCCGAGCATGGTCAAGGGCGCGATCGTGAACACCGCGACGGCGCTCCCCTCAGGCGGCGGCAGCGAGCTGAACGCGATCGCCGCCTACTGGGCGTCCTGGGGTCAGCTGAGCTCCGATCAGGATCTGACTCCGAACTCGCTGATCGATCCCAGCACGGGAACGATCGACTACAGCTCGGCGAGCTGGTCTTCCGGCAGCTGGAGCGTGGCAAGCGGTCCGCTCAGCGCCAGCTGGAGCAGCGCGAGCTGGTCTTGCAGCGACTGCTCCTCGGGGACGGGAGGTCCGGTCAATCCGACAAGCGGCAGCTGGAGCAGCGGTAGCTGGTCCACGTACTGGGGGTAGCCATGAGCGCCATCGAATACCGCCCGTCAGCGATGCGCGCGCTCGCCGCTCGGCTCGACCGCGCCTGGCCGCATCGGCGGATCACCGGCCCGACGTCGATCTGGATTCTGAGCGGAGCGATGCTCGCGACCGCCATCGTCCTGTTTGTCGCGGGCGCAGGCGCCGACCGCCCAGTGCTGGGCTCCGTGCACCTCCCCTTCTGGGCGCTCCTGCTCGGGTTCGCCGCCGGTGAGCGGTTCGTGGTGCACCTGCACTTCCGCCACAGCGCCCACTCGATCTCGTTCGGTGAGATTCCGCTCGTCTTCGGGCTCCTGTTCGCGCCCGGGCACGACGTGATCCTCGCCGCCACGATCGCCCGGCTGGTCGTGATCGGCGTCCAGCGGAAGCTGCCGCCGATCAGGCTCGCGTTCAACCTCGGCGCCTTCCTGCTCTGGAGCTGCGTCGCGGTGCTCGTGTTCCACGCCGTCACCGGCCAGGTGCGCAGCGTCGACCCTGCCGCGTGGATCGCGGCCGCGCTGGCCGCCGCCGCCGCGTCGGTCGTCACCGCGCTTCTGATCAGCACCGCCGTCTCGCTCTCGGAGGGACTGCTGCACCCGCGCCAGATCGTCGTCACCGTATGGACGGACCTCGCCGCCGCCCTGGCTACGACCAGCGTCGGGCTCTGCGCCGCCAGGCTCGTCACGAGCGGTTGGACGGCGGCCGTCCTGATGGCGGTGCCCGCGGTCGCGATGTTCGTCACCTTCAGGGCGTACGTGACCGAACGCCAGCGCCACGAGCGGCTCGAATTCCTCTACGAGGCCGCCAGGACACTCTCGCGGGCGCCGGAGATCGGCCCGGCGCTCGAGCGGCTGCTCGCACAGGCGCTCGAGGCGTTCCGCGCCGAGGTCGCCGAGCTGATCCTCTTGCCCCCCGACGGCAGCGACGCGCTGCGGACGACCGTCCGGGCCCAGGGCACGGCGGGAATGCTCGAGGCGGTCGAGCTCGAGATCGGCGAGGAGCTGCGTGCTCTGGTCGACCGACAAGGGGTCGGCGCGTCCCCGCTGGCGGCGATCGCGGATGGACGGCTGGCGGAATATCTCGAGTCGCGCGACCTGAGCGACGGCCTGTTCACGGTGCTCAGAGGCGAACGCAGCTGCATCGGCGCGATGATGCTCGGCAATCCCTCCGGCGTGGTTCACACGTTCTCCGACGATGATCTGAGGCTGTTCGAGACGCTCGGCAACAACACGAGCGTCGCGCTGGAGAACGACCGGCTCGGGCAGACGGTCTGGCGGCTGTCGCAGCTGCAGCGCGAGCTCGAGCACCAGGCGTCGCACGACCCTCTCACCGATCTGGCAAACCGCGCCCTGTTCGCCGCACAGGTCGCCGAGGCGCTGAACAGCGACTCCGGCCGCGTGTCCGTCGTGTTCATCGACATCGACGACTTCAAGACCGTCAACGACAGCCTGGGCCACGCGGCGGGTGACGAGCTGCTGATCGCCGTCGCGCGCCGGCTCAGCGACAGCGTGCGGCCGTCCGACGTCGTGGCGCGGCTGGGAGGCGACGAGTTCGCGATCCTGCTCGAGACCGACACGGCCGAGGGAGAAGCGGTCGAGATCGCCGAGCGGATCATGACTCGCCTCGCCGAGCGATTCGCGGTCGCCGGGCAGAACATCTCCGTGCGCGTGAGCGCCGGGATCGCCAGCGGCACGCGGTCCGAGGTGAGCGCCGAGGAGTTGATCCGCAACGCCGACGTCGCGATGTACCGGGCCAAGCAGGCGGGCAAGAACGGCTTTCAGATCTTCGAAGCCGGGATGGAGGCTCCGATCGTCCGCCGCCACACGCTGAAGCAGCGTCTGCGCGACGCGGCGGTGAAGGACGACTCCTTCGTCGTGCACTACCAGCCGATCGTGTCGCTCGACACCGGCGAGGTGGTGGCCTGCGAGGCGCTCGTGCGCTGGCTCGACGGCCCGCGGGGACCGGTCCCGCCCGGCTCCTTCATCCCGATCGCCGAGGAGATGGGCGTGATCGTGCCGATCGGCCGATCGGTGCTGCAGCGTGCCTGCCTGGATGCCCGCCGCTGGGAGGAATGGGGCGCCGCACCGTCGGTGCACGTGAACCTCTCGCTGGTCGAACTGCGAGACCGCGGGTTCCTCGACGGGGTCACCGCGGCCCTCGA
>DATGJM010000042.1:0-6924 GCA_035295205.1 Solirubrobacteraceae bacterium | reverse complement strand
GCGGGCCCGGCGGTCCCGGCGGCCCTGGCGGCGGTCGCGGCCCCGGCTCTCGCGGCGGGACCCGCGGTGGCCAGGGTGGCTTTGGCGGCGGTCGTGGCCCGGGCGGTCCCGGTGGCCGCAGCGGCGGTGGCGGCGGTCGTGGCCCGGGCGGCCCGGGCGGTCGTCCCGGCGGTGGCGGCGGTGGCGGCGGTCGCGGTCCGCGTCCCGGTGGCGGCAGCGGCGGCGGCGGTGGTGGCGGCGGCGGCAGCCAGGGCGGTCAGGGCTGATGCTCTCTCCCAAGCGCGTCAAGTTCCGCAAGGTGCATCGCGGGCGTCGTGGTGGTCTCTCGCGTGGCCAGGTCAAGGTCCAGTTCGGTGAGTACGGGCTGAAGGCGCTCGACTCCGGCTGGATCACCAACCGCCAGATCGAGGCCGCCCGTATCGCCATGACCCGCAAGATCCGCCGTGGCGGCAAGGTGTGGATCAACGTCTATCCCGACAAGTCGTTCACCAAGAAGCCGGCCGAGACCCGCATGGGGTCCGGCAAGGGCTCGCCCGAGGGCTGGGTTGCGGTGGTCAAGCCGGGCCGCGTGATGTTCGAGCTCGCCGGCGTGCCCGAGCCACTCGCCCGCGAGGCGATGCGCCTGGCCGGTCATAAGCTGCCCGTGCGGACGAAGTTCGTGCTCCGGGAGGACGCGGAATGAAGCCCCTACAGCTGCGCGACATGAGCGACACCGAGCTGCGTGAGCACATCCAGACGGCCCGGCGCGAGCTGTTCGGGCTGCGGTTCCAGCACGCCACCGGCGAGCTCGAGAACACCGCTGGGCTGCGTGCGGCCAAGCGCGAGGTGGCGCGCGCACTGACCATCGCGCACCAGCGCAACTTGGAGATCTGATGAGCGAAGAAATCGAGAACAACGGCACCACAGAGGAGCCCGTCGAGGACGCCCCGGCTTCGGAGGCGGCCGAGGCAACCTCCGAATCCGCGGCGCCCTCGCCGGCTCCGCCGGAGCCCGTCGAAGTCGTAGCGCCCAAGGAGCGGCGCGCGCGGGCCCGTGCTGCTAAAGCCGCCAAGGTCCCCGTCGCCGCCGCTCGCACGCCGGAGGAGCGGCAGTCCGAGCGCGAGGAGACGCGTCGGAAGAAGGCCGCGGCTCGGCGGCTCGAGCGCCAGCAGGCTCGGGCCAAGCACCAGGCGCAGGCGCATGAGCGCTCGGCGACTCCGCCGCGCGGGCACGAGGTCGGCCAGCAGAAGACGCGTCAGGGCGTGGTCGTCTCAGACAAGGCGGAGAAGACGATCACCGTGCGCATCGACGTTGCGCGGCGCCACCGCCGCTATCAGAAGATCGTGCGCACCTCGAACACGCTGCACGCTCACGACGAGCGCGGTGAGGCGCACGTCGGCGACACCGTGATCGTGCGCGAGTGCCGTCCGCTTTCCCGGACCAAGCGCTGGCGCCTGGTAGAGGTCCTGGAGCGCGCGGAGTAGGCATGGTCCAGAACGAGACACGTCTGCGCGTGGCCGACAACACGGGCGCGCGCGAGATCCTGGTGATCCGCGTCAAGGGCGGCCACAAGCGGCGCTACGCCCACGTCGGCGATGTGATCACCGCCGCCGTGAAGTCGGCCAGCCCCCAGGGCTCGGTCAAGAAGGGCGATGTCGTGACCGCGGTCGTCGTGCGCACGAAGAAGGCCTACGGCCGCGAGGACGGGACCTACATCGCCTTCGACGAGAACGCCGCCGTGATCATCGACGCCAACAACAATCCGCGCGGCACCCGCATCTTCGGCCCCGTCGCCCGCGAGCTGCGCGAGCGCAACTTCATGAAGATCGTCTCCCTCGCCCCCGAGGTGCTCTGAACGACCATGGCTGCACGCATCCGGACTAACGACGAAGTGATCGTGATCGGCGGCAAGGACCGCGGCAAGCGCGGCAAGGTGCTGCGCGTGGATCCCAAGAAGGAGAGGGTCTACGTCGAGGGTCTGAACATGGTCAAGCGCCACCAGCGGCCGAACCAGGCGATCCGCCAGAGCGGCGGTGTGATCGAGAAGGAGGGGCCGATTCACGTCTCCAACGTGATGCTGATCGACCCGAAGGACAACAAGCCCACCCGGATCGGCATCCAGCTCGACGACGGCAAGCGACTGCGGGTGGCCAAGCGGAGCGGAGCTAGGCTCGACTGACGAAGAAGATGGCTACGGCAAGACTCAAGACCAAATACGTGGACGAGATCCGCCCGGCGCTGATCGAGCGCTTCGGCTACTCGACGCCGATGCAGGCGCCCAAGATCGAGAAGGTCACGGTCAACATGGGCGTCGGCGAGGCCAAGCAGGACTCCAAGATGCTCGAGGCGGCCACCGAGCAGCTGGCCACGATCGCCGGCCAGCGCCCGAACATCCGCCGGGCGCGCAAGTCGATCGCCCAGTTCAAGGTGCGCGAGGGCATGCCCGTGGGTGTGGCAGTCACCTTGCGGGGGGAGCGGGCCTACGAGTTCCTGGATCGGCTGATGTCGGTGGCGATCCCCCGGATCCGCGACTTCCGGGGGCTGAACCCCCGCGCCTTCGACGGCCGCGGCAACTACTCGATGGGCGTCCGCGAGCAGATCATCTTCCCCGAGATCGATTACGACGAGGTCGATCAGGTGCGCGGCCTGGACATCACGATCACGACAAACGCATCCAGCGACGAGGAGGCCTTTGCCCTGCTCGAAGCGATCGGCATGCCATTCTCGAAAGACGGTCGCGCGACGGCGGCCGCCGACCAGACTTAGAGGAGCACATGGCCAAGGTTTCACAGGTTGTTCGCCAGCAGCGGACCCCGAAGTTCAAGACGCGGGGCTACACCCGCTGCCGCCGCTGCGGCCGCGCCCGCGCGGTGTACAAGCGGTTCGGGGTCTGCCGGATCTGCCTGCGCGAGCTGGCGCACAACGGCTACATCCCCGGGATGACGAAGTCGAGCTGGTGATCCCATGTCGATGACCGACCCGATCGCCGACTTCCTCACGCGCCTGCGCAACGCGGCCAAGGCGCAGCATCACGACGTGACGCTGCCCTCGTCGAAGCTGAAGGCCGAGATCGCGCGAATCCTCAAGGAGCAGGGCTACATCGAGGCCTACGAGGTCCGCCCGGCACCGGGGCAGGGCGAAGAGCTGAACGTCGTGCTCAAGTACACCGACCAGCGCAAGCCCGTGATCTCCGGGATCGAGCGGGCGTCGCGTCCCGGACGGCGCACGTATGTCGACCACGACCACATCCCCCGCATCCAGGGCGGCATGGGAACCGCGATCATCTCCACCTCCAAGGGAGTCATGACCGGCCACGACGCCCGCGCCGAGGGCGTCGGCGGCGAGGTCGTGGCCCGAGTCTGGTAGACCCATCTTCGAAGGCAATGTCGAGAATCGGAAAGCAACCAATTTCAGTGCCGGCCGGCGTGAGCATCGCGATCGAGCCCGAGCGCGTGACCGTCAACGGTCCGAAGGGCGAGCTCTCGGAGCGCATCCACCGCGACATCAACGTCGAGCAGGTCGACGGCGAGCTGCGCGTCACCCGCCCGACCGACCGCGGGGAGCACCGCGCGCTCCACGGCCTGACCCGCACGCTGATCGCCAACATGGTCACCGGCGTCACCGCCGGCTTCGAGAAGCGCCTCGAGATCCAGGGCGTCGGCTACCGCGCCCAGCTGAAGGGACGCGATCTCGAGCTGGCGCTCGGCTACTCGCATCCGGTCCCCGTCAAGGCCCCGGACGGCATCGAGTTCGAAGTGCCGATGCCCACGCGCATCGTCGTGCGCGGCGCCTCCAAGCAGCAGGTGGGCGAGGTCGCCGCCTACATCCGCAAGCAGCGCAAGCCCGAGCCCTACAAGGGCAAGGGGATCCGCTACGAGGGCGAGTACGTCGCCAGGAAGGTCGGTAAGCGGGCATGACCGTCGCCACCGCTCCTGCGCGCCGTCTCAAGCGCCGCCGCCGGGTCCGCGCCAAGGTGCGCGGTAGCGCCGAGCGCCCGCGGATCTCGGTGTTCCGCTCGAACCGCGGCATCGCGGCCCAGCTGGTCGACGACATCACCGGCCGCACGCTTGCGTCCGCCAGCTGGACCGAGTCCGACCTGCGCGGCCTGGGCCCGATGGAGCAGGCTCGGCGCGTCGGGATGGCGCTGGCCGAGCGCGCGAAGGGGGCCGGCGTCGAGGCCGTAGTGTTCGACCGCGGCGGCTACCAGTACCACGGCCGCGTCAAGGCCCTGGCCGAGGGCGCCCGCGAAGGCGGGCTTCTGTTCTGAGACCGCTACCCTGGACCACTCCTGATGGCACGTGATCGCACAGTTTCAGCCGCCGGACTCGACCTGCAGGAGCGCGTGGTCGAGATCAACCGTGTGGCCAAGGTCGTCAAGGGCGGCCGCCGGTTCTCGTTCACCGCGCTGGTCGTGGTGGGCGACGAGCGCGACGTCGTCGGCGTCGGCTACGGCAAGGCCAACGAGGTGCCGGTGGCGATCCAGAAGGGTGTCGAGAACGCCAAGAAGAACCTCTACCGGGTGCCCAAGCACGGGTCGACCATCACCCACACGACCACCGGCATCTTCGGCGCCGGCCGGGTGTTCCTGAAGCCGGCCTCCCCGGGTACCGGCGTGATCGCCGGCGGCGGGGTGCGCGCGGTGCTCGAGCTCGCCGGCATCCACGACATCCTGTCCAAGAGCCTGGGCTCGCAGAATCCGATCAACCTGGTGAAGGCGACGATGGCCGGACTTCAGTCGCTGCGTACGCCTGATGAGGTGGCTGAGCTTCGGGGGCTGTCGATCAACGCGGTCCTTGGGCTGACGGACAGCGCCCCCTCTGCGGGCCCGGCTACGGCCGTCAATGGCAATGGCTCGGCAGAGATGGCGCAACGGCCCGCAGATGAGGCGCCGCCCGCCAGCTCTGAAGACGTTGAGGAGTCCGACGCGTGAGCACGCTGAAGGTGACGCAGCGCAAGAGCCGGAACGGTTGCGACAAGCGCCAGCTTGACACGCTTCGCTCGCTGGGGCTGCGCCGCATAGGCCATACGGTTGAGCACAGCGACACCCCTCAGATCAGAGGGATGTTGCACAAGGTCCGGCACCTGGTGGAGGTGTCCGAGGATGGCTGACGTGCGCGAAGACGCTCCTGAGGAGCGGATCGGGCTTCACAACCTCAAGCCGGCTCCGGGCTCTCGGCGGCCGCGCAAGCGCGTGGGCCGGGGCGAGGGCTCCGGTACGGGCAAGACCTCGGGCCGCGGCCAGAAGGGCTGGGGCTCGCGCTCGGGCGCCAAGCGCCGTAAGCGCTTCGAGGGCGGCCAGAACCCGATCCACATGCGGATGCGCAAGTTGCGCGGCCCGCACATGCGCAAGTCGATGCCGTTCGAGCCCTTCCGCACCCACACCCAGCCGGTCAACCTGGCCGATCTCGAGGCCCGCTTCGAATCCGGCGCGTCGGTCACCCTCGAGGCCATGCAGGCCAAGGGCCTCGGCACCCGCAAGGGCATTCCGGTGAAGGTCCTGGCCAGGGGCGAGCTCTCGAAGCCGCTCACCGTGCACGCCCACGCCTTCAGCGCCACCGCCCGCGAGCGCATCGAGGCCGCCGGCGGGACCTGCCAGCTGGTCGCCGCGACCTCTCCACCGGAGGAGTAGCGCATGATCTCGACGATCCTCGGCGCGTTCAGGATCGGTGAGATCCGAAACAAGCTCCTGTTCACGGCCGCGATGCTCGCGATCTACCGGCTCGGGACGCACATCCCGGCGCCGGGCATCAGCGCGGCGGCCGCCAACTCGATCCAGTCGAACTTCGGCGGCTCGAACATCCTCGGCTTCCTGAACCTGCTCTCAGGAGGCGGCCTCGGCCGGCTCGCGATTTTCGCCCTGGGCATCATGCCCTACATCACGGCCTCGATCATCCTGCAGATCCTCCAGGTGGTCGTTCCGTCGCTGGAGCGGCTCTCCAAGGAGGGCGAGGTCGGTCAGGCGCGCATCACCCAGTACACGCGCTACCTCACCGTCGGACTGGCGTTCGCGCAGTCGATCGGCTACGTGTTCTTGTTCCGCAGCTTCGAGAAGCAGGCCGGCACGACCCTGATCGCCAACTTCAACCTGGCGAAGGTCTTCCTGATCGTGATCTCGCTCACCGCAGGCACCGTGCTGCTGATGTGGATCGGCGAGCTCATCACCCAGCGCGGGATCGGCAACGGCATCTCGCTGCTGATCTTCGCCTCGATCGTGGCCCGGATCCCGCACGGCATCCAGTCCTGGTGGCAGAACCCGGATCAGGTCTTCCGCGTGATGATGCCGTTCATCGCCGTCGGGGTGGTCGCCGCGATCGTGTTCGTGCAGGAGGGCCAGCGCCGGATCCCGATCCAGTACGCCAAACGGGTGATCGGCCGGCGGATGACCCAGGGGCAGCAGACCTACCTGCCCCTGCGCGTGAACATGGCCGGCGTGATCCCCGTGATCTTCGCCGCCTCGATCATGGCCATCCCGCCCACCATCGGCCAGCTGATCAGCCAGAACCAGACCCACGGGTTCTTCTATCACCTGTCGACGTTCTTCACCCCGAACGGCTGGCATTACGTGCTGGGCGAGACGATCTTCATCATCCTGTTCACCTACTTCTACACGGCGGTCACGTTCAACCCGATCGACCAGGCCGACAACCTGAAGAAGCAGGGGGGCTTCATCCCCGGGGTGCGACCAGGTAGGCCCACGGCCGAGTTCCTCGACCGCATCCTGGCTCGCCTGACCTTCCCGGGCGCCTTGTTCCTGGCCGCAATCGCGGCCCTGCCGACCTTCCTCATCCAGCAGACCAACGCCAACTTCCTCTTCGGAGGCACGTCGATCCTGATCGTGATCGGCGTCGCCCTGGACACCATGAAGCAGCTGGAAGCCCAGCTGATGATGCGCAATTACGAGGGCTTCTTGAAGTAGCCCGGGAGGGCGGCAAAAGTCCAGGGGGC
>DATGJM010000041.1:0-22956 GCA_035295205.1 Solirubrobacteraceae bacterium | reverse complement strand
GCGTACGCGTCGAGCTCGACGGCCGTGGTCTCGAACGCGGCGTGCTTTGCCGCCGGGCCGTATGACGTGCCGAACGCCCGGATCGACGCCTACGTGATGTACACCAACAATCCGCCCTGCGGGGCGATGCGCGGGTTCGGCGCCGTCCAGGTCGCCTTCGGCCACGAGGCGCAGATGGATCGGCTCGCCGCGGCGCTGGGAATGGATCCGGTCGAGCTGCGGATCCTCAACGCGATGCATCCCGGGTCACGCATGCCGACGGGCCAGCTCGTGCCCGAGCCGGCGCCGGTCGCCGAGCTGCTGGAGCGCCTGCGGGAGATGCCGTTGCCGGATGCTGCTGGCGGTGGCGCGCGCGACCTGCGCGAGCTGCCGGGCGGCGTGTCGAACACCACTCACGGCGAGGGGGTGCGCCGCGGCGTGGGCTACGGCGTCGGGTTCAAGAACGTCGGCTTCTCCGAGGGCTTCGACGACTACTCGACCGCGCGCGTGCGCCTGTCGATCTCCGGCGGCGAGCCGCTGGTCGAGGTTCACACCGCGGCGGCGGAGGTCGGCCAGGGCATCGTCACCGTGCAGGCCCAGATCGCGCGGACCGAGCTCGGCGTGGAGCGGGTCGCGGTGCTCAATGCCGACACCGCTGTCGGTTCAGCAGGGTCAAGCTCGGCTTCGCGTCAGACCTACGTCACTGGTGGCGCGGTCAAGGCGGCCTGCGAGGCGATCCGTGAGCGCCTCGGGGCCGACCCGCGCGAGATGAGCTCAGCTGAGCTGGCCGAGCTGCTGGGCGACGACGCGATCGAGGAGACCGTGGAGTGGCGCCACCGCAAGACATATCCGCTGGACGAGGACGGCCAGGGCGATGCGCACGTGCAGTTCGCGTTCTCGGCTCACCGGGCGGTCGTCGACGTGGACGTCGATCTCGGGCTGGTGCGGGTGGTGGAGCTCGCCACGACCCAGGAGGTTGGCAAGGCGATGAACCCGCAGGCGCTCGAAGGCCAGATTCAGGGTGGGACCGCGCAGGGCCTCGGCCTCGCGCTGCTGGAGGAGATCCAGCTGCGGGACGGCAAGGTGATGAACGCGTCATTCACGGACTACCTCCTGCCGACGATTCTCGACATGCCGCCGGTGAGGATGGAGATCCTCGAGCACGCGGATCCGGAGGCGCCGTACGGGCTGAAGGGCGTGGGCGAGCCGCCTAACATCTCCACCCCCCCGGCGGTGGCGGCGGCGCTGCGCGACGCCACCGGCCGAGCGCTCGAGCGCATTCCGGTCCGGCCCGAGCACATCGTCGGCCTGAGCGGTGCGGATGCTGTCCCTGACTGAGGTCAACTCGATGGACGAGGAGGAGTTCGTGGGCGCGCTGGGCTCGCTGTTCGAGCACTCACCGTGGGTGGCTCGGGGGGCTTGGAGCGCACGGCCGTTCCAGAGCGTGGGCGAGCTGCACGGCGCCCTCGTGACGTCGATGCTCGCCGCCCCCCGCGAGCGCCAGCTGGCGCTGATCGGCGCCCATCCCGAGCTCGGTGGGCGTGAGGCTGAGCGCGGCGAGCTGACGGCTGAGTCGACGCGTGAGCAGGCTTCGGCGGGGCTGCAGCGCCTGCCATCCGACGAGGTCGATGCGCTTCGGCGCCTCAACCGCGCCTACCGCGAGCAGTTCGGCTTTCCGCTCATCGTGTGCGCCCGCGAGCACTCGCCGGACTCGATCCTGGTGTTCGGGCAGGCTCGCCTGGGCCACTCGCGCGAGGAGGAGATCGACGTGGCGCTCGGCGAGATCGGCAAGATCGCGGGCCTTCGGCTGCGGGACGTCGTGGTCGAGGAGGCCGCGTGACCGGGATCAGCACGCACGTGCTCGACACCTCTCGCGGGCGTCCGGCTTCGGGGGTGGCCGTTCGGCTGGAGCGGGCCGCTGACACGCACTGGGAGCTTGTGGCGTCCGGGCTGACCGACGCCGATGGACGGCTACGTGACCTGCTGACCTCTCCCCCGGTCGCGGGGCGCTACCGGTTGGTCTTCGACACCGCCTCGTACTTCAGCGCTGTGGGCGACAGGGCTTTCTACCCAGAGGTGTCGGTCACCTTCGCCGTCGATGGCGAGGACCACTACCACGTCCCGCTTCTACTCAACCCATACGGATACAGCACATATAGGGGGTCCTGACACCATGGCCATCGCCCTGACGCACAACAACTACGGAAAGTCGGAGATCCGCCTCGTGAAGGTCGTGCGCCGGCCGGATCACCACGAGCTGCGCGACCTCACGGTCGACGTGTCACTCGAGGGTGACTTCGACGCGGCGCACATCGAGGGCGACAACACCGGCCTGCTGGCCACCGACACGATGCGCAACACGGTGTACGCGCTGGCCAAGGAAGATCCGATCGAGAGCATCGAGTCGTTCGGCGTGCGGTTGGTCGAGCACTTCATCGCGGCCAGCCCGGCTGTGCAACGTGCACGCGTGAGAGTAGTTGAGCATCCCTGGGCGCGCCTCGAGGTCGACGGGCGGCCGCACGAGCATGCCTTCCAGCGTGGCAACGGCGGCGAGCGGGTGGCGACGGTGGTCGGCGATGGCGCTGAGATCCGTGTGGAGGCCGGTATCGATGACCTGCTCGTGCTGAAGACGACCGACTCCGGATGGGAGGGGTTCGTGCGCGACCGGTACACATCGCTGGCCGAGACCTCCGATCGGATCCTGGCCACCGTGATCACCGCGCGCTGGAGCTACGGCCGGGCGGACGTGGATTACGGGCAGGCCTGGCACGACGTCCATCGCGTGATCCTCGAGACGTTCGGCGATCACTACAGCCCCTCGGTCCAGTTCACCCTGCACCGCATGGGCAGGGCAGTGCTCGAGGCTGTGCCGGAGGTCGACCGGATCCACTTCTCGCTACCGAATAAGCACCACCTGCGCTACGACCTCGAGCGCTTCGGTCTGGAGAACGAGAACGAGATCTTCCACGCGACGACCGAGCCGTACGGACTGATCGAGGGAACCGTTGAGCGGGTGCCCGAGGCCGTGCCGGTGGGCCCGAACGGGACTGTCACCGAGGCCGCCCCGCACGCTTGATGATCGATCCGGTCACGCTGCCCAAGGCCGAACTGCACCTGCATATCGAAGGGACGCTCGAGCCCGAGCTGATGTTCGAGCTCGCTCGGCGCAATGGCATCAGGCTTCCGTACGCCGACGCGGAAGCGGTCAGGCGCGCCTACAGGTTCGCCAACCTGCAGTCATTCCTGGATGTCTATTACCAGGCATGCTCGGTGCTCATCCACGAGCGTGACTTCTACGAGCTCACCAGCGCCTACCTGGCCCGGGCGCGCGCGCAGGGCGTTCGTCACGTCGAGGTCTTCTTCGATCCGCAGACCCACACCAGTCGGGGCGTGCCGTTCGAGACGGTCGTCCGCGGGATCGGCCGCGCCCTGGCCGAGGCTCGCGAGACCGGCATCACATCGCAGCTGATCATGTGCTTCCTGCGCGATCAGCCGGTCGATCACGCGATGGCAACGCTGGAGCAGGCGCTCGCGCACAGGGACGTCATCTTCGGCGTCGGGCTCGACTCCGCCGAGGTCGGTCATCCACCGCAGAAGTTCCGCGAGGTCTTCGAGCGGGCGATCAGCGCCGGGTTCCGCGCGGTCGCGCATGCCGGCGAAGAAGGCCCGCCCGACTACATCTGGCAGGCGCTCGACGTGCTGGGCGCAGAGAGGATCGACCACGGAGTGCGCTGCCTGGAGGATCGCCGGCTCGTTCAGCGCCTCGAGGCCGACCGGATTCCGCTGACCGTCTGCCCGTTCTCGAACGTCAGGCTACGGGTGGTCGACACGCTCGAACAGCACCCGCTGGCGAAGATGCTCGAGCATGGGCTCTGCGCCACCGTCAACTCCGACGACCCTGCCTACTTCGGCGGCTACGTCGGCGAGAACCTGGCGGGGGTCGCGAAGGCGCTACAGCTCGATGACAGCGCTGTGGTCCAGCTCGCGCGTAACAGTTTCGATGCGTCGTTCCTCGACGACGCCACACGAGCGAGCCACCTGGCCGACCTCGACGCTGAAGTCAGCTCCGCCGGCTGAACGGCGCAGCCTCAGCAGCCCGGGTTGGCCTGGTCCCGGATCCGCTCGAGGCCGTCCAGGATGACCTCGAGCCCGAATTCGAACTCGGTGTCGTAGTCGTAGCCGGCCTTGGCGACATAGCCGCCGACGACCTCGACCAGGTTTGGGTAGTCGGCCAGGGCGTCCTCATAGGCGACCATCTGTCGCTGGGCTTCGGCCGCGAAGTCCTCCGCCGTCTGCGAGGACATGTCGGTCTGCTGGAGGGCGAAGCCGTAGATGTAGGCGTCCTGCACCGACATGGCGTGAACGGTCATCTCGATCGAGAATCCGGCCGCGCGTAGACAGCCCAGCACCGCATCGTGGACCTTCAGGTTCGACGGCCCGTGGCTGGTGCGCCCCTCCATCTCGCCCACCGCCCACCGGTGGCGCATCAATGCCGCGCGCGACGACGCCGCGCGCTTGCGCAGCTCGGCCTTCCAGTCTCCCCCCGCAGCGGGCGGCTCGATCTCGCTGAAGACCAGCTCGATCATCCCGTCGAGCAGGTCGCCCTTGTTGGCGACGTGGTTGTAGAGCGACATGGCCTCGACGTCGAGCTCCTTGGCGAGGCTGCGCATCGTCAGCTCCTTCAGGCCACGCTCGTCGGCGAGCGCGACGGCGGTCCGCAGCACGCGCTCTCTGGTGAGCGTGCGGCGCTTTCCGGGCTTCCTGGTCGTCGCGGTGGCGGGCAAGAGTGCTCCTTCGAGGGCGGCGCAAGCGTAGATCGCGCTCCGGCGTCCTTGACAAACTTACGCGGTAAGTATATACCTTCCCTAGCCAAGAAACTTACGTCGTAAGTATCAGGCTCGAACAAGGGATGAGAGAGATGTCCTCAAACCACCACGCAGCAGTCGCAAGCGATCAGCAGGTGCAGGCCGAAGCGAGAAGGCGCGCCCGGATCGCAGGCATCTGGTTCGTCGTCACGTTCATCTCCATCGCGGCACTGCCGCTCTACAGCTCGGTGCTCAATCACCACGGCTTCATCGTCGGAACCGGCGGCGACGCGCGTGTCCAGCTGGGCGCGGTCGTCGAGATCATCACCGCGATCGCCGGCATCGGCACGGCGGTCGCGCTCTATCCGATCCTCCGCCGCCAGAGCGAGAGCCTCGCGCTCGGCTACGTGACCGTGCGGGTCGTCGAGTCCGCGCTCATCGCGGTCGGCATCGTCAGTCTGCTCGCCGTTGTCAGCCTCCGTCACGACCTCGCCGGCGGCGGGACCGACCACGCTTCGCTGATCCTGACCGGCCGCTCGCTGGTGGCTGTCCACGACGCCACCTTCCTGCTCGGGCCCGCATTCTGTGCCGGTATCGGAAACGGCCTCATGCTCGGCTATCTGATGCTGCGCTCCGGGCTCGTGCCGCGCAGATTCGCCCAGTTCGGGATGGCGGCCGGCTCGCTGGCACTCCTGACGGCCCTGCTCGTGCTGTTCGGCGCCTACAAGCAGGTCTCGGGAACCTCGGGCCTCCTGACCCTCCCCGAGGCCGCATGGGAGCTGTCGCTGGGCATCTACCTGATCGTCAAGGGCTTCAGGCCCGACGCGGTCCTCTCCGCGCAGGGACGGCGCGAGGCGGCGACACCCGATGGTCGCGCGCTCGACACGCGCCGGACGGTGACGCCGCACCACGCAGCAGTCGCCGGGGTCTGACGCTCACCGACCAGTTGCGACGGTGTGGAGCCCGGCACTCGCCGGGCTCCACGCACGTCCGGCCGGGCTGCGGCCAGCTACTTCAAGAACCGGTACGTCCACCGGGTCGAGGAGCTCGGGTCATGGTCCAGACGGGAGCGGGGCCTTCAAATGGCTTCGACTCCGATCCGAGCTCGAACCCAAGGCGCCGATAGAAGGTGTGGGTCTGCTCGAACGGCGTCTCGAGGTAGCAGAGAACGCGCTCGGCGTCCGAGCGTTCGAGCACTGGCGCCAGCAGCGCCGCCCCCACGCCGCCGCTCTGCAGGGCCGGTTCGACGCCGACGAACATCAGATACCAGTGCGGCTCGTGTGGATGCAACGCCGCCAACCCCTCAAATCCGACGAACAGCTTCCCACCCGTTCGCGGGTAGAGCATCCTCACCGTCCTCGCGCACAGTCGGGCCCGTCTTCCTGGTGGAGCGTCATCGGTGTCGGGAGGCAGCCAGGCAGCGACCCCCGCGAGCCCGTCGGCGTTGCGCGCGGCGTATACCGCGCCGTGGGGCATAGCCTCATAGAGCGCGGCACCGAAGAACGCGCGAAAGCCGCAGCGCCGCCTCCGACCGCGGGTCAGGTAATGGCCGATCACCGGATCGGCAGCGAACGCCCGAGCCAGCAGCCACGCTGCTCGAGGTACCTCACGCTCCCCCAGCAGATCAACGTCCACGACCACGTGCCCGTTCTATCCGAGCAGCCGGCGGCGCACAAGCACGCCCTGGTCGTTGCGCGATTCCCGCGCCCTCGCGCGGCCAACTTCGGATGCGGGCCGGTCATCGCTCCGCGACGCTATGTGGTGATGAAAAGGCGCCGGTATGTGGTTGGCTATGTAGCCGCCGGTTTGACGGCCTACTTCGCGCTGTTACGCCAGCCGGTCCTGACTTGGGGAGCAACCGAGGCCGAGGCACAGTCGCGGCTACCCGGCGATGAGCTGCTCGACGATGCCGACGGCGTCGCGACCCGGGCGATCGACATCCGCGCGCCAACTTCAGCGGTGTGGCCCTGGATCGCGCAGATGGGACCCTCGCCGCGCGGCGGTGCGTACACGTACGACTGGATCGAGAACCTGCTCGGTCTGAACATGCACAGCGTGAACACCGTCCTTCCAGAGTTTCAGCATCCCGAGGTCGGCGACACGATCGGCTTCGGCCCGAACCGGATGCGGCTGGAGCGCGTCGACGCTGAGCGCGTGCTCGCGTGGCGCTCACAGGACGGTAACTGGGTCTGGACGTTCGTGCTCAACCAGACGAACGGCACGACGCGGCTGATCAGTCGCAATCGCTTCCGCCTGCCGCGCCTCGTTGACCGCATCGGCATGGTTCCGATGGAGCCCGCCTCGCTGCTGATGGAGCGCAAGATGCTGCTCGGGATCAAGCAGCGCGCCGAGCGGCTCGCGGTCGGCGCCGGAGAAGCATCCACGTAACGCTGATCGCGTATCCGGGGCCGGAGCACAGGACCTCAGCGTCGGGCAGCGAATAGCCACACGATGTACCTGACGCGTGTGCTGGGCGAGGTGGTCGCCGAGGGGCGCGATGTCCTGCGCGCCCGCACGCCAACGCACAGCCACCTGCGCGACCGACTGGTCGCCATCGCCGTGGTGACGGTCGGGGTCGACCTGATCTGCGCCGTCCTGGCGTTCCTGGCCGAGCAGCATCAAAAGCAGACCCAGATCAAGACCCTGGGCAGCGCGCTGTTCTGGACGACAACGCAGATGCTGACGGTGTCTTCGAACCTCCAGAACCCGATCTCTTTCGGGGGGAGAGTCCTCGACGTCGTGATGGAGGTCTACGCGATCACCGTGATCGGCTCACTCGCGGCTGCGCTCGGGGCGTTCCTGATCAAACGCGGCGAGGAGCTCGACACCGCGCATGAAGCGCGCAGCGCGGGGCGCTGAGACAGGCGAGACTCGCGTACGCCGAGCCGATTCCGGGTAGCGAGCTAGCACCTACAAGGAGGAGGCCTGATGCTTCTGACATTGGCCGTCATTCTGCTCATCATCGCCGTGGTCGGCGGGATCGCTGTGCACCCCCTGCTGTTCCTGATTGCACTGCTGGCGTTGTTGCTGTTCTTCGGGCACGGCCGCTCCGGCCGCACCGTCCCGTAGACGTCCATCGATAGCCCGTCCTAACCGTCCAGCGGAGCGCCTGCGCCCGGCGCTCCGCATCGCGACACCTTCACCGGTGGTTGCCACCAACGGGTGCGTCATGGAGGAGATGTGAAAGTCACTACAGCGGGTTCGAGACCTGGTCCAATCAGTAGGGTCCAGCGCGGCGGCGACACCGTCGCGCGGCGCTCCGAGTTCGCCTGGCTGGCCCGTGGCGGTTTGGTCGCTCGAGGGGTCGTGTACGGCGTGGTCGGGATCATCGCGCTGAAGGTCGCGGTCGGATCAGGCGGGAAGGCGACGAACCAGCAAGGCGCCTTGACGACAATCGCTCGCCAGCCGTTCGGCAAGGTGCTGCTGATCGCAACCGCAATCGGCCTCGGCGGGTATGCCGCGTGGCGTCTGCTCCGGGCAGCGATCGGCCACGGCACCCAGGAGAGAGATAGCGCGTTCGACCGCGTTGCAGCTCTTGCCAGCGGTCTCGCCTACGCCGCCCTTTGCGTGACCGCCGTGAAGATCCTGATCGGGGCAAGCAGCAGCGGCGCAGCCAACAATCCGCAGAAGACGACCGCGGGTGTACTCGGCTGGACGGGAGGACCAGAGATCGTCGGCATCGTCGGCGCGATCTTCATCGGAGTGGCGCTCTACCAGGGTTACAAGGGCGTGTCCGAGAAGTTCATGGACAGCTCGAACACGGCGCAGATGAGCCGCCAGGTGAGGCGCGCCTACACGGCGATCGGCATATTCGGACACCTCGCGCGTATGGTCGTCTTCGGCCTCGTCGGATACGGGCTCATCAAGGCCGCGCTCGACTACAACCCGCACAACGCGATCGGTCTCGACGGCGCCCTGAACAAGCTGGCGCACAGCCCCTACGGACCGTTGCTGCTGGGCATCGTCGCCGTCGGGTTGATCGGGTTCGGGCTGTACTCGATCGTCGACGCCCGCTACCGCAAGGTCTAGCGCGAGCGCCAGTGCAGGTCAGCTTGCGGCCTCGCGGTAGCGGGCCAGCGCCTCGCGACGCGCGAGGGCGTGATCGACGATCGGCGCGGGATAGTCCTCGCCGATGATGCACCCCGCCGTGCGCTGCGCGTGCACCGGCATGGTCCACGGCTCGGCCAGGTACTCATCGGGCACGTCGCGCAGCTCGGCAACGTAGCGCCGGACGTAGGCGCCGTCGGGATCGAAGCGGGCCTGCTGGCGTGCTGGGTTGTAGATGCGCCGAAACGGAGGCTGAGGGTCGACCCCGACCGAGGCGATCCACTGCCAGTTCCCGTTGTTGCTCGCCTCGTCGCCGTCGATGAGCCGGCGCATGAACCAGCGCTCGCCCCAGCGCCAGTCGAGCCCGAGATCCTTGGTCAGGAACGAGCCCACCACGAGCCGGGCTCGGTTGTGCATCCACCCCTCGCGGCGCAGCTGGCGCATCCCTGCGTCCACGAGGGGATAGCCGGTGCGGCCCTCGCACCAGGCCTGAAAGTATTTCTCAGCCCGGCTCCAGCGGAGCGTTCCCCGGTAGCGATCCTGAAACTCGTGGTGGGCGTTGGCAGGAAAGTGGGCCAGCACGTGGGCGTAGAAGTCCCGCCAGCAGAGCTGGCGGCGAAACTCCTCAGAGCCGGCCCCACCGGGCAGCAATGCCTCGAGCTCTCGGGGGGAGACGCAGCCGAAGTGCAGGTAAGGAGAGAGTCGTGACGAGGCGTCCGCACCAAGCTCGTCCCGGCGGTTCCCGTATTCGCCCACGTGCGCAGCCAGGAACTGCTGCATCCTCCTCCTCCCGGCGCGCTCACCTCCCGTGGGAGCCTCCTCGACCCTCTCCTCCAGCCCCAGCTCCTGCAGCGTTGGGAGCGTTTCCGGCCCCGCCGCGCCCGGCAGGCCGGGAAGTGAGCGCGGCGCAGGGATGACCTCGCGGCGGGCTCGCATCAGCCAGGCACGGTGAAACGGCGTGAACACGCGATAGGGCTTGCCGCCCGAGGTGAGAAGCGCCGCGGGATCGTCGAGCACGAAATGGCCGGGAATTACGCGAACCTCCACGCCCATCTCCTCGAGCCGCAGGCGCACAGCGTGATCACGCCGGCAGGCGAATGGACTCACGTCTGCGGTCCAGACGACGCGGCTGGCCTCGAGCTGCCGAGCCAGATCCGGGACGACCCGCTCCGGCCGCCCATGGAGCACGACGAGCCCGCTGGCGCGTCGGCGCAGCGACTCGTCGAGATCGGCCAGGCACTCGAGCAGGAACTGCGTCCGCGGCCCGGAGGCGTGGCGGCCGCCGAGCAGCTGCGGGTCGAGACAGAAGACGGGCACGACCGGCCCGCCTTCGTCCTTGGCCGCTTGAAGGGCTGGGTGGTCGTGGAGGCGGAGATCGCGCCGGAGCCAGAGGAGCGCCGTCATCCGAGGGACCCCTGGACCACCTGCTCGCGCTCGAGCTGCCGCACCTTCATGGCGCCTGCCAGTGTCATGTCCGAGACGATACCCGAACAGTGCTAGCGGAGAACCTATACACTCCGTTCATGCGCCCGTCTGGCGGCGGAATGGGGATCGGCGAGGTGGTTCAGCGAACCGGCGTGGCCGAGGCCACGCTGCGCATGTGGGAGCGCCGCCACGGCTTCCCGGTCCCCGAGCGGCTGCTGAGCGGCCACCGGCGATACAGCGAGCGTGAAGTCGAGCTGATCCGGGCCGTGGCGGCCAAGCGGGCGGCGGGACTGGCACTGCCGGTGGCGATCGAGCAGGCCCGCAGCGACGCATCCGAGCCCGCGACGTCGGTGTACGCGGCGCTCCGTCGCCGGCGCCCTGACCTCGAGACGCGCGTCCTGCGCAAGCCGACGATGCTGGCGCTCAGCCACGCGATCGAGGACGAGGCATTAGCGCGCGCTGAGCGGCTGATGGTGTTTGGCGCCTTCCAGCGTCAGCGCTTCTACCGCCAGGCGCAGCTTCGCTGGCGCGAGCTCGCACGCACGGCCGAGGTGGCGATCGTGTTCGGTGACTTCGATCGCCCGCGCGCGCCTCGTTACGCACCCGTTGAGCTACCACTGCCACACCAGCATCCGCTGAACCGGGAATGGGCGGTGGTCTGCGAAGGGCAGGACTTCGCCGTGTGCCTGGCCGGCTGGGAGCCGCCTGAGGAGCGGCAGGGCCCGGACGGGTTGCGGCGCTTCGAGGCCATCTGGAGCGTCGAGCCGGAGGTGGTCCGCGAGGCAGCGCGGATCTGTTGGGCCATCGCCGAGGCCAGGCGCCCGGCTTTGGCTGAGGCGGAGGCGGCGCGAGCGCGGTTGGAGGCGCCGCTCTCGGCGACGCCGGAGTCTCAGCTCCGGCTGGCGACCGCGATCACGGCTCGGATGCTTGCCCATGTTTCAGACCGGCTGGTTGCAGCAGCCGGCTGAGCGCATAGCCGGTGCCGCCGACGCCCAGCAGCCGGCGGAACCAGTTGGCGCCGGTGATCACCTCCTCGAGCGCCCAGACGAGCAGAGCCAGTCGGGAGAGCAGCAAGGCGACGGGCGAATACCGCCGGTCGGACAGCCGGGCCACCGCGGCGGCCAGCCCCGCCACCATCAGCGGCGGGTTCGGAAACTGGAAGATCGGAAAACGTCGGGGCATCGGGCCGGCTCACGCTCCCCCGGCACTTCGCGCCACGCTGTCGTGCGCGGGATCCTCGCGACTGCCGGGACGGGCGGTCAGGCTGGCGGCGGCGTCGCGGATCGAGTCGCGCGCGTTCTCCTCAGACAGTGCCAGTTCCGTGAAAGTGAGCATGCGTCGCTTGGTGCTGTCCAAGAACACCCGGCGCTCGTGCGCTCGCAATAGATAGAAGCCCAGGCGCACGATCGGATTACGGATGGGCGCCACCCGGGCGAGGGCGTGGACGCGGAACTCTACGCCCCCGTCGTCCAGCCATTTCCACACCTCCCAGTCCATCTGACCGATTTCGACGTGACCCTCGAGCGTGCGGTAGTTCCAGCCCCACACGCGGGCCTGGCGGCCTTCGAGCTCGCGGACCTCGTCATAGACGTCCCCCACTCGCACGCCAACGTAGATATGGGCGATCCCAAACGCCTGGAGCTTCAGGAGCATGTTTCGCTCCTTGAGCGGTGCTTCGGGGTCGTAATAGGCGCGGACGATCGACGGGTCGGCGAATTCATAGCCGCGCATCAAGCGCCGGGCGATGTGCCAGCTGCCTCCGGGGGCAGGATCCCCAGTCCGCTCCGAGGGCAGCGGCTGGCAGAGATCGGTGATCGTCCATCCGGTGGCCGGCGAGGCCTGCTCGAGGCTCGCCGGGTCGAAATTCAGCGGCTTGTCCGCCAGCGCGGCGAGGCGACGGCGGACGCTTGGGGGGCCGAGGAGCGAGGCCTCGCTCACGGCTGCCGCGCCCCGGGCTCGATCCGCTCGGTCTCGATCTCCACCCCCAGCGTCATGCGTCCTCCGGAAAGATCGACAACGCGCTCGAGGAACGAGACCCACATGTGGGTTTGGACCTCCTTGGCCATGCGCAGGCGGTGGTAGAGCAGGTTCACGAGTGGGCTGCTGCTGCGGGCCCAGGACTCGATCTCGAACACGAGCGACTCCTGGTCGGGGCGGGCCCGAAACTCGATCTGGCCCGCCTCCAGATGCCCCGCCAGCGTCGCCAGGCGGAAGGATCGCCGGCGCACGTCCACCACGCGCACCGGGCCGTCCCACGGCCCCGGCATCCTCACGACGAACTCGTCGCCAACCCGGAGACTCCCCGGCGCGCCGTGGGTGCGCTGGAAGCGGGCGAACTTGGTCGGCGAGGTTCGGTTCGGATCGGCGCGGATCTTGTCCATCAGTTCCTCCGCGCTCGTCGGGCTGTTCCGGATGCGGGTCCGGTAGCAGCGGTGAAACAGGGGACCAGTTCCAGCGTCGTGGCCCTGAACCTCGTCATCGGCGAGTCCTGTCGGATAGGTAAGGAGCTCAGGCAGGGTGGCGGGAAGGGATCCCGGGACTTCTTTACGTCGCATCGGGGTAGTCCGCCACATGTAGTCCCACGACGTCAAGGCAATGCCGATTGGCCAGGTGGTCGCAGTGAGCCAGCGCCGGGCGACGGTGGGGCGGCGTTGCATGTTCTGTAATTACCCACCGATAATCCTGGACAACCCGTACAGGTTCGATGATCCGCCGCGCCAGCCGAGATGATTCGCTCCTCACCCAGCGTCTGCATGACTGGGGGGTGCGGGCGTGGCAGCTGCAGTGCCTGTCTCTGGGTTCGGTGGCCTTGTGCATTGGGCTGTGGATCCGGGCCAAGACGGTCGACCAGGATGAACGGGGCAACGCTGAACGTCGCGCTCTGTTCGTCGGGCTGTGGCCGCCCACGATCTGGCTGATCGGCGCGTCGTTGGAGCGGCTGGAATAGCGCGTAGTTCCGATGCCTCGCCGAGATCCGGGCGCACCAGCTGTTCACGCGGTCCGTGTCCCGCCAGGCGCAGCGATGCTCGCGGCGGCGTCGACCGGGTCTTCCTCGAGCCATCGCGCACCGACGGCTTCGGCGAGGCCGGCGTCGGTTCCAGCGCCGGCGAGCGCGAGGGGGGCGACGCAGGCGAGCTCGCTCAGGCCGCCCCGAGCGCTCTGAGCGAGCTCGGGCAGCGCCGCGCTGACGACAATGAGCGCAGGCTGCAGTAGATCCGCAGTCTCGATGAGCGTGGGCAGCGGGGTATCGGCTCCGAGGTAGGTGATCCGCCAGCCGTGAGCGCGGAGCGCAAGCCCGAAGCAGATGAGCCCGAGATCGTGTTGATCTCCGGGAACGCAGGCCAGGAGTGCGTGGGGACCGCGGCCGCGTCCCCACCCGCGGGCCAGGGCGAGCAGCCGGCCGCGGAGCAGCGCGCTGGCGAAGTGCTCCTGCGCGACCGATGCCTCGGCGCGTGCCCAGCGCTCGCCGAGCTCGTGGAGGTAGGGAAGGACCGCGTCCGCCAAGACGCTATCGAGCGGGTAGGAACCCAGCAGCCGGTCGAGCACGGAATGCGCGCCGAGGTCGTCGAATCCGTCGAGTGCCCGGCGAAGCTGCTCGCTGAGCGCAGCCGCCGTGGGTGCCCCGCCCCCATCATCCGCGTCTGCCGGCTCGAGCCGCGCCGCCGGCTCAGCCAGCGCGAGCCGAGCCGCTTCGGCCGCCGATAGGCCTCGTTCGAGGTGCTGGAGCATTCGGCGGATCCGCCGCTCGTCGTCCTCGCCGTAGAGGCGGAATCCGCCGTCGGTGCGCGTAGGCGTGAGGATCCCGTACCGGCGCTCCCAGGCGCGCAGGACCTCCGGCGTGACTCCGACGCGGCGGCTCAGCTCCCCGATCCGGACCGGCCCGCGGTCGGCTTCATGAGCGCTCATTCCAGGAGTGTACAGAATCTTGACAGACTCTTGACAAGTGTTTGACAGATCTGTACATTCCTTGGACAGTCCCTAGACAGCGGAGTCGTCTCGAATGCACGAAATATCGGTCACCCTCTCGGCAGTGCCAGCATCCCTCAAGCCCGGTTTGGCGAGGGGTGATCGCTGATATGCGGGTTGCCGTGGTAGGCGCCGGGGTTTCGGGGCTGGTGGTGGCGCACCTGCTGCACCGTACGCATGACGTCACGGTGTTCGAGGCCAATGACTATGCGGGCGGGCACACGAACACGGTCCGCGTCGACACGCCGAACGAGACCCATCATGTCGACACCGGGTTCATCGTGTTCAACGACCGCAACTACCCGAATTTCCAGCGGCTGCTCGATCGCCTGGGTGTCGGCTCGCAGCGGTCGACGATGAGCTTCAGCGTCAGCGACGGGCTGGGGGATTTCGAATACAGCAGCGCCTCCCCCAGTGGCCTGTTCGCGAAGCGCTCGCACCTGCTGACCCCCTCGTTCCACCGCATGGTTGCTGACCTCGCTCGGTTTAGCCGCGCGGGCCGGGAGCTACTTGACGATCGGGACGAGGACGTCTCGCTGGGACACTGGCTGGAGCGTCATCGGTTCTCGCGGGCGTTCATCGAGCGGCTGATCGTGCCTCAGGCGTCGGCGGTGTGGTCCGCCGCGCCGCGCCAGATGTGGAGCTTTCCCGCGCGTTTCCTCGTGGAGTTCTTCGACAACCACGGGATGCTGTCGTTCCGGGACCGGCCCCGCTGGCGGACGGTCAGCGGGGGCTCCGCTCGGTACGTGGAGGCGCTGATCGCGCCGTTCTCCACCCGGGTGCGGCTGCGCTCGCCGGTCGATGCCGTCACGCGCCACGCTGATCACGTGCTCGTCAAGCCGCGTGGTGGTCAGGCAGAGCGCTTCGACGAGGTGGTCCTGGCGACCCATTCCGACCAGTCGCTGGCGCTGCTGCGCGACGCCAGCGATCGTGAGCACGAGATCCTCGGCGCGATCCCCTATCAGGCCAACGAGGCGGTCCTCCACACCGATGTGCGCCTGTTGCCGCGCCGCCGGCGCGCGTGGGCGAGCTGGAACTACCACCTGCTCCCCGAGCCGAAGGGGATGACGACAGTCACCTACCACATGAACCGGCTTCAGTCACTCGCTGCCGAGCGCGAGTTCTGCGTGACGCTCAATCGCACCGAGGCGATCGACCCCGCTCACACGATCCGCACGATCCCCTACTCGCACCCGGTGTTCACCGCCGCTGGAGTCGAGGCCCAGGGACGGGTGGATGAGATCGACGGGCACAACCGGACGCACTTCTGCGGAGCGTATTGGGGCTGGGGCTTTCATGAGGATGGCGTTGTCAGCGCACTGCGCGTCGGCGAGCGCTTCGGAGCGCGGCTGTGAGCGCGAGCTGCATCTACGAGGGCACGATTCGCCACCGGCGCCTTGCCCCCCGGCGCGAGTTCAGCCATCCATTGGCGCTGGCCTATATCGACCTGGACGAGCTCTCGGGACTGATTGACGGGCGACTGGTCGCGAGGCGCCCCGGCCTGGTGCGGTTCCGCCGCCGCGATTACCTCGGCGATCCCGGCGTGCCGCTGGATCGCGCGGTGCGCGATGTGGTGGAGGAGCGGACCGGGGCGCGCCCCGAGGGCCCGATCCGGGTGCTCACGCAGCTGCGCTCGTTCGGGCACTGCTTCAACCCAGTCAGCTTCTACTACTGCTTCGGGCCGGATGGCGAGCGCGTGCAGGCGCTGGTCGCCGAGGTGACCAACACGCCGTGGGGGGAACAACATGCCTACGTGATCGACGGCCATGAGAGTGACTCCGCAGTGCTGGCTGGAAAGTTCGACAAGGCGCTTCACGTCTCGCCGTTCATGGGCATGGATCATCGCTACGACGCTCGGGCGACCACCCCCGCCGAAATGCTCTCGGTCCACATCAGCTCGAGCCGCGACGGCGTCACCGTGTTCGATGCGACGCTGTCGCTTCGCCGCCGGGCGCTGACACGAGCCTCGCTCGCCCGGATCAGCGCGCGTTACCCGCTCGCGACCGTGCGGGTTCTGGCGCTGATCTACGGGCACGCGCTGGCGCTGAAGCTCGCCGGCGCCCCCGTCCACGGCCATCCGCAGGCGGGACGGGCATGAGCGCCTGGCTGGCTCGGTGGCTCGTCTCGAGGCTGCTGCGGCGGATCACGGTCGGCAGCCTGATCGTCGTTGAGGGTGACGAGCGGCGCGTGTACGGCTCGGGGCCGCCCGCGGCCACCGTTTCGATCAGGTCCGGGCGGACGTGGGTGAAGCTGCTGCGTGGCAGCAGCGGGATGGCCGAGGCCTTCGCCCAAGGGCTCTGGGACTCGCCCGACCTGGTGGCGTTGATCAGACTCGCCGCGCGCAATGCCGGCGGCCTCGACCGGCTGCGCTCGCTCGTGGCGCCGCTGCGGTGGCCGCTGCAGCGCGCCGGGGCGCTCCTGCGCCGCAGCACCAAGCGCCGGCGCCGGCGCTACATCGCCGCGCACTACGACCTCGGTAACGAGCTGTTCGCGCGGATGCTCGATCCCACGATGAGCTACTCGTGTGCGCTGTTCGAGCAGGAGGGGATGACGCTCGAGCAGGCGCAGGTCGCAAAGCTCGAGCGCGTCTGCGAGCAGCTTGACCTCGGTCCGGGAGATCGCGTGCTCGAGATCGGTACGGGCTGGGGCGGGTTCGCGCTGCATGCCGCGGCCACGCGCGGCTGCCATGTGACCACGACCACGATCTCGCGCGAGCAGCACGATTACGCCGTCGAGCAGGTCCACCGTGCGGGACTGAGCGACCGGGTGAGGGTGCTGATGGAGGACTACCGCGAGCTGCGTGGCTGCTACGACAAGCTCGTCTCGATCGAGATGATCGAGGCGGTCGGCTGGCCGCACTTCGGCACCTTCTTCGCCAAGTGCTCGGAGCTGCTGGCTCCGGACGGCGCGATGCTGCTGCAGGCGATCACGATCGACGACCGGGCCTACGAGGTCGAGAAGGCATCGAAGTCGTTCATCAACACCTACATCTTCCCGGGCGGATGTCTCCCCTCGCTCGAGGTGATCGCCCGCCGCGTGGCTCGGCGCACCGACATGCAGGTCGTGGGGCTCGAGGACCTGACGGCGCACTACGCCGAGACGCTGCGGTGCTGGCGCGAGAACTTCAAGGCTCATGCCCACGAGCTGTCGGAACGTGGCTACGACGAGCGCTTCCGCCGGCTGTGGACTCTCTACCTCGCCTACTGCGAAGCCGGCTTCGCGGAGCGGCGGATCGGGGACATCCAGCTGCTGTTGACCAAGCCCCGGTCGCGGATCGCCTCACGCACGTACCGATCACGCTCTGGCCACAGCCAGCCGCCCGACCTCTCGCTGAGCGCATGACGGGCTCGCTCCTCGACGACGTGCTCGACCGCACTGTCGTGGCCGGCTTCACAAGTCTCGGCTACCGCATCCGGAGCCGCGGATGGAGCGCGTCCGCGCTGCCGAGGATGGACGGCAAGGTGGTGCTGGTCACCGGCGCGAGTTCGGGGCTCGGTCTGGCCGCCGCCGAGGGCTTCGCCCGGCTCGGCGCCACCGTGTGGCTCGTCGTCCGCAGCCGAGAGCGCGGCGAGCAGGCCCGCCTTCGGATCGCCGAGCGGTGCGGCAACGACGACCTGCACGTCGGGCTCTGCGATCTGAGCGAGCTCGAGTCGGTCCGGCGGTTCGCCGAACACTTCCGCGACCAGGCTTCTCGCCTGGACGTCCTGGTCAACAACGCCGGGGTGATGACCGAGGCCCGCGAGGTTTCGGCCGATGGGATCGAGCTCACATTCGCGACCAACGTGGTCGGACCGTTCCTGCTGACCAACCTGCTGATGCCCCTGCTCGAGAAGAGCGCCCCGGCTCGGATCATCAATGTGTCCTCGGGCGGGATGTACACCCAGAAGCTCAGGGTTGATGACCTGCAGAGCGAGCTCGGCGAGTTCGACGGGCCGAAGGCGTACGCGCGCACGAAGCGAGCCGAGGTCATCCTCACCGAGATCTGGGCAGAGCAGCTGGCCGGCACCGGCGTCGTGGTCCACTCGATGCACCCCGGGTGGGCGGACACCCCCGGCGTGCGGTCCTCGCTACCGCGGTTCTACGCGGTGACACGACCGCTGCTGAGGACGCCCGCCCAGGGCGCCGACACGATCGTCTGGCTCGGAGCGGCCACCGAGCCGGGGCTCAGCTCCGGCCGGCTCTGGCACGACCGCCGACCGCGTTCCACGAACTGGCTGCCATCGACGCGCGAGACGCGACAGGAACGCGAGCGGCTGCTCGCCGAGTGCGCACGGCTCAGCGGTTGGCGCGACCCGTCCTTTCCAATGACTTCCATCCCAGAAGGAGAATCGTGATGGCCCACTACCGCGCATCGATCGACGTCCAGCAACCCCCCGAGGAGATCTTCGCCTATCTGAGCGATTTCTCGACCACCAGGGAATGGGATCCGAGCGTGGTCGAGGCGGAGCGCCTGAACGGCGAAGCGGTGGGTGAGGGAACCGAGTTCCGGCTGGTGGCCGAGTTCCTCGGCCGCAAGAACGAGCTCACCTATCGGATCGTCGAGTACGACCCCCCGCACGCCGTGACGTTCCTTGGCGAGAACGCCACCGTCATCTCGCGCGACAGGATCACGTTCGAACCGGCCGCCGCGGCCACGCGCGTCACCTACGACGCCGACCTCGCGCTGAAGGGTCCGCTCCGGCTCGCCGACCCGCTGCTGGCGCTCGCGTTCAACCGCGTCGGCGATCGCGCGCTTGCCGGTCTGCGGCGCACGCTCTCCCCCGCACACCCGCAATCTGTCAGTCGATCCTCGCCGTCGTCAGGCCCGGCCGCGGCATGAGCACACGCGTGCTCGTGACCGGCGCGACCGGGTTCATCGGAGGCCGCCTCGCCGGCGGCCTGGCCAGCTCGTCGCGCGAGGTGCGGTGCCTCGTGCGCGACCGCGGCGGCACCCGCGCCCGCGCGCTCGAGCGCGATGGATTCGATCTGCACGAGGGAGACGTGCTGCGTCCGGAGACGCTGCGCGGCGCCGGCCGCGGGATCGACGTGGCCTATTACCTGATCCACTCGATGGGTCGAGGCGGACCGAAGGACTTCGCCGACAGTGAGCGCGCGGCGGCCACGGCGTTCGCCCGGATGGCGCGCGCGGAGGGGATTGGGCGCGTCATCTACCTCGGCGGCCTCGGGGAGCGTCCGCACTCCCAGCACCTGCGCAGCCGGCACGAGACCGCGCTCGCGCTCCGCGAGCATGGCCCGCCGCTGACCTACTTCCGGGCTGGAATGGTCGTCGGTCCCCAGAGCGAGTCCTATCGCACGCTGCGCTACCTCGTGCAGCGACTCCCAGCGATGATCGCTCCGGCGTGGCTGAAGAACGCGACCCAGCCGATCGCGATCGACGACACCCTGAGCTATCTGCTCGAGGCGCTGACGGTCGAAGCGTCGGCGGGGAAGGAGATCCAGATCGGCGGCCCCGACGTGCTCAGCTACGGCGAGATGCTCGACCGGATGGCCGAGGTCCTCGGCATCCGCCGGCGGCCCCGGATTCCCGTGCCGCTGATCACTCCGTGGCTCTCCTCACTGTGGATCGGGCTGGTCACACCCGTCGACGCGGGGGTCGCGAGACCGCTGATCGAAGGGCTCGCTGTGCCTACCGTCGTCACCGACCCCTCCGGAATGGGCCTGTTCGACGTTGAGCCGGTCAGCTTTGACCAAGCGCTCCGGCGCGCGGTCGCAGAAGATCCTGAGCTTGCCGGTGACAGCCCGGACGGCCCGCAGTGATGATGGAGCGAGTCTGGGATTACCCCCGCCCGCCGGCAGTTGTGCCCTGCGAGCGTCGCGCCCGGATCGAGCTGGCCGGCGAGGTGCTGGCCGACTCCACCCGCGCCCTGCGGGTGCTCGAGACCAGCCACCCGCCCACGATCTACGTCCCGCTGGGCGACATCCGCGAAGAGCTGTTGGCTGCGAGCGCGGCGCGGCCGACGTGGTGCGAGTTCAAGGGCGCAGCGCGTTACCTGGACGCGGTCGTTCGGGGACGGTGTGTCGAGGCCGTCGGCTGGCTCTACCCCGATCCTTCACCGGGCTACGAGGCGCTGCGCGAGCACGTCGCCTTCTACCCGGGGCGTGTAGACGCCGCCTGGCTGGATGACGAGCGCGTGCAAGCCCAGCCAGGCGACTTCTACGGGGGGTGGATCACCGCCGACCTGGTGGGGCCGTTCAAAGGCCGGGCTGGCACGCTCGGCTGGTGAGAGAACAATCGGGAGTCGGCGGTCGAAGGTGCCCTTCCCCGGGCACCCTGTCAGTAGTAGTGACGGCGCCCCCCGACGGCGCGCCCCATATTGCCGAGCAGGACAAGAAGCAGGCCCACCACGAGGAGGATGATCCCGATCGTCCACAAGATCGCGATATTCGCGATGAATCCGATGAGCAGAAGTATGACGCCTAGCGTAATCACTCAGGCCTCCTGAGCCGGGTTGAGTTCACAGGGCTTATGCCCCGAATGGGGCGTCCGCATGCAGATCGCGGCCGCGTGCCTGCCCTTCAGCGCTTTAGCACGTGAGATCGTGACCTCTCGAACAGGCACACGCCGACGCTCGGTGGCTCAGGCTGGACAGGATCGGTGCTGGAGGAAGAAGCGGATCACCTCAGCGGAAGAGTCAGGGCCGTCGGGGTCTGTGTAGGAGCCAACCGGACTACCGCCGTACCAGACGTGACCGCCGCCGTGGACAATCAACGACTCCACGACGGCGATCCCGTCACGATTGTGGTGCACCGTGCGGGTGGCGCCGCGCGCGCGATAGCCGCGGGTCGTGATCGGAGCACCGTGGCCTGTGATGTCGCCGGCCGCGAGCCGGGAGGCGACCACCCGATCCGCGTTGACCGGAGCCACGATTGGGTCCCGGTCGCCGTGGATGACGATCAGCGGCACCGCAGCGCTCGGGGCGGGCGTACCCCCGGTTCGCATCGCCGCAAACGCGGAGCCGACGTCGTGCGCGGCGCGGTAGGCGATCCCGGAGTGCACCCCCACCGCCGCGTACAGGCCTGGATGGGTGGCCGCCATGACCGCGGCCATCGCGCCACCGGCGGAGAAGCCGGCGAGGTAGACACGCGTCGGATCCACGACCAGCTCGCGCATGACCTCGCGGGTGATGCCGGCGATGATCGCCGGCTCGCCTGCGCCTGCCTGCTGGTCAGACGGCGAGAACCAGTTCCAATAGCGACCGCTGTTAGCCGCCGCCGACTGCTCTGGGTAGGCAACCAGGAGGGCATGTCGCTCCGCGAATTCGTTCATCCGCGTGCCGGCCGCGAAATCCAATCCGTTCTGCTTGCCGCCGTGGAGCATGACCACCAGTGGAACAGGGTCGCTCGTGTAGCTGGTCGGAATGTAAAGGTCGTAGTTGCGGGTTCCGGCGCTCTCGGTGTAGGCGAGATGGCGGATCTCACCCCCGGGCGCGGCGGCAGCCCGCGCCACCGCGCCACCGCCAGGAGCTCGTGCCCCTCGTGGACGACCGCTTGACACCGGCAGCCGAAGCCGGTCGAGTTCGCCGACGGGCTGCTGGGCAGTCGATTCATGCACCGCCGAGGTGCTCGCGCTCGCCAGACCGCGCTGCAGAACCCCAGTGGCCTCGGTCAAGCGCCCGGCACGCGTGAGTCGTAGGGCCTCGGCCATCGTAGTGTTCCTGTAGGGGCTCATTGCAGGTCCCTTTCATGGGGTCGTTGGATGGATGTAATGCCACTGCTAGATCGGGGGCGCGCGGCTCGGTCGGAGATCATGTGGTGCGCGAGGCTAGAGCCGCCTTCACCGCTGGTGGCGCCCGGAAGGCTCCGAGGACCTCGACCCTCGCGATCGTCGCGACGGCGAGCTCGGGCGAGACGTCGTCGCCAATGCTGGCCAGCCCGAGAACGCGCAGCTCGACCATGCGACCAGAGTCCCGGAGCTGCTCGAGCGCGTCGCGGCTGTAGTGCTCTATACCGAGAGCCAGCTCGCGGCGGGCCACCGTCCTCTCCACAGCGTCCGATCGGCTCTCGAGCTGCCGGCGGATGGCCGTGCGAATGAAGTCGGTGCGATTCGAGAAAAAGCCCTCGCTGACGAGCAGGTCGATTTGACCAAGGTCCACGATCCCGACGTTGATCGTGATCTTTTCGCTTCGCTCGGCATCAACGGCCATCCTCTGACCATCCTACCACCATCCATGCAGATGGTGACAGACCCGTCGAACGAACGCTCTGGCGCCGAGGTAGATTGACGCGCAACCCCAGGCGAGAGGAGCGGAGATGGCGAACGGGCGGCTGGCGCAGAGCCGGGTTGGAGTGCTGGGAACGGGCGAGGTCGGCCGACGCCTGGCGGCAGGGTTTCTGAGTCGTGGCCACAGCGTGATGATCGGTTCGCGCGACCCGGGCAAGCCCGAGCTGAGCGAATGGCTGGCTGGGGATGGAGCCGGGATCGAAGCCGGCACGTTTGCCCAAGCGGCTGCGCACGGCGAGCTGCTCGTGCTGGCGGTGCTCGGCGATGCCGCGGACGAGGCGATCGCGGCCGCCGGCCCGGAGAACTTCAGCGGCAAGGTCGTGATCGACGCGATGAACCCGCTCGATTTCTCCGGTGGCTTTCCGCCGAAGCTGTCGATCTCGGGTGAGGACTCGCTCGGCGAACGCGTCCAGCGGGCGCTGCCCGCCGCCAGGGTGGTCAAGGCCTTCAACACGATCGGCAACCCGTACTTCGTTGATCCGAGCTTCAGCGACGGGGAGCCGACGATGCTGA
>DATGJM010000040.1:0-6068 GCA_035295205.1 Solirubrobacteraceae bacterium | reverse complement strand
GCCAGCGCCGTGACCACCACCGCCGAGCACCTCGCCGATCCCGAACTGCTGGCCACCGAGTGGGATCTCGATGACCTGCTCGGCGAGAGCACCGTCGAAGGGCTGCTCGATGATGCCGTCCGGCGAGCCGAGGCTTTCGCTTCGAAATATGCCGGTCGGCTTGCCTCACTCGACGCGGACGGGCTGCGGACGGCGATGCGGGAGCTCGAGGAGCTGAACGACCTGCTCGGCCGCGCCGGCTCGTATGTGTCGCTGCGCTTCGCGACCGACACCGCCGACCCCGAGCGCGGAGCCCAGCTCCAGCTCGTTCGCGAGCGCGCCACCGAGATCGAGACCAAGCTCCTGTTCTTCGAGCTCGAGTGGGCTGCGCTCGACGACGAGCGCGCCGAGGAGCTCCTCGCCGGCGATGGCCTCGACTTCTGCCGCCACTACCTGCGCAGCGCCCGGCGCTACCGGCCCCACCTGCTCTCCGAGAGCGAGGAGAAGATCCTCGTCGAGAAGTCGATCGCCTCCCAAAGCGCCTGGTCGCGGCTGTTCGGCGAGCTAGTGGCTGCGATACGCGTGCGCCTCGACGAGCGGGAGCTGACGCTCGACGTCGCGCTCGCTCAGCTGCAGTCCTCCGACCGCGACACGCGCCGTCGCCACGCCGAAGCGGTGTCCGAGGCGCTCGAGACCGGCATGCGCACGCGGGCCTTCATCTTTAACACCTTGGCCTTCGACAAGTCTGTCGAGGACCGCCTGCGCTCCTACCCGAACTGGCTCGCCAGCCGGAACCTGGCCAACGAGGCCTCCGACGAGTCGGTGATGGCGCTGATCCAGGCGGTGCGCGCGCGCTACGACATCCCGCAGCGCTGGTATCGCCTGAAGGCTCGCCTGCTCGGGCTCGAGCGGCTGGCCGACTACGACCGGGCGGCGCCGGTGCTCGGCGAGGACATCACGTTCTCCTACCAGGATGCTCGCGAGCTCGTGCTCGATACCTATTCGGAGTTCGCAGCCGAGGCCGGCGACCTCGCCCGCCGCTTCTTCGAGGGGCACTGGGTGGACGCGCCGGTGCGGCCGAACAAGCGCGGTGGCGCCTTCTGCTCATACACGGTGCCGACCGTGCACCCGTATGTGCTCCTGAACTACACGGCTCGGCGCCGCGACGTGCTCACGATGGCCCACGAGCTCGGTCACGGCCTGCACGCCGCGCTGGCCAGGCCGCAGGGCATCTTCCATCACGCCACGCCGCTGACCCTGGCCGAGACCGCATCGGTGTTCGGCGAGACGCTCGTGTTCGAGCGCCTGCTCGCGGCGGCGCGCTCGGACCGCGATCGTCTCGGCCTGCTGGCCGAGCGCATCGACGGCGCGATCGCGACCGTGTTCCGCCAGATGGCGATGAACCGGTTCGAGCACCTCGTCCACACCGGCCGCCGTACGGGCGGGGAGCTCTCGACGGAGCGCTTCTGCGAGCTGTGGACCGAGAGCCAGGCGGAGCTGTTCGGCGACTCGGTGCAGATGAGCGACGGCTACCGCATGTGGTGGTCCTACATCCCCCACTTCATCGACACCCCGGGCTACGTGTACGCCTACGCCTACGGCCAGCTGCTGGCGCTCTCGGTGTACGGCCGCTTCCGCCAGGAAGGTCCCGGGTTCGTTCCCCGCTACCTCGAGCTCCTGGCCGCGGGCGGCTCGCGCAGCCCCGAGGAGCTGACGGCGATCGTGGGCATCGACCTGACCGATCCGGGATTCTGGGATGCCGGGCTGGCGCTCGTCGAGGCCCAGCTCTCCGAGGCCGAGCGCCTCGCCGCCGGCGCTTAGGTCTACGCGCGCGCCTTGCGCGTCCGGGACCGCTCCTCCTGGCGCTCGACCACGCTGACGATCAGCCTCAGCACCTGGTCGATGCCGGTGGCCTTCACGTATCCGTGCTCGAATGCCTCGCGCCAGTCTTTGATGTGACCCTTGGTCGCGAGTTCGTTGAAGTGGGAACGGGGCACGATCAGGGTCACCTTGGCGTCGGAGGGGATGTCCTTGCTGACCTTCGGGCCCGGGAGCTCGACGCGGTAGATCTGCACGTCGCCGCGCCCGCGCAGCTCGAGCCCGGCCACGATCTTCAACGGCTGGAGGGCCGGCACCTCGGCGAGGAAGCGGTTGACCGCGGTCTCGATCAGGGTCTTGGTGTCGGCCATCTCGGTCGAGTCTATTGACAGCGGCGGGGCGCGCGCGGGAGGATCGCCTTGAAAGGAGGGACCATGGCCAGAGTGATGGCCGACTGCCGCCGGTGGCCGAGCGAGTCCAACTGCTCGCTCGTGATCATCGGCGATGAGGACGAGGTCGTCCGCGCCGCCAGCGAGCACGCGGCGTCCGTCCACGGCCACGAGGACACGCCCGAGCTGCGCGAGCAGGTCCGCGAGTTCCTCGAGCCCGCTGAGGCGTACGCGCCCACGCGCGAGCCACAGCCTGCCTGAGACGCTGGTCGAGGGGCGTGCCGGCAGGCCGGCGCGCCCCCCACCCCCAGCCCTTACAGCGTGGCCGTCACCGTCGGCCCGGTGGCACCGCCCTTGGTCGGTGTCACGAGCAGCCGGTATCGGCCGCCGCCGAGCTTGCGGTGAAGCGTGTTACGCCCGGCGCGATCGCGATGCCTGAAGGTCGCGACCACGATCCAGCTGCATGCCTTTCCGTGCCGGCCGGAGCGCTTGGCCACGCACGCGCCGCCCACCATCACTCCCCTACCTCGATGCTGGATCACAAGCGTCGTGGTCGCCGCCCTGCTGTCGCTGTAGACGATCGACGTGCGCGTGAACTTGACAGCGCTGACCACCGGCACAGCCAGCGTCAGCTGGGCGCTGGCAGTCGTTCCGTCATTCGAGGTGGCGACGATCCGGTAGCGGTAGGCCTTGCTCAGGTCCACCCCGCTGACGTGCAGCGTGACCACGGTCGGAGCCAGCGCGGCGACATGGGCGACGCTGCTCTTCAGGCCCTGCACCACGACGCTCGCGGTGGCCGCGTTCGCGGCGACGGTCGCGGTGATCGCCACCGAGTGGCGCCCGGTTGCCCGCACGTTGCCGGGCAGCACGAGCGGCGGCGTGACTTCGTAGGCGCCGATGTCGCACGCCCTGCCGACCGGCCTGGGAAGCCCGCGCTGGTCCGTGGCCGGGCAGCCCGCGCCATGCGCTGGGACCTGGTCGATGGCCGCGCTTCCGGGCCCGAGGTCGACGGTGTCCGTCGGACCGCCGTTGTTCTGGAGCGGTCCGAGATTCGGGTCGCCGGTGGCAAATGTCGCCGGGCAGCCGGAACCAGCGAAGCTCAGGTTGTTCCCTGCGTCCGTGAGCTTCCCGAGCCCGCAGTTGCCACCAGCGTTGCTGGCCAGGAGGCTGTCCTGGAGCGTGACCGACGCTGCGCCGGATTCGGTCAGGCCACCCGCGGTCCCGCCCGAGCCAGTGGCGCCCGGCCCGCCGGGAAGCGTGCCGCCGCCGCCCGCGCCACCGGCACCGCCGGCGCCGGCGCTGTTGCCGACCACGGTCACGGCCAGGAGCGTCTCGCTCGCCGACCCGACGGCGACGAGCGCGCCGCCGTCACCCCCGCCTCCGCCGTTCCCGCCTGCGGCACCCGTGGTTCCGCCGGCGCCCCCGGTGCCGCCTGCACCGCCGTCGCCGGCGAGGTTCGAGGCCACGGTGCTGTCGGTCAACGTCACGGTGCCGCCGCTGCTCCACACCCCGCCGCCGTCGCCGGCGCCGGCGCCGGCGCCCGCCGCTCCGCCGGCGTCGGAGGGCGAGTTGGCCGCGCCACCGTTTCCGCCGGCTCCGCCGAAGCCGCTGCCGCTGCCCTGCACCGTGCTCGCGGTGATGACCAGCGTGCCGCCGACGTTGGCGATCGCACCTCCGAACCCACCCTGTCCGCCCGCGCCTGCGCTTCCTCCGACCGGGGTCCCCTGCGCCCCTGAACCGCCCGAGCCGCCATTGCCGGCGGCATCGCTCGCCAACGTGACGCCGTCGAGGCTCAACGTTCCGGTGTTGTAGATACCGCCGCCGTCACCGCCGGCGCCCCCGGCACCGCCGTTGCCGCCGGCTCCCGTGACCGGCGTGGTCGGGATCGAGCTGCCGCCCGATCCGCCGTTGCCGGCCGAACTGTCGATCACCGCGACTCTGAGCAGCGTGAGCGATCCCGCGTTCAGGATCGCACCGCCGTTGGCGCCGGTCCCTCCCGGGCCGCCGCTGACGTCGTTGAATCCCTGCACTCCGCCGTTGCCCGAAACCGCGTGGGAGTCGCTGATCGTGAGATCGCTCATGGTCACGGCCGGCCCCGCGGCGATCGAGAACGCGCGGTTGCCGAGGCTTCCGGCGTCGATGACCGTGGCGCCCTCACCCGCGCCGGCGATGGTCAGCTGGGTCACGGTCGAGGCCACCTGCAACGAGCCCTGGCCACCGGTCAGGCTGTAGCGCCCGGCCTTCAGCTTGATCGTGTTCGGCCCGAACGCGGCGGGCGAGCAGTTGCCGTTCGCGCTCCCGGGCGAGTCCACGGCCTGAATCGCCTCGCGCAACGAGCATTGGCCCGGTCCAGGGTTGAGCGCATCGGCGGTCGTGTTCACCACCAGCGTGGCCGCGGAAGCCACACCGGCGCTCAGCGCGGTCACGGCAGCCAGCGTCGCGAGCAGCACAAAGGCTCTGCGGAACATCTCGCCCTCCTCCAGTCGTTCGCCCTACTGCTGGGGTAAGACGAGGCCGGCGGTGGGAAGTTGCGTGGGTTCAGAGCTTGTGCCGCTGCAGGAGCTTTCGCCCGATGACCATGCGCTGGATCTCGCTCGTGCCCTCGCCGATCAGCAGCAGCGGGGCGTCGCGATAGATGCGCTCGATCTCGTACTCCTTGGAGTAGCCGTAGCCGCCGTGGATGCGCAGGCACTCCTCGGCGCAGAAGCGGCCGGCCTCGGAGGCGAACAGCTTCGCCATGCCGGCCTCGATGTCGCTGCGCTCGCCGGCGTCCTTCATCCGGGCGGCCTTGTGCGTGAGGAGTCTGGCCGCCTCGACCTGGGTGGCCATGTCGGCGAGCTTGAACTGAATCGCCTGGTGCTCTGCGATCGGCTTGCCGAAGGCGCGTCGCTCCTGGCTGTACTTCAGCGCCAGCTCGAGGGCCCGTTGGGCGAGGCCAACGCCGCGGGCGGCCACGTTCACACGGCCGAGCTCGAGCGCGTCCATCATCTGGGGAAAGCCCTTGTTCAGGCCCTCCGACTCGCCGCCGAGGATCTGCTCGGCTGGGAGCTTGTAACCGTCGAAGACGAGCTCGGTCGACTCCACGCCCTTGTAGCCCATCTTCTTGATCTGCGGCGGGACGTTGAAGCCTTGGTATTCGCCGGTGTTCTCGGCCACCCCCGGCTCCTTCTCGGCGATGAAGCAGGTCAGGCCGCGGTGCTTGGGCTCGGCGTTCGGATCTGTTCTGACGAGCACGAACACCAGCCCGGCCCGGAGCCCGTTGGTGACCCACATCTTCGTGCCGTTGATCTCGTAGTCGCCCGTCGCGGTCTTCTTGGCCGACGTCTTGATCGCGGCCACGTCGGAGCCCAGCTCGGGCTCGGACAGGGAGAAGGCGGCCCGGAGCTCGCCGCTTGCCATACGCGGCAGATAGCGCTGCTTCTGCTCCTCGGTCCCGAACTTCATGAGCAGGTAGGACCCGATGAAGTGCGTGTTGACGATGCCGCTGATGCTGATCCACCCACGGCTCAGCTCCTCGACGATCATCGCGTAGGTGCTCAGGTCGAGCCCCATCCCGCCGTACTCCTCGGGGATCGTCACCCCGAACAGGCCGAGCTCCTTCATCTGCTCGACGATCGGCTCGGGGAACTCGTCCTCGTGGTCGTAGTGCTCGGCGTTGGGGATGATCTGCTCGTCGGCGAACTGGCGCACCATCTCGCAGATCGCCTTCTGTTCGTCGGTTATGTCAAGGGTCGTGGCCATGGGGGGTGAATCAGTCCTCCGTCGGGGCTCTTAGCTATGTGGGAGAAAACTTTCGTCTGGCGAAGGAAATATCCCAGCTTGCCGCTCGACAGCACGGCAACATCACTCGCGGGCAGCTCGTCGGGCTCGGCCTCGATGATG
>DATGJM010000039.1:0-13289 GCA_035295205.1 Solirubrobacteraceae bacterium | reverse complement strand
GCTTTCGCAGCGTCGACATCGACATCATCGGCACCACCGCGCGGCATCTCACGTTCTTCGAGATGCTCGGCAACTTCTCGTTCGGCGACTACTTCAAGCGTGAGGCGGCGGCATTTGCCCTGGAGCTGACGACGCAGGGATTCGGCTTCTCGGCAGACGATCTCTGGATCACCGTGTTCGGCGGCGACGAGGAGCTTGGGATCGGCGTGGACTACGAGGCGATCGACGCCTGGCTCGAGGTCGGGGTGCCCCGCGAGCGGATCGTCGAGTGCCCGCGCTCGGAGAACTTCTGGCAGGCCGGGCCGACCGGTCCGTGCGGTCCGTGCTCGGAGCTCTACCTGGACCGTGGCCTCGACTTCGGCAAGCCCGACGACCTTCCCGGCGGGGAGAACGAGCGCTTCCTCGAGTACTGGAACCTCGTGTTCATGCAGATGGACCAGAACCCCGTGAACGTCCTCACCCCGCTGCCGGCCAAGAACATCGACACCGGCATGGGGCTGAACCGGATGGCGGCGATCCTCCAGGACAAGCAGTCGGTGTTCGAGACCGACCAGTTCTGGCCGCTGCTCGAGCTCAGCCAGGAGCTCTCGGGCCGCCGCTACGGGCAGGACTTCACCACCGACCGGGCGATGCGCATCCTCGCCGACCACGGCCGCGCGATGACGTTCCTGATCGCCGACGGGGTCGTCCCCTCGAACGAGGACCGCGGCTATGTCCTGCGGCGGATCATGCGCCGGGCGATCCAGCAGGGGCGCACGCTCGAGCTGGAGCGCGGCTTCCTGCGCCGCTACTCCGACCTGGTCACCGAGATCATGGGCGGCGAGTACTCGGAGCTGGTCGAGCAGCGCGAGGCGGTGCACCGCTGGCTCGACTCCGAGGAGGAGAGCTTCGGTCGCACGCTGGAGCACGGCAGCCGCCTGCTCGACGAGCTCATCGCCCGGGCGCAGCAGGAGGGCGCCGAGGGCATCTCGGCCGGCGACGCCTTCATGCTCCACGACACCTACGGCTTCCCGATCGACCTCACGCTCGAGCTCGTGGCCGAGCACGACCTCGGCGTCGACGAGGAGGGGTTCGAGGGGCTGATGGAGGAGCAGCGCGAGCGCGCGCGCCAGTTCGTGCGCGGCCCCGGCGGCGGAAGGCTGCGCGAGCAGGCCGTGGCGATGGCGGGCCAGGCCGGATTCGCCACCGACTTCGTGGGCTACGAGACGACCGAGCGCGAGACCACGGTGGGAGCGATCCAAACCCACAACGGCCAGATCCTCGTCAAGCTCACCGAGTCTCCGTTCTACGCCACCGGAGGTGGCCAGATCGCCGACTCCGGCTACGTCGAGTGCCTCGACGGGGACTGCGTCGCGCGGGTCGAGGACGTGCTGCGCCTCGGCTCCGACCAGGTGCTGGCACTCGTCCCCGAGCGGGGGCAACTGCACGAGGGCGAACGGGTTCGCGCTCGCGTGGACCGCGCCACCCGGCACGCCACCGAGTGCAACCACACGGCCACGCACCTGCTGCACGCCGCGCTGCGCCGCCATCTCGGCACCCATGTCCGGCAGGCCGGCTCCTACGTCGGCCCGGACAAGCTGCGGTTCGACTTCACGCACGGGAAGGCCCTGACCCACGAGGAGTTGCGCTCGGTCGAGGACGACGTGAACGGCTGGATCCTCGAGAGCCAGCCCGTGCGCGCGCTGACAACCACTCTGGACGAGGCCAAGCGGCTTGGGGCCATGGCCCTGTTCGGAGAGAAGTACGGCGACATCGTGCGGATGGTCGAGGTCGGCGACGGCTCCTTCTCGCGCGAGCTGTGCGGCGGCACGCACGTGCGAAACACCTCGGAGATCGGCCTCTTCAAGCTCTCCTCGGAGACCTCGAGCGCTGCCAACGTCCGGCGGATCGAGGCTCTCACGGGACCGGCCGCGGTGAAGCTCATGCGCGAGCACGACCGGATCCTCACCGCGACCGCCGAGTCGCTCAGGGTCACGCCGGAGCGGGTCGCCGATGCGGTGGCCGAGCTGCGCGAGCGCGCCCGGTCGCTCGAGCGCGAGCTGCGCGAGGGCGGTGGTGGCGCGGCCGTCGACGTCGAACAGCTGGTCGGGACCGCGACCGAGAGCGACGGCGCTCGCGTCCTGGCCGCCGTGGTCGAGGTCCGCGACGGAAAGGCCCTGCTGGACCTCGCCGACCGCCTGAAGGGCAAGCTCGGCGAGGCGGCGATCGTGCTCGGCAGCGCCGGCGAGGATCGCGTCGACCTGATCGTAAGCGTGACCCCCGGCGTGGTGGCTCGGGGAGTCAAGGCCGGAGACATCGTCAAGATCGCCGCGGCGGAGGTGGGCGGCGGCGGTGGCGGCCGCGACACCCTCGCGCGGGCCGGCGGTCGCGAGCCCGCGAAGCTGCCCCAGGCAATCGCAGCCGCCAGGCAGGCGATCGAATCGGCGCTATCTGGGTAAGGTCGTGCGCGTGCTGGCGCTGGACTACGGCCGGGCACGCTGTGGTGTCGCGGTGAGCGACCCCACGGGCGTGCTGGCGACTCCGATCGAACCCATCGCCCAGCCCGCGACCAAGCGGGGGCTGGCGCGGTTGCGCGCGCTGGTCTGCGAGTTCGAGGCCGAGCGGGTGGTGGTCGGGCTGCCGCTTTCGCTGTCGGGTGCGGACAGCGACCAGACCCGCGAGACGCGGGAGTTCGCGGCTCGGCTCGAGCGCACGATCGCCGTGCCGGTCGAGCTCTACGACGAGCGCTTCACGACGCGCATGGCCCAGCGATCCGGGGGAAGGGCGAGCGAGGACTCGCGCGCGGCCGCCCATCTGCTGGACGGCTGGCTGGCGGCGAGGAGCGGCGCACATGACTGACTTCGAGCGCAGCGCCGCCGAGCGCGAGGCCGCCCGGATCGAGCGCGAGCGGCGCCGGGCCGCACGCACCGCGGGAGGCTGGACGGACCCCCCGCCGGCGCCCGAGCCCGAGGAGGTGTCAGAGCAGGAGGAGCCCGAGCCCTACCAGCAGGACGCGGAGCGCCCGCTTGGCACTCGGCGAGCCACCCACGCCGAGCGCATGAGCCGCCGCAGCCCGGCGCCCACGGCCACGCGCGCCCCGCGCCCGGACAGGCCACGCCAGGGCCACGCCTGGGTCGGGCGGATCATCATCGTGCTGGCGCTCGCCGCGGTCATCGCGGTGCTCTGGTTCGTCAACTCGCTGTTCCAGCCCCTCGGGACCTCGCCTCACGGCCACGTGACGGTCGTTGTGCCCCACAACGCCGGCGCCAGGCAGATCGGTGACCTGCTGGCAAAGGACGGCGTCGTGCCCTCGGGGTTCTTCTTCAACCTCCGCGCCACGCTGGCCGGAGACCGCGGCAAGCTCTACGCCGGGACCTACCACCTGGAGCTCGGCATGAGCTACGGCAGGGTGCTCACGATCCTGTCGACCCCGCCGCCGACGATCAAGACCTCGGAGCTCACGCTGATCGAAGGACTGACGCGAGCCAAGATCGACAAGCTCCTGCGCTCGCAGCACATCGGAACGGGCTACCTCGCTGCCACCCGGCACTCGCCGCTGCTGAACCCGGTGGCCTACGGTGCCCCCAGATCCACCCCCTCGCTCGAGGGGTTCCTGTTCCCGGACACCTACCAGCTGCGCGACCCGATCACGGTGCCCGAGCTCGTCAGGGCCCAGCTCGAGACGTTCAAGCTCGAGTTCGCGAAGGTGAACCTGAGCTACGCCCGCGCGCATCGCCTGACGCCCTACGACGTGCTGATCATCGCCTCCCTCGTCCAGGGCGAGGCTCAGACGGCGCACGACTTCCCGCTCGTGGCGTCGGTGATCTACAACCGCCTGCGGCTCGGGATGCTGCTCCAGATCGACGCCACCACCCGCTACGCCGTGGGCAACTACACCAAGCCACTCACTGAGTCCCAGCTGCATTCGAACTCGCCCTGGAACACGCGGGTGCACGCCGGGCTGCCGCCAACGCCGATCGACAACCCGGGTCTGGCGGCGATCCAGGCCGCGGCCCATCCGGCGCGCAGCAACTACATCTACTACGTGACGAAGGTGTGCGGCCACGGGGCGCTTGCCTTCGCCTCCAGCGGCGCGCAGTTCGACGCGCTGGTGGCTGCGTACTACGCCAAGCGCACGCAGCTCCATGGCCGCTCGCCCACCAACTGCTAGACGTCTCGGCGTACTCGGCTGGCCCGTCGGCCACAGCCGCTCGCCGGCCATGCAGAACGCGGCGCTGGAAGCCGTCGGCCTCCCGGACGATTGGCGCTACCAGCTCCTGCCCGTCCCGCCGCACCTGTTCGCCGAGACCGTCAGAGCGCTGCCCGATGCGGGCTTTCGCGGCGCCAACGTGACGATCCCGCACAAGCGGGCGGCGCTCGCCCTCGCCAGCGCCCCGACTCCACGCGCACAGGCGATCGGCGCGGCCAACACTCTGCTGTTCGAGGGCGATGGCACGATCACGGCCGACAACACCGACGCTCCGGCGCTGATCGCGGCGCTCCCGGCGAGCCCGGAAGGCAAGACCGCGCTCGTGCTGGGGGCAGGCGGGAGCGCCCGGGCGGCGGTCTGGGCCCTGACCAGCGCCGGCGCCGAGGTGCTGATCCACAACCGCACCCCGGAGCGGGCCCAGGAGCTCGCAGACGAGCTTGGCGCCCGCGTGATCGCGCGCGTAGCCGATGCCGATCTGCTTGTCAACTGCACGTCCATCGGGCTGGACGCAAACGACGACCCCTTCAAGCTGCTGGGCCTGGACGCCGATGCGCTCGACAGCTACGAGTGTGTGGTTGATTACGTGTACGGAGAACGAGAGACGAGGCTCGTGCAGGCGGCAAGGGAGCGCGGAAAGCCTTACGTGGATGGGTTGGAGCTGCTGATCGGGCAGGGGGCCCTCAGCTTCGCGCAGTTCACCGGCCATACCGCGCCGGTCGAAGCGATGCGGGCCGCGCTCGCGCGCGGATGAGCCCGCCCAAGCCCCACCTCTCGGCGGTATCGGCTGAGGACGGCGCCGAAGCCGGCTTCACCGGCGTCACGGCGCCGCGCCGGCGCGGCGGGTCCGGTCGCTTCCTGACCGACGTGCTGGTCGACCTCGGCTTCGCCGGGCGCGAGGCCGTCGACGCAGCCGCGGAGGAGTCGCGCGCGTCGGGCCTGCCGGCGGAGCGTGTGCTGCTCGACAAGGGCGTGATCAACTCCTCGCAGCTCTCGCGGGCGATCGCCGACCGCTACGGCCTCGACCACATCGACCTGGGCGTCTTCCAGGCCGACATGGCGGCGGTGAACCTCCTGAGCGCGAGCGCCGCCAAGCGCTACAGCGCCGTGCCCATCGCCTACCACGACAAGGGCACCCTGCTCGTGGCGATGGCCGACCCGGCCAACGTCCTCGCGGTCGATGACATCGCGCTCATGACCCACCTGGACGTGAAGCCCGCTGTGGCCTCGGCGGAGGACATCGCCGGCCTGATCCAGCGCATGAACCGCTTCGAGGACGCAGTCCAGGAGGCGGTCGCCGAGGGCGAGGAGGAGGCCGGCCCCGAGGTCGTCGACCTGCGCGAGTCGGCCGATGACGCGCCGGTCATCAAGCTCGTGCACTCGATCATCGCCCAGGCCGCCGAGCGTGGCGCCTCGGACATCCACTTCGTGCCGCAGGCCGACGAGAGCACCCGCGCCAGGGAGCTGCGCGTGCGCATGCGGGTGGACGGCGTCCTGATCGACGCCACGACGGTGCCCAAGCGCATGGTCTCGGGCGTCGTCTCGCGGATCAAGATCATGGCCGACCTCGACATCTCCGAACGGCGCATCCCCCAGGACGGACGCGTCAGCCTCACGGTCGAGGGCCGCCAGGTCGACCTGCGCGTGGTTTCGATGCCGAGCGTGCACGGCGAGGGCGTCGTCATGCGCATCCTCGACAAGGAGGCGGTGCGCTTCGAGCTCGCCAAGCTCGGCTTCCAGGAGGAAGAGCTCAACCGCTTCCGCCGCGCCTTCAACCGCGCATACGGAGCCGTGCTCGTGACCGGCCCGACCGGCTCGGGGAAGTCGACCTCGCTCTATGGGGCGCTGGCCGAGATCAACACGCCGGAGAAGAACATCATCACGATCGAGGACCCGGTCGAGTACCAGGTCTCAGGCATCACCCAGGTGCAGGTGAACAACAAGGCGGGGCTGACGTTCGCCGCTGGCCTGCGGGCGATGATGCGCGCCGACCCGGACGTCATGATGGTGGGCGAGATCCGAGATCGCGAGACCGCCCAGATCGCGATCGAGGGCGCGCTCACGGGCCACCTCGTCCTCTCGACGCTGCATACCAACGACGCTCCGTCGGCGATCACGCGCCTGATCGAGATGGGGATCGAGCCCTTCCTCGTGGCCTCGGCGATCGACTGCATCGTGGCCCAGCGCCTGGCCCGCCGGCTGTGCCCGGACTGCAAGCGGCGCATCATCATCCCGGCTGCGGTCCTGTGCGACCACGGGTTCAAGGCCAAGTTCGACATCGAGGCCTTCGAGCCGGTGGGATGCGGGCGCTGCAACGGGATGGGCTACCGGGGCCGCGTCGGCCTGTACGAGGTGATGAACGTCACCGAGGCGATCCGCGAGCTCGCCCTGCAGCGCGCCTCGGCGGATCAGATCGGCTCGCGCGCCGTCCTAGAGGGCATGCGCCGGCTGCGCGACGACGGTCTGGAGAAGGTCAAGACCGGACTGACGTCCATGGCTGAGATCGCTCGCGTAACAGGTTCGGGCTGACCTGCCGATAGATGGGCTGTACCCCTGCTGCGCGCAGCGCCAAAGGAGCCATAGTCGATGGATTTGGATTTCGCAGACGTCCTGCTCGAGGTTCTCGACCGCCGGGCTTCGGACCTACACATCACCGCGGGTTCTCCGCCGATGGTGCGCGTGCGCGGGCGGCTGACGCCGCTCGAGAACTATCCGACGCTCAGCCCGACCGAGACGCGCGAGATCGTCTACTCGATCCTCTCCAACTCGCAGCGCCAGAAGTTCGAGACGCACTGGCAGATCGACTTCGCCTACCAGATCCCCGGCCGTGCCCGCTTCCGCGTGAACGCCTACTTCCAGCGCTCGGCCGTGGGCGCCGCCTTCCGTCTGATCCCCTTCGACGTCGTGCCGCTCGAGCACCTCGGGCTGCCGCCGGCGGTGGGCGAGTTCGCCAAGCGGGCCCGCGGCCTCGTGCTGGTGACCGGCCCGACCGGCTCGGGCAAGTCGACGACGCTGGCCTCGGTCATCGACGTCATCAACTCCTCGCGTGAGGAGCACATCATGACGATCGAGGACCCGATCGAGTTCCTGCACCGGCATAAGAAGTGCCTGGTCAACCAGCGCGAGCTCGGCTCGGACGCCACCAGCTTCGCCGAGGCCCTGAAGGCCGCGCTGCGCCAGGACCCGGACGTGATCCTGGTCGGAGAAATGCGAGACCTCGAGACGATCGGGACCGCGATCACGGCGGCGGAAACCGGCCACCTCGTGTTCGCCACCCTGCACACCCAGGACACCCCGCAGACGATCGACCGCATCATCGACGTGTTCCCGCCCGGGCAGCAGGCTCAGGTTCGAGCCCAGCTGTCCGTCGCCCTGCAGGGGATCATGACCCAGATGCTGCTGCCCACGGCCGACGGCTCCGGGCGCTGCGTCGCCGCCGAGGTGCTCGTGCCCACGGCCGCGGTGCGCAACCTGATCCGCGAGGGCAAGACGCATCAGATCTACTCGGTGCTGCAGACCGGCGCCTCGCAGGGCATGCAGACGATGGACGCCTCGCTCTCGCAGCTCGTTCGCCAGGGCAAGGTCACACGCCAGCTGGCGGAGTCCCGCGCGCACTCGGTCGAGGAGCTGCGCCGACTACTCGGGCCGGCGGGCGCCCACGGCGACCAGAGAATGGCGGCCTAGGTCATGGCCACCTACGTCTTCAAGGCCAAGGACTTCACCGGCAACGTCGCCAAGGGGGAGGTCGAGGCCGACTCCAAGCAGGTGGTCGCCGAGCAGCTCAAAGAGCGCGGGCTCACCGTCGTCGACATCGCCCAGAAGTACAAGTCCAAGGAGCTCACCCTGACCGCGCTCGAGCGCGTCGGGGCCAAGGACCTCGCCGTGGCCTCGCGCCAGCTGGCCACCATGGTCACCTCGGGCATGTCGATCCTGCGCGCGCTGCACGTGCTCGAGCAGCAGACGAGCTCCAAGCTGCTGAAGACCACGATCGGGCTGGTGTGCAAGGACGTCGAAGCGGGCCTCCTGCTCTCAGACGCCATGGCTCGCCACCCGAAGGTGTTCGGGGACCTGTACGTCGCCATGGTCCGCGCCGGTGAGGCCGGCGGTGTGCTCGAGGAATGCCTGATGCGCGTCGCCGATCAGCTCGAGAAGGACGCGGCCCTGCGCCGTCAGGTCCGCGCCGCCATGATCTACCCCTCGGTCATCATCACCTTCGCGGTGGTCGTGCTGCTGGCGCTCGTGGCCTTCCTGATCCCGGTCTTCGAGGGCGTGTTCAAGCAGTTCCCGGGCAAGATGCCGGCGCTCACGCAGTTCATGATCAACTTCTCGCACATCGTCGTGCACCAGTGGTACGCACTACTGTTCGCGTTCCTCGGGTCGGTGTTCGGCTTCCTGTACTTCAAGCGCTCCGCTTGGGGGCGGCCCCGCTGGGATCAGCTGAAGCTGCGCTTCCCGATGAAGATCGGGGAGGTCGTGCAGAAGGTGGCGATCGCCCGCTGGTCGCGCACCCTGGCCTCACTGACCTCCGCCGGCGTGCCGATCCTCCAGGCGATCGAGATCACCGGAAAGACGGCGGGCAACGCCGTCATCGACCGCGCCATGGGCGACGTCATCACCTCGGTCAAGGGCGGCGGCACGATCGCCGCGCCCCTGCGCGAGGCCAGCGCGTTCCCGGCCATGGTCTCCCAGATGGTCGGCGTCGGCGAGGAAACCGGCGCCCTGGACACGATGCTCGCCAAGGTCGCCGACTTCTACGACAGCGAAGTCGAGGCCGCGGTGAAGGCGCTCACCTCGATCATGGAGCCGGTGATGATCATCGTCGTCGGCGGCATCGTGGGCGTGATCGTGATCTCGATGTACATGCCGCTGTTCAGCATCTACAACGCCATCAAGTAAGAAGTCGCGCTTCGGCTCTAAAGCCTTCCGGGCCTTGCTCCGATCTGAGACGGAGTGAGGCCCGAATCTTCTCGAAAGGCGTTTGCGCGTTGAACAACTCTCCCCTGACCAAGCTCGCCCTGAAGACGGGCAACGTCCGTCTGCTGGCCAACCTCTCCCTGGCCGTCGCCGTGCTGTTGCCCGTGGTCCTCGAGGCGGCCCTGGCCGTCGGAGCCTACGCCGCGTTCGGCGCCTCGCCGCTGACCGTGATCGTGTTCCTCGTGCCCGCGCTGCTGCTGGCGCTCGCCTTCGCGCTGAAGCTCAAGCGCGACGCCGGCATCGTGCTGTTCGCGCTGGAGATGTTCCGGAACTCCTCCACCGATCGCCTCGTCAAGGGCCTGGACGCGCTCGCCGGCGGTGACTTCTCGATCACCTTCGAGCTCTGGTCGAAGCCCACGCCGATCACGATGGGCGGCGAGTTCCGGGCGATGAAGGACAAGTTCGAGGCGCTGCGCCTGACGATGGTCGACGTCTACGTGGCCTACAACACGGCGACCGAGCGCCTGCGGGAGCTGGTCGGCCAGGTCACCGACACCGCGGCCCACGTGGGCGCGGCGTCCACTCAGGTCGCGCACGCCGCCGAGGACAGCGACCGGGCCGGCGGCGAGATCGCCATGGCGATGGGCGAGGTGGGCGAGGCGGCCGACCAGCAGGCCACGGTCGTCCAGGCGGCACGCGAGTGCGCCGGAGACGTGGCCGGGGCCGCAACCGCCAGCGCCGCCGAGCTCGGGCAGGCGATGGAGGTCGCGGACCGGGTGCGGACGATCACCGCCGATGGCGTGAAAGCGGCCTCCGCGGCCGACTCGGCGATGGGGGCGGTGCGCGACTCCTCGCACGCCGTCAGCTCGGCGATCGGCGAGCTCGCCGCACGGTCGGCGGAGATCGGCGCGATCGTCAAGACGATCACCGGGATCGCGGGCCAGACGAACCTGCTGGCGCTGAACGCCGCCATCGAGGCCGCGCGCGCCGGCGAGCAGGGCCGCGGCTTCGCGATCGTGGCCGAAGAGGTGCGCAAGCTGGCCGAGGAGTCCGCACGGGCGGCGGAGCAGATCTCCGGCCTCTTGAAGACGATCCAGGGCGAGACCGAGCGCGTGTTCGTGGTCGTCCAGGACGGCAGCGAGCGCACGGACGCCGGCGCCGAGGTGGTCGAGCGCACGCGTGAGGCGTTCGGAGCGATCGAGGAGGCGGTCGGCGACATGCACACCCGCATCGCCGCCGTGGCCAGCGCCTCCGAGCAGGTCAGCTCGGGATCGGAGCGCCTGCGGGGGATGATCGAGGAAGTCGCCGAGGTCGCTCAGCGATCCTCAGGCTCGACCGCCCAGGTCTCGGCCGCCGCCCAGCAGTCATCGGCCTCCGCCCAGCAGCTCGCGGCGACCGCGCTCGAGCTGAAGACCAACGCCGACCTGCTGCAGAGCTTCGTCTCGAGCTTCCGCGTCGAGCGGGACGGCAGCGAGGACTTCGCGTCTGCCCCCGTCGAGCACCAGCAGGCGATCGAGGCGGCCAACGCGATCTACGGGTAGTCGACGACGAGCTTCGGATAGTCGATGAGTTACAGGGTTGCCGGATTCAGCGATCGCGGGGAGGCCCGGATCGTCGACGAGCACGGCCGCGTCGTCGGCTTCGGCGAGCTCGTGCTCGAGGACGCCCACCTGACCGGCCTCGAGCCCGGCGACCGCTTCCCGCTCACCCTGCGCGTCACGTGGACGCCGGGGTTGCCGGACCCGGACGGCGTCGACATCGACTGGGACGGCCTGCTGTCCTGACAACGCCCTCGAAGGGGCTCAGTCAGCCGGCCGATTGCCGGCCGCTTCATCTCTCAGGACCTGAACGCCGGCGGGCGCCCAGGTCGTCCTCGCCCCCGAGCCGGCCTGATCCGGCATCAGCGCCGACAGTGGGTATCGTGCCCCCGCGTGAGCCCCGAGCAGCAAGCAGCTGACGACCGGAGCCAGTGCACCCCATGCCGGGGAACCGGCCGGGTTATCTCGGGCCTGGGAGGGAACCCCCACGAGCTTTCCTGCCCGTGGTGCGGTGGGACGGGCCGTTTCACGCCCGAGCAGGACGCCCAGGAGCACCCGGCTGAGGCGTCGCGGGCTGCAAGCTCAGGGTGACTTGCGTCCAGGTCGAGCTTCGCTCGCACTGAAACAAACGTCCAGCGGCATCCAGTACAGGCGAGTGGCGGTCGATACAAGGACTGCCAGAGCCAACTCTAGGTGCCAAAGGCAAACCGTCCGCGAGGACGGGACGCAAAGCCACGGACCTCGGCAATGAGGAAGCCGGGCTGCCACCAGGCTATAGGCCGCGGGGGCGTTGGACCTGGGATCTGGCGAAGACCCAATCAATCCCAGGAGGATCAATGCTTCACAAGCTGCGCGCGCGCGCACAGGAGGAAAAGGGCTTCACGCTCATCGAACTCCTGGTCGTGATCCTGATCATCGGCATCCTCGCCGCGATCGCGATCCCGTCCTTCCTGAACCAGAAGAGCAAGGCTCAGGACTCGCAGGCCAAGGTCATCGCCCGCACCGCTCAGACGGCGATGGAGACCTACGCCACCAACAACAACGGTAGCTACGCGAACGCCACCAGCGCCTCGCTGGTCGCGATCGAGCCGACGCTGGCCTCTGTCGGCAGCACCACGGCTTACCTCTCGGCCGTCTCCGGCGCGAGCGGCACCGGCTACACCGTGATCGCCTACGACCCGGTGACGAGCAACCTGTTCAGCGTCGTCAACAACTCGGGCACGATCACCCGTTCGTGCACCACCGCCAACACCGGCGGCTGCCCGAGCGGCGGCACCTGGTAGTCGACAGCTGCCAATCGGTTTGAGCGCGAGGCGGCCTCCGGGCCGCCTCGTCGCGTTTCGGGGCCGCTAAAGGCGCGGCCTTCCTCAGTCGATAGTCCAACTGGAGTCGGGACGTGCCTACTGCCCTGTTCAACACCTCTCGCCGTCGCGCCCTCGAGCAGAGCGGCTTCAGCCTGATCGAGCTGCTGGTCGTGATCCTGATCATCGGGATCCTGGCGGCGATCGCGGTGCCGTCGTTCCTGAACCAGAAGAGCAAGGCCCAGGACGCCCAGGCCAAGGCCGTGGCGCGTACGGCCGAGACCGCCATCGAGTCCTACGCGACCAACAACAACGGCAGCTACGTGGGTGCCGACGTGTCCGCCCTGCACTCGATCGAGCCGTCGCTGCTGACCTCCAGCAGCAACCAGGCCTATCTGTCGACCGTCTCGGGCGCCACCACCACCGGCTACACCGTGGTCGCCTTTGACCCGGTCACCTCGAACCAGTTCAGCGTCGTGAAGAGCGGCGCGACGATCTCGCGCCTGTGCAGCGGATCGGGCGGCGGGTGCGCCGGGGGCACGTGGTAGCACCTGTAATGAGGCGGGCCCTTCTGATCCTGACCGTGGTGGCGGCGCTTCTCGGAGTCGCCCAGCCGGCGGCGGCTCGCACGCGGACGCGGACGCCCACCATCTCCGACGTCGCGGTCACGCTGATTCCGGTGGGACCGAAGGTGATCCCCGCGGGCTGGAAGGTCGACGCGGGGCAGGCATTCGCGATCGCCAGGACGTCCCCGGAGATGCTGCGCATCCATCGCAGCCACCACCCGCTGACCTACCAGGTCCTGCTGTGGCCCGGCTACCACTACGAGGTCGAGTTCTGGTTCCACAAGAACCTCATCGCGGCTCAGGTCGTCAACCCGAACGGACGGCTCGGCCCGACCTACACCGGTGGGCTGATCATCGGGATCTATGCCCGCGGCCACTACGGCGCGATCTGGGACAAGGTCTGGGTGTGGCTGCCGCTGGGACTCGCGTTCCTGCTGCCGCTGGCCTTCATGCGCCGGCGCTCCTGGTGGGACGTCGCCGACCTGACCGCGGTGCTCAGCTGGGGGGTGTCCTACTTCCTGTTCGACCACCTGCACCTCGATGCGGCGGTGTGGCTGATCTACCCGCCGCTGGCCTACCTGCTCGTGCGAATGCTCGTGCGCGGCATGCGACCGCGCTTGGCGCGCGGGCGGATCGAATGCCGGCTCCCGCTCGCGTTCCTGGCGGTCGGGCTCCTGGCCCTGATCGCCGCGCGCATCTGGCTGACGCTGCACGAGAGCCACGTGATGGACGTCGGCGAGGCGTCGGCGGTCGGGGCCTACCGGATCCTGCACGGCCAGAGCAT
>DATGJM010000038.1:0-6176 GCA_035295205.1 Solirubrobacteraceae bacterium | reverse complement strand
CAGAACCGCCAACGAGCTGGGGGTGACCGTGGCCCTGGTCGAGCAGCCCTACCGCGTGGCCGGCCGTCGGTCGCCTGCGCCCGCCCACCAGCTCGATGCAGCCTGGCTGGAGGTGGTCGAGGCCCTGCGCCGCGGCCGGCTGAGCGGGCTCGCGCTCCTGGTCGGCGGGCGCTCCTCCGGCGCCCGCGTGGCCTGCCGTACCGCAGCCGAGGCCGGAGCCGCGGCGGTCGTGTGCCTGGCCTTTCCGGTGCACCCTCCGGGCAAGGGCGGCGACCCGTCGAAGAGCCGGCTTCCCGAGCTCGACGCGGTCAAGGTGCCGGTGCTCGTCATCCAGGGCGAGCGCGATCCGTTCGGGATGCCGCCGAAGGCTCGAAACCGGACCGTCGCGGTCGTGCCGGGGGACCACTCCCTGCGGAACTCGTCAACGGTGGCTGGCGCGTTGAGGCGCTGGTTGCCGCGCCGTCTTTAGCGCGCCGGTACCCGACCCAGCGCCGTCGCCAGCGCCGCCACGTGCTCGGGGGTGGAGCCACAGCACCCGCCCAGCACCTGCGCACCCTGCTCGGCGAACCGGCTCACCCGCGCCGCGAACGACTCCGGGTCCTCGGGGTAGCGCACCTCGCCCTGCACCACCTGCGGCACGCCGGCGTTCGGCTTGACCCACAGCGGCACCGAGATCTCCGCGGCCACGAACTCGGCCACCAGAGCCGCGGTGTCGTCGAGGGAGCGCCCGCAGTTGGCGCCGAGCGCGGCCACGCCCAGGGGCTCGACCGCCGCCACGGCCTGTGCCGGGCTGAGGCCCATCATCGTTCGCGTGCCCTGGTCGAAGCTGAACGCCACCACCACGGGCAGCTGCGGGCTCGCGTCGCCGATCGCCTCGAGCGCCCACAGAGCCTCGTCGAGGGCGAAGAACGTCTCGAGGACGAGCACGTCTACGCCGCCGTCGGCCAGCGCCCGAGCCTGCTCTCCAAACGCCGCGATCGCCGTCTCGCGGCTCAGCGGGCCGTACGGCTCCGCCAGCTGCCCGGTGGGTCCGATCGACCCGGCCACGAGCGTGTCCTCGCCCACGGCCTCCCGCGCGATCGACGCCGCGCGCGCGTTCAGATCGCGTGCCCGGCCCGCCAGAGGACCGTCCTCGAGCCGTACCGGCGAGGCGCCGAACGAGCAGGTCAGCACGAGGTCAGACCCGGCCTGGGCGAATCGGCGGTGGAGTTCGGCCACCCGCTCGGGGGCGTCGAACACCCACTCTTCGGGCGCGACTCCGGGCTCGATGCCCATGTCCTGGTAGTTGGTGCCGGTGGCGCCGTCGGCCACCAGCACGCCGCGTTCGGCGAGGACGTCCGTGAATGAGGGCATCTCAGTAGGATCGCAGCCCGATGGGCTCGAGCGAGGACACCTTCAGCCGCGTCGGCGTAGTCGGCGGCGGGATCATGGGAACCGGGATCGCCGAGGTCTGCGCGCGCGCCGACCTCGATGTCGTGCTGGTCGAGGTCAACGACGCGGCCACGGACCTGGCCCGCGAGCGGATCGCGCACTCGATCGATCGCGCCGTGCGCCGCGGCAAGCTCGAGGCCGATCAGGCGCAGCGCGCCCTCGATGCGGTGGTGTGCACGAGCGACTTCGACTCACTCGCCGGCTGCGAGATCGTGATCGAGGCGGTCGTCGAGAGCAAGCCGGCCAAGCTGTCGGTCTTCGAGCGCCTCGCCCAGACGGTCGGCGACGACACGATCCTCGGGTCCAACACCTCCTCGATCCCGATCGTCGACCTCGCGGTGGCCGCCGGCGGACGGTCACGCCGGGTGGTGGGCATGCACTTCTTCAACCCGGTGCCGGTGATGGCGCTCGTCGAGATCATCCCGTCGCTGCTCACCGACGATGACGTGACCCAGCGCGCCAGGCATTTCGTGACCGACCAGCTTGGCAAGGACCCGATCATGGCTCCGGACCGCGCCGGGTTCACGGTCAACGCACTGCTGATCCCCTACCTGCTGGCCGCGATCCGGATGTTCGAGCAGGGGCTCGCCACGGCCGAGGACATCGACCGCGGGATGGTGCAGGGCTGCGCGCACCCGATGGGTCCCCTGGCGCTTGCCGACCTGATCGGTCTGGACACGGTGATGGGCGTGGCGGAGAGCCTCTACGCCGAGCACCGCGAGCAGCTGTATGCCCCGCCGCCCCTGCTGCAACGCCTCGTGGCCGCTGGCCTGCTGGGCCGTAAGACCGGGCGCGGGCTCTACAGCTACGGCTAGTTGCAGACCTGACAGTGCCCGCTCGCGCACGAGCAGAGCGGTAGCGAGGCGCCGGCCCGCTCGGGCCGCCAGCGCCGCACCCAGGCCAGCGCCGCGCGCTCGCTGCGGTCCTCGGCCCCGCCGGGCCAGCAGGCGCCGAGCAGCCGCGAGGTGTGCCGGCGGCCCTCCGGCTCAGCGCGCCCGACCGCGGTCCTGATGTGATGGCGTAGTTCTTTCGGGCTCATGTGGGTACCGGCTTTCCCTGCAGGTACCCACAATCTGATCGGCGTCACTCGGCCGAGCTTGAACGCCGGCAGGGGGCGACCGCCGATCGCCCCCGCTTGGTTGCCGGCTGTCAGGCCCGCTGCGGGACCTTCGCGATCGCCTCCTGGTAGCGAGCCATCTCCCGAGCGATGCCCTCGTTCGTGAAGCCCTCGATCACGTGGAGGTCATCGACGACCAGGGCAGCGTCCATCATGACGCGCCTGAACTCGTCGTCGTTCCTCGCCGCTGCCAATTGCTCGGCGCTGGCGTGGAGCTCGATGAACCCGTTGAGGTTGCTGTTCGGGTCGAACAGGCACACGTTGAATGCCTCGATCCGCCCGTCCTGCTGCATCCGGCCGTACAGCCCCAGGGCCTCGTTGAAGACCTCGAGACCGCGCTCCTCTCGCCCGCGCACGGGCGTACCCCAGCCGATGAACAGCATGCGGTCGGCCATGCCCCTCTCCTTCCGTTCCAGCCCGGCCCGATGCCGGGCCTGAGGGGCCGAGTATCTCACCGGGTTCAGGCCGCCGCAACGCCCGTGTCCGGTCGGAGACGCGGTCAGTCGTGAGGGGTTTCCTGGGGCTCGTCGTACCAGCGCTTGCGCTCGCCGATCTTGGCCCGCATCTTCCACCGCCGGCTCTTCGGCGCATCCTCGGCGACCTGCTCGAGGCGGGCCAGCTGAGCCCGAGGATCAAGCCGCCCGCCGGCCAGGGCGGGACGCTCCCCGGCATCGAGCAGGCGCCGGATGCGCTCCAGGTTGAGGGTCACCGTCCGCCACCAGCCCCAGTCGTCGCTGACGAGGTCACGGAACACGCGCAGATCCATGATCTGCGCGTCGTCGCCGTCCTCTAGCTCGAAGGTCACGAGCAGGCGCAGACAGTCGTCGGCGTCCTTCTCATTCAGCTCGACGATCTGAAGCTTCGACAGAAGCAGGTCCATCGGATCGAGCGTGTACTGAAGGCGCGGCAGGCGCTCGGCGAAGCGCAGCGTGTGGCACATGTGCAGCTTGTCGATCAGCACGTCGATCGCCAGCCCCGTCTCCGGATGCGAGAAGTACAGCTGCTTGTCGCCGTTGAGCGCATTGAACATCTTGTCCGGCACGTAGCCCTGCTCGTCGAGCATGGTTGTGAGCTCGCGCCGCGTGGCGCTGAGCGAGCAGAAGTCGAGGTCCTGCCCGACGCGCGTGCGCGCCGGCAGCTCCGAGCAGAGCATGCGGATCGCCAGACCTCCGAACAGCCGCAACACGATGCCGCGGCGACCGGCCAGCTCGATCAGCGCCTCGGCCTCATTCAGCAGGTGAATCTCATCCGCGGTGTCGCTCATCCCCAACCGGAACGGTACTGACTGTTAAGGTGGCGGAACATGGGGCTGACGGACGTCGAGCGAGCCGTGTGCGAGGCGATCGCGGACGGGCGCGACCAGCTGGTCGGACTGACGAGCGCCCTGATCGCCTTCGACACGACGGCCCGCAATCCGGGGGATCCGCCGCGCCAGGAAGCGGAGCTCCAGTCCCACCTCGCCGACCGCCTGCGGGCCGCGGGCGCGGAAATCGATCTGTTCGAGCCCGACGGCGCCGCCCTGGCGGGCAAGCCTCTGGTGCCGCCCGGGCTCGACTTCGCGGGTCGGCCGCAGCTGATCGCCCGCCGGCGAGGCCGTGGTGGCGGGCGATCGCTGGTGTTCAACGGCCACATCGACGTCGTTTCCGGTGAGCCGCGCGCCTCGTGGACCAGTGACCCGTTCATGCCCGAGATCCGCGCCGGCAAGCTCTATGGCCGCGGTGCATGCGACATGAAGGGCGGCGTCGCCGCGATGGTGTTCGCGACCGAGGCGCTCGCGGGCCTCGGGGTCGAGCTGGCCGGCGATCTGCTGGTGGCCACGAACACCGACGAGGAGTCCTCGGGGGCCGGTGGTGCCGCGCTCGTGCAGCGCGGCCTGACGGCTGACGCCGCGATCGTCACCGAGCCCACCAGCTTCACGGTCTGGGTAGCCTGCCGCGGCTCCGAGTACGGCGTCGTCCATGTCCCGGGCCGCCCCGGACACGCGGAGGTCCGCCAGCCGGACTGGCGCGCCGGGGGTGCTGTCAACGCGATCGAGAAGGCGGCCGTCGTCCTGGACGCGATCAAGGCGCTGCGCGAGGCCTGGGCCGTACGCGCCGGGCTCGAGCACCCCCACGTCTCTCGCCCGGACCTGCTGGCCACGATGGCCCGCAGTGGCGAGTGGCCGGTGACCTATCCGGCGTCGTGCGAGCTCACGATCGCGGTCATGTATGTCCCCGCGCAGGCCGACCCGGACGGCTGGGGTTCGGAGGTCCGGCGCGAGGTGGAGGAGCACCTCGCGACCTACACCGCGGCCCATGACGGTTGGCTGGCCGAGCACCCGCCCCGGATCGAATGGTGGCCGAACGCGGTCATGCCGCTGGAGATCGATCCCTCCGAGCCCGTGGTGAAGACGATGCTCGAGGCCAGTGAGGCCGTGGGACACGCACCGGGACTGAGCGGGCTCGACTCCTGGTTCGACGGAGCCACCCTGACCCACCTGGCCGGGATCCCGGCGATCGCCTACGGGCCGCCTGGCTTCGACCAGAACGGCCTCAGCGTGGCCCACATGATCGATGAGTACGTACCGGTGGACGGGCTCGTGGCCTGTGCCCAGGGGCTGGCGGTGGCCGCGATGCGCTTCTGCGGAGTAGCCGGCTAACCCTCGACGCGCTGAGCGAGCTCGACACCCTTGCGGCCGATGTCCACCAGGTAGCCGCGCAGAATCCCGTGGTTGGCCTCGCTCCCCGGGTTGATGCACAGCGTCTGGCCGATCTTGCGCTCGCCACCTGATTCGTGGATGTGGCCGTGGATCGCCAGCACGGGCTGGTAGGTCTCGATCAGGCGCCTGACCGCTGTCGAGCCCACCGGTCCCCGGAGCACATCGCCGGCCGAGACCGTGGGACGCAGGTTCTCGTCCAGCAGCGGCGCGGTATCGAGACCCGAGTCGTGCGGGGGCACGTGGATCATGAACACGGCGCGGCGGGGGTCGCTTACCTGCCGGGCCAGGGCGTCGAGGCGCGCGTAGAGGTCGTCCTCGGTCTCCTCGCGCGGCGTGTGCCAGGGAGTGTGGTTAGACCAGCCGCAGGCCAGGAGCTGGAGGTCGCCCGGCATGTCGAGAACCTTGCCGTCGGCGTTGACGGGTGCGAACTCGTCGCGATCGAGGATCGGGTCGATCACGAAGTCGTCGTCGTTGCCCGGGATCAGGTACAGGGGGACCTGGCCCTCGGCGAGGCGCTCGGTGGCCAGCGCCATCCAGGCCTCGACCCGCTCGCTCATCAGCCGCTCGAGAAGCTGGTCGCGCTCGGCCTCCTCCGTGGCCAGGCGGGCGGCCTCATCCGAGGTGGTGACGAACGAGTAGTAGCCGACATCCGCGATGTCGCGTTCGAGCTGGATGAGCTCCTCCTCGCCGCGAGCGCTGCGGTGGACCCCGAACAGCTCTGTCTCGTACCGGCCATCGTTCTGGACGATCGGCACGATCGCCTTGCCCGTGAGGTCGCCGGCCAGCAGAGCCGCGTCGGCCTTATAGACGTTCAGCCGGATCGCATTGACGAACTTGCGCCACGCCTTCTCGGCGGCGTGGAAGTCGCTGGCTATGTACAGGCGCGTGGCCACCGCTAGTCGGGTGGGAGCTCGGTGAACAGCATCTTCT
>DATGJM010000037.1:0-11025 GCA_035295205.1 Solirubrobacteraceae bacterium | reverse complement strand
ACGGCGCTTCGCCTGTTCGAGCCCGGAGGCTACGCGCTCGGGCCGATGGCCTGGGCCCGCATCGACGACGGGGCCTGGCGGCCGGTGGCACTCGGAGCCAGTGGCCGGCCGCGGTCGGTGACGTTCATCTCGGGCGACCAGGAGGACGAGCTGCGTGCCTTCCACAACCTCGTCGTGCGGCGAGCGCCGTCCGCGGGTGAGGTTGCGTGGGCGCTGGCTCGCTTCGAGATGGGCGCCGAGCGCGTCTCGCCGCTGGAATCGCTCAGCGACTACCTGCTCGCGCTGCGGGCCCTGCTCGAGCCAGAAGGGTCGGCCAGCGGCCGGCTGCCGGGCCGCCTGGCTGCGCTGTGCGCCCAGCCCGAAGGGCGGGCGGCGCTGGCCGAGCGAACGGCTCACGCGGTCGCGCTCGAGCGCGCGGTGATCACGGGCCTGACCCCGCCGGAGCCGGGAGGCGACCGGCTGGTGGCCGAAGTGGCCGAGCACCTGCGGGCGATCCTGCGCGACATCCTCTGCGGGCATCTCGACCCCGATGTGCGCGGCCTGGCCGACGAGCTCCTGGCCGAGGCCGCTGCCGCTCTCGTCTGAGTCCGTGCGTCCGGGCCCCTCCTGCCTCCGTGGCGGGTGCGGCGCGCGGCCCCCGGGCGCCACGGTGGAAGCTTCGGCGCAGAGCGACTACGCTGTTCTCACGGCCGCTCCCCACTCGGTCCCCGCGGGGGCCGGGAGTGTTCTGCCGCCAGGCCAGACACGTAAGTCCTGGGGCTCTCAAGTAGTCAGGGGGAGCGCGACCACAGCGACGAGCGGGCTCAGCCCGCTCGTTCTGTTCCCGGCGTGCCAGGGAGCGGTGTGAGGCCGGACACGGTCGGGTAGCCCACCAGCGTGCCCACCGAGCCCGAGCCCGTCACCCTGTCTCAGGTCGTCCATCGCGCGGTCGAGGTCTGCGACGACGGCAGCAGCGATGGCCTGGACGACCTGCTCCTGCGCTTCGAGGACGCCGACGAGCCGATCGCGGCCGTCGAGGACGTCGAGGAGCGTCTGAACGAGGCGCTCGGACCCCCCGACGCCGACGAGGACGAGGCGCCGCTGACGATGGCCCGGGCGGTCGTGGTCTACCTCGCCCACCGCCGCGACGAGCTCGATGCGCCCCCGGTCGAGCTGCTTCGGCTGGCGGCGCGCGCGGAGTTTCACGGCAACCCGCCCGGGCACGTCGCGCAGTGGCTGGTCCTGCAGGGCGTCGGCGAGCCGTAGCCCTCGCGAAGCATGTCGACTCCCGCCGGACCCTCCGGCGGAAATCGACAAAGTTCAGGCCAACAGCGCGGTTATCCTGATCTGATGGCGCCACCGACCCGCACGCCGACGCGGCTGCCGAATGTCCACCCCGGCTGCAAGGACGTGCCACGGATCGGGGACGGCGGATTCGAGGAGCTCTGCCACATCGTGACCGACCTCGATCCGGACACGGCGCTGTGCGGCAAGGACGTCACCGGCTACCCGTGGAATCCGCCGTGGCCACGCTGCGAGGCCTGCCTCGCGGTCATGCGCGGCGAGCAGAATTAGCCACCGGGCAATTTTCACAACTCGCACCTCTCAGCGGCGGTAGGGTCGGCAGCAGGGTCCGGCCCGGGCGGTTCCCGGGAGCAGTGCTGAAAAGGGGGCAACAATGCTTCGGATTGCGATCGTCGCGTCCCTGGTCGTGGTGGCGCTCGGGGTGACGGCGGTGGGCGCCTCGGCGCACACGTCGTACACCGCGTGGGTGGTGAACAGCGGCGATGACACGGTCACGCCGATACTGACCGGCACGAACACGGTCGGAGCTCCGATCTCGCTCGCCGGCTCCTCGACGCTGGATCCGGGACCGATCGCGGTGACGCCGAGCGGGCGGACGGCGTACGTCGCCACCTGCTGCGGGTTTGGAAGCGAGGGGCTGATTCCGATCACTCTCGGCACCAGGACCGTCGGAAGCGCGATCAACGTCTTCTCGGGAAACACCGGCGTGGCCGTGGCTCCGAACGGCGCCACCGCCTACGTCAGCTGGGACCAGTTCGGGTTCCTGACTCCAGTGTCGACGGCCACGAACGCCCCGGGTTCGCCGATCCAGGCGGGCTGCGGCGCCGGAGCGGTGGCGATCACCCCGAACGGCACCTGGGCCTACGTGGCAAACGGCTATTCATCGTGCAACCTCGGCCTCGGCGATGACACGGTCACGCCGGTGAACCTGGCCACGAACACGCCCTTCCCGCCGATCACCGTCGGCAACGGCCCATCGGCGATCGCGATCAATCCGCTGGGAACGATGGCGTACGTCGCCAACGCTGCCGACGGGACGGTCACGCCGATCTCGCTGGCCACGAACACGCCGCTGCCCCCGATCTCGGTCGGCCACCTCCCGGAGGCAATCGCGATCACCTCGGATGGCCGTTTCGCCTACGTGGCGAACTACGGCGATGACACGGTGACGCGGATCCGGCTGCTGACCGACACGGTCGTGGGCACGATCCCTGTGGGTCCGGCGCCCTCCGGCATCGCGATCAGCCCGGACCAGACGGTGTACGTCACCAACTCCGGTTCGAACACGGTGACGACGATCCCGGTGGCCACGAACGTGCCGGGCACGCTGCTCACCGTCGGCAACGGCCCGGTGGCGATCGCGATCGCGCGGACGCCCTAGCCGCGGACTTCCCCGCGCCGGGCTGCCAACCCGGCGCGGGGGTTGCACCGCGGTTGGCCGGCACCCGTGCGGGGAATGAGGCGACCATGAGCGCCGAGCCGCTGGTATGCGTTGTGGAGATCCCCAAGGGCAGCCGCAACAAGTACGAGTACGACCCCGACCTGGGCGCGATCAAGCTCGATCGCTTCGTGTCCGCGAGCGTCGTCTATCCCACCGACTACGGCTACATCCCGGACACGCTGGCTCTCGACGGCGACCCGATCGACGTGCTCGTGTGCGTGTCGGAGCCGACCTTTCCCGGCTGCCGGGTCGTGGCGCGAGCAGTCGGCCTGTTCAAGATGAGCGACGAGAAGGGTCCCGACGACCACGTCGTGTGCGTGCCTCTGGCCGATCCGGGCTGGAATCGCGTCACCTGCGTGGATGAGCTTCCCGAGCAGCTGAAGGCCGAGATCGGGCACTTCTTCTCGGTCTACAAGGACCTCGACGAGGACCGCCACTCAGAGGTCGGCGGCTGGGCCGACGTGGACGAGGCGCTGAGCGCGATCGAGGACGCGCGCCGGCGCCACGAGGAGCGGCGCTCAGCCTAGGCCACCACGTCGGCGATCAGCTCCCGCCGCTCGGCCTCCGTCGCGAACAGGTATCGGTGCACCCGCAGCAGCCCCTCGACATCGTGCACGTCGCTGTCGAAGTGGGGCACGAGCAGCAGGGGAGTCTCGCCGAGCTCCGCCTCCAGATGGGACATGTTCCGCTCGTCGCGGCGTGCGAGCGCGTGGTAGTCGTCGAAGTTCGCGGCCACCTTGGCGGCGAGTCGTGCCGGCAGCACCTCGCGCAGCGCCTCGGGCACCTCGGTCGCGTCGGCGTCACCGAGCAGATCGTGATGCACGCGGTTGACGACCACGCCCTCGAATGCGAAGCCGGTGTGCCGCAGCGTCTGGGCGAACCAGATCGCCTCCTCGATCGGCTCGTACTGGGCCGAGGTCACGATCAGGAACGCCGTCGCCTCCGAGCGCAGCATCGCCTCGACCGCCGTCGCCCGAGCGCTGAAGTCCTTGGTCATGTCACCCAGCAGGCCGAAGAATGTCGAGAGGTCCGTGAGCAGGTCGACGCCGGTCACCCGCCGCAGCCCGGCGAGCACGGGGGTCGCCCCGCGGCCGAGCACCCGCATGCCGAGCCCCGACGGCCGGGTGAGGGCTCTGAGCGCTCGCCCTTCCAGGAACGAGGACAGCCGTCCCGGGGCGTCGAGGAAGTCCATGGCGTGCCGTGAGGGTGGCGTGTCGAGCACCAGCAGATCGAACTCCTCGCCCTCGACCAGCTCGTGGAGCTTGGCGACCGCCGTGAACTCCTGAGAGCCCGAGACCGCACTCGAGAGCTCGGCGTAGACCCGGTTGGCCTTGATCTCCTCCGCGCGGCCCGGGTCGGCTGCCACCCGGTCGATCAGCTCGTCGAAGGTTCGCTTCGGGTCGAGCATCATCGCCCACAGCTCACCGTGCATCTGAAGTCCGGCGTCCTCGAGCCGCTCCCTCGCGACCAGCCGAGGCTCATTCTCGAGCTCCTCGAGGCCGAGGGCGTTGGCGAGCCTCCTCGCGGGGTCGATCGTGACGACCGCGACCTTCGCACCGGACGCGGCCATGCCGAGCGCGATCGCGGCCGAGGTCGTCGTCTTGCCCACGCCGCCGGCGCCGGCGCATACGCATACGCGCCTGCCGGCGAGAAGTTCAGCCACGCTCACGCGCCCGCAGGCTAGCTGACGGGCCGACGGCTACCCGGCGCCGACCAGCTCCTGCTCCGGCGCGCTCGCCTCCGGCGCGGTACTCCCGGCCGCGCCCGGGTGGAGCACGCGCAGCGCCTCGGCTGGAATGTGGACCTGAACCGGGGTCCCCTGGGAGTAGCCGTGCCGGCCGCCGTTGTTGACGAACGAGGCCTGGAGATTGGCGCCGGTCGGCAGGCGGATCAGGACCTGCAGGGTCGAGCCGACGTACACCGTGCGCTCGACCATCCCGGGCAGGCAGTTCTCGCCGCCGGCGTCGCCGGGCCGCAGCTCGAGCCGCTCCGGGCGAGCGACGATCTTGACCTGACCGCGCGCGTCCAGCTGACCGCATCCAGCCCGCAGGTGGAAGTCTCCGATCCGCACGAAGCAGTGGTCCGCGGCCGGCCCCACGGCCTCGGCGTCCATCAGGTTCGAGACGCCGAGGAAGTCGGCGACGAACACGGTCGCGGGATCCTCGTAGACCTCGGCCGGAGTGCCGATCTGCTCGATCCGCCCGAGGTTCATGACCGCGACCCGGTCACTCATGCTGAGCGCCTCCTCCTGGTCGTGGGTCACGAACACGAACGTGATGCCGACCTCCTCCTGGAGGGCCTTCAGCTCGAGGCGCAGCTGCTTGCGGATCTTCGCGTCGAGCGCGCCGAGCGGCTCGTCGAGCAGCAGCACGGCTGGGCGCAGAACGAGCGCCCGGGCCAGTGCCACGCGCTGCTGCTGGCCGCCGGAGAGCTGGTTCGGGCGGCGCTTGGCGAGACCGCCGAGCTCGACCAGCTCGATCGCCTCGTTCACCCGCTGGCGCACCTCGGCCTTCGCCACCCTCTGGCGGTGCAGCCCGAAGGCGATGTTGTCGAAGACGTTCTTATGGGGGAAGAGCGCGTAGCTCTGGAAGACGGTGTGCACGTTTCGGCGATGCGGCGGCACTTGCGCGACGTCGACGTGATCGAGCACGATCTGCCCCGAGGTCGGTCGCTCGAAGCCCGCGATCATGCGCAGGGTCGTCGTCTTGCCGCAGCCGGACGGGCCGAGCAGCGAGAAGAACTCGCCGGCACGGATGGAGACGTCGATCGAGTCGACAGCCAGCGCCTCTTCGAAGCGTTTGGTCAGACCTCTGATTTCGATCTCGCCGCCTGCCACCTGGGTCACCGCCTTGATCTCGGGTTAGTTTGAACCATCTAGGCCTGCAGAGAAAGCTCGACCAGGGCCGTCGGGTCCGCCGTCGAGGTCCGTCGCGAGAGCACGCTGTAGAGCAGGTACGCGGCTCCGATTCCGATCAGCGTGGCCACCACGAGGATCGTCGCCAACGCGTTCAGCGCGGGCGTCGTCGCCCCCCCGCGGGCGTTGGCGTAGAGGTACATCGGGATCGTGATCGTCGAGTAGCCGCCGGACATGTACTGCGTGACCACGAAGTCGTCGATCGACAGGGCGAACACGATCAGCATGCTGGCCAGAATCGCCGGAAGCAGGAGCGGGAGCAGGACCAGGCGCAGAGCGCCCCAGCGGGTCGCGCCGAGATCACGGGCGGCCTCCTCGTACTCCTTGCCGATCGAGGCCAGCCGGCTGCGCACGATGACCACGACATAGGAGAGCGAGAACGTCACCTGGCCGACGATCTGGGCGGTGGTGCCGAGATGCACGAGGCTGAACGGGACGATCGTGATCTGGGTGAACACGAGCAGCAGCGACACCGCCATCACGAGCTCCGGGGTGACGAGCGGGATCAGCATCAGCAGGTTCGCCGACCCGGCGCCCCGCCCGCGCCAGCGGGCCAGGCCGAGCGCCAGCAGCACGCCGAGCGGCGTCGCGATCACCATGTCGAGCGCCGCCAGCCGCAGGCTCTGCAGGAGCGCGCTCGTGTAGTCGGGGTCGTGGAAGATCGACTGCACGGGATCGCCCCACCACCAGCGGGTCGAGAACCCCTGCCAGACGCTGCGCGAGCGGCCCGCGTTGAACGAGAACAGGATCGCCAGCAGCACGGGCAGCAATGCCCAGGCGATGTAGAGCCAGGTCGTGGCGACCAGGAAGCGCGGCTTGCCCCAAGGGTTGCTGAGGCGGCTGCGCAGCCCCGGCGCACCGCCGCCGCCGATCGCAGCGAGCTCGGTGTCCGGCCGCTTTTCGATGACGGCGCTCATCACGCGAAGCGGCGGGCGTCCCGCGCCGTCTGGTAGAGGTAGTAGGCCATGCCGACCATCAGGATCGCCATCAGCACGAGCACCAGCGAGGCGCCGACGTACTTCTCCGGGCCCTCCTGCATGAACAGGTTGATCTCGTTGCCGAGCATGTTCGTGCGCGGCGACGCCGAGATCAGGTCGTTGGTGTAGTAGTCGCCGAACATCGGCAGGACGATCAGGGCGCTTCCCGCGAGCACGCTCGGGCGGGAGAGGGGCAGCGTCACGTGCCAGAAGGCGCGAAACGGAGTGCACCCGAGGTCGCGCGCCGCCTCGATCTGGCTGCGGTCGATCCGATCCAGCCCGGCGAACACGGGCAGGATGAAGTACGGGATGTACCCGTAGCAGAGCGCCAGGATCACGGAGTACGCGTTGCCGTTAAGCCAGTCCGGCGGATGGGCGATGCCGATCGAGGTGAGGAGCTGATTGACGTACCCGTCCGGGGAGAGCAGGCCGATCCAGGCGAGCATCCGCAGCAGGTAGCTCACCCAGAACGGGATCACGAGCAGCACCAGCAGCAGCTTCTTCGTGCGCCCGGCGTGCCTGGCCACGTAGTAGGCCACCGGGTAGCCGATCGCGAAGCACAGCAACATCGAGGCGCCGACGTAGACGAGGGTGTTCCGTACGGCCGGCCAGTACTCACCGCCCGGAAGCGCGCCTGAGAACGCCTGGCTGACGTACCCCGTGTTCCAGGCGATCGGAGACCATGCGGGCACCGGCTGCGAGAGGAAGTCCACGCGGCCCATCGCCACGGCGAGGACGGCGTAGGTCGGGACCAGCACGAACAGGAGCAGCCAGAAGACCCCGGGTAGGGCGAACCACCTCCAGACCCTCGCCTCGGCCTTCGCCATCGTCTCGCTTACCTCAGGCCGACTTGATAGCGGCCCAGGTGTTCTCCCACAGCACCTGGGCGTTCTGGCTCAGCGGGCCCTCGACGTAGCCGTTGTCGAACTGGCTGCGCTGGATCAGCGTGCTCTGAAGCGTGGGGGGGATCAGCCCCTGCTTGACCAGCACGTCAGGCGTCATCGCGTTGATCGGCTGCTGGTAGAAGTTGTAGGAGAAGTTCGTGAACACCTCCTTGGTATCGAGGATGTGGTTCAGGAACAGGTGGGCCAGCACCGGGTTCTTGGCGCCGTTCAGGACCGCCAGCATGTCGTTGTTTATCGGGCCCTTGCCCGTGCCCGGATACCAGTAGCGCAGCACGCTGGGCTTCACGCCCTTCGGGAGGTAGGACGGTGCCGCAGCCATGTCGCCCGACCACGCCTCGTGCAGCCAGAGCGAGCCATCCGCGAGGTGCTGGTACTCGTTCGTGTCGAACTTGAGGTTGGTCGAGTTGACGAGCTGCACCATCGAGTTCTTGGCCACCGCCAGTTTCTGTGCGCTCGAGGTGTTGATGTCGGTGATCCCGTTGCGCAGCAGGGCCATGGCCATGCAGTCGCGCTCGTCGTCGAGGACGCCGACGCGGCCCTTGATCGTCGGCCCGACCTGCCACAGCGCGTTCCACGGGTTCGCCAACGACGCCGGATTGAAGTTCGGCAGCTTGTCCGCCCTCCAGCCGATCCCGACCGTGTAGATCGTGTAGGGGACGGTGTACCGGCTGCCCTGGTCGTACCACGGGTTCTGCAGCGACGGCCAGACGTTGGCGGCCAGGTTCGGAAGGTAGCTGTGGTTGATCGGCTGCACGAGCTTTCCGGCCACGAGCTCCTCGATGTAGCCGGCGGTCGGCCAGAACACGTCGTACTGCACGGCCTTGCTCGTCAGCTTGGCGATCGCCTCCTCGATGGTCACGAACGTGCTGAGGTGAACCTTCACCTTGTACTTCTTCTCGAAGTCGGTGATCACCTGGGGGTTGATGTACGCGATCCAGTTGTAGAGCTCGAGCGGCCCCTTCTCGGGTGTCAAACCGTTCGCGATCGCCTGGTTACCGGCGTAGATCGGAAGCGTCACCGGATGGTTGGCCCGCGCGAGCGGAAGCCCTCCCGGGCCGATGTCGGCGGGATTCGGGCCGTGGCTCGAGCTGCTGTTGCCGGCCACGGGCGCGGTCGTGTTGCCGCAGGCCGCCAGCACGCCGGGAACGGAGAGGCTCGCGGCTGCTGCCGTTGCGCGCCTGATGAATGTCCTGCGGTCGGTGTTCACCGTCCCACCTCTCTGGTTTGGCTTTTCTTGCCGTTTTGGCTGCTCGGCAGGAGCTCGCAGCCGAGCTCCCCCGAGGCCAGCGCGAGGCACCTCGAGATCATGCGCTCGGGCGTGAGGTCAGGTTGCCCGAGTGTCATCTGAACCCCCAAACCGTCCATGAGCCCGCTCAGCGAGAGGGCGAAGTCCTCGGCATCGGTATCGCGCGAGAACTCCCCCGTGCCCTGCCCTTCACGGACAATTTCCGCGATCAGCTCGCGCTGTCGGCGATCGAGGCGGAAGTAGTTCTGGCGCACCGTCGGATCGCGCCGGGCCCTCACCCAGATCTCCATCCACAGCGTGTAGTCGCTGAGGCGGCCTGGCCCGAGGCTCGTCTCCTCGACCAGCGCCACGAGCTTCGCTGACGCGCGCTCGTGCCTGGCCTGCTCGGCCCAGATCCGGTCGTAGAACTCGCGGTCTGAGTTATCCACGACCTCCTCGAGCAGCCTGTCCTTGGACTCGAAGTAGTAGAGGATCGTCGGCGAGCTCGTGCCCGCGCGCTCGGCGATGTCGGCGATGCGAGTGTCGAACAGCCCCCGTTCGTAGAGAACCTCAGCTGCAGCCTGCACGATCTGCGGCTTGCGCAGATGATGAACTCTGGGGCGGGGACTCATAGCGTCGGATCGCGGCGGAACAGGCTCTCCTCAGTTTCCTGAACCGCTGTTCAGGAAACCTACAAGCCGCGCACGGCGACGTCAAGACCAATTTGTCTAATTGGTGCGACTGAGGCGCTTCGGCTCGTCCCCAGCCTCGACGGATCCGAGCGCGGTCAGCCGCTCTCCGACGTTCAGATCGCGAGCGAGGGCCCCCGCCACGGAGCGCCGCGCTCGCTCCACCGGCATCGTCGGATCGCCGATCAGAGCGCGCACGCCGAAGCCGTCGATCAGCGCCAGCGCGCGGTCGGCGAGGTCGTCGGCGTCGCAGCGCTCGAACTCCCCGTCGGCGATCCCGGCCTCGATCTCGGTCGCAAACCAGTGATGCAGCCGGCCGTAGAGGTCCTCCGCGAACGGACGAAGGCCGGGTTCACGGGCTGCGCGCAGCCACAGCTCCAGCCACAGCACCCAGTCATCGCGCTGGACCTCCGAGCCGGGCAGGCAGGATTCGATCATCGCGTTCAGGCGTTCGGCGTGGCTGGCCCCGCCCGGCGGCTCTTCCGGCAGGCGGATCTCGCCGGCGTGCTTGTACGGGTACTCGAGCGCTTCGGCCAGGAGCTGGTCGCGGGTCTCGAAGTGGTAGTGCACGAGCGCACTCGACACGCCCGCGTCCATCGCGAGGCGAGCGATGCGGACCCCGTCGATGCCCTCGCTGGCGATGCGGCGCACGGCGGCGGTCAGGATCCGCTCGCGCGCAGTCGGGGCACCTGCGTCCGGCGTCATCGACCGTCCAGCACGGGGGCCAGGTCGGCCCGGATGCGGTCGGCGAACCAGCCCACCGCGGCTTCGCGCGGTGACAGCGGGCCGCAGCTGTAGCCCCGCGTGCGCGCGCCCAGCTGGACATTCGCCACGAGGTCCACGTCCTCGTCGGCCACAACCTTGTTCAGCTGCACGTTCAACCACTGGGCGGCGCGGGTGCGTGGGCTGCGCCCGGGGGCTCGATAGGCGCCCAGCACGTCGCGCGAGCGCCCGACGCCGTCGGGGACGATCTGCCAGGTCCCGACCTGGTCGGGGTAGAGGTCGATCGTGGTGTTCGGATAGATGAACACGTAGCGCCACACATGCCGGTCCTCCTCACTCAGCCCCGGCATCGGCTCCACGAGCCGCGAGTAGAGCCGCTCGAGGCGGTTGCTGCTCGGCTTGGCTCGCATCGGCGCCTCGAACCACACCCAGTCCTCGTGGATCTCGGCCTGGTAGCGCTTGTAGTCGAGCAGGCGCATCAGCCCGGGATGGGCAATCGGGATGTGGTAGCCCTCGACGTAGTTGTCGACGATGACCTTCCAGTTCGCCGGCTGGCCCGAGGTCTCAACGCTTGCGAACGGCTCGAGCGTCTCGAGGCGGTAGCGCGCGAGCCGCGCGGGCAGATCGCCGAGCAGCCCGCGCAGGGAGGGGGCGTCCGGATCGAGGTTGACGAAGATCAGGCCGCACAGCTCCTCGACCCGGGCGGGATGCAGGCCGAGCGTGGACTTGTCCAGGCGCTCACCGAATCCTATGCCCTCCGGGACTCCGATCAACGAGCCGTCGAAGCGGTAGGTCCAGCCGTGGTAGCGGCAGCGGATCGCTCCCTTGCACTGCCCGGCTCCGCTGAGCAGACGCGAGGCTCGGTGG
>DATGJM010000036.1:0-6061 GCA_035295205.1 Solirubrobacteraceae bacterium | reverse complement strand
TGCGGCGCCGGCCAACATCCGCTCGGCCACTCGGTCGGCCGCGTCGTGCGTGCCCCCGAGCAGCCGGCGCGAGAGCTGCGCGCGGCGGAAGAACAGCGGCGCGTCGTGCTCCCAGGTGGCGCCGATCCCGCCGTGGACGTTGATGTTGGCGCGGGCGGCGAAGTCGAGCGCGCCGCCGGCGGCGAGGCGCGCGGCGCTGGCGGCGAGCGCAAACTCCTCGGGCTTGGATTCCCGCGCCCAGCCTGCGTAGTACTGAAGCCCGCGGGCGTTCTCGAGCCGGCGCAGGACCTCTGTGAGCTCGTGCTTGATCGCCTGATAGGAGCCGATCGGACGCCCGAACGTGAAGCGCTCCTTCGCGTAGGCGACGCTCATCTCCAGGCAGCTCGCCACCGCGCCCAGCGACTCGGCTGCGATCAGCGCCTGGGCCAGATACCAGGCGTCGGCCAGCACGTCGGCGCCCACATCCAGTCGCCTGCCGCGAGCGCCGGCCACCGCGACGTGGCCTAGCGATCGGGTCGCGTCGTAGCGGGTGAGCGCCTCGATCGCGACTCCGGCGCCGTCGGCCGGCACGGCGGCGGCGGCCGGCGAGCCGTCGTCGTCCAGGCCGACCACGACCAGCAGCCCGGCGCCGGGCGCGTCGAGCACGAACGCCACCTCGCCGTCGACGGTCCCGTCGGCCGCGATCCGCGGCGCGGCTGCCCGGCCCACGCCGGCGCGTGCCTGCACCGTCCAGCCCGACCCCAGGTCGTCGGGCGGCCGGGCCGGGAGGTACGCCGGCCTCAGCGAGCCCGCGGCCACCTCCTCGAGCGACTCGTCGCCCGCGGCGTCGAGGATCGCGCTGGCCGGCAACGCACCCAGCAGCGGCACCGAGGCCAGCACCCGCCCGCACTCCTCCGCGACCAGCAGCGCGTCGAACGCGCCCAGGCCCGCGCCGCCGCGATCCTCGGCGACCAACATCCCGGGCCATCCCGCCTCGACCGCCATCGGCCACAGGTCGGGCAGGCCCTCGGGGTTCTCGAGCGCCTCGCGCGCAGCCTCGATCGTCTTGTGACGGGCAAGCGCCCCGCGGGCGGCCTCGCGCAGGAACTCCTGCTCGTCGGAGAGGGCGAAGTTCACCGGCCGACCGCCTCCTTCTCCTTGGCGCGCAGCTCGGAGAACGGGATCCCCTTGTCCAGGCGCGGCTCGGGGGGCAGGCCGAGCACGCGCTCGCCGATCGTGTTACGGAGGATCTGCTCCGTGCCGCCGGCGGACTTCAGGCCCGGCAGGAACGAGGTCAGGTAGCTCCACTCGCTGTCCTCGATGAGCGCGTCTGGGCCGACCACGTCGGTGCCGAGATCCGCCGCCCGGATGCCGGCGTTGACCATCGTCACCTTGGCCAGGCCGGCCTCGGGCCCGGGGATCTGCCCGCGCGCGAGCATCGTCAGCGCGCGGTATCCGTTGAAGCGAACGGCCAGCAGCTCGGTGATGATCTCCCCCAGCGCCTCGCGGATCAGCGGGTCCCGCCGGGCGTCCGGATCGGCGGCGATCGTCTCCGCCAGCCGCGTCGGCGAGCCGAAGTGCTCGGAGCCGAAGCCGATCGTCAGCCGCTCGAACATGAGCACGGTCAGGGCCGTGCCCCAGCCGTTGCCGACGCCGCCGACTACCGCCTCCTCGCCGAGGACGACGTCGTCGAAGAAGACCTCGTTGAACTCGGCCTCGCCGGAGATCTGTCGCAGGCCGCGCACCGTCACCCCGGTCGCGTCCATCGGCACGACGAACATCGTGAGGCCCTTGTGCTTGGGCACGTCGGCATCGGTGCGCGCGAGCAGCAATCCGTAGGAGGCGAACTGGGCGTTGGTGGTCCACACCTTCTGGCCGTTCAGCGTCCACGAGCCGTCGTCGCCCTGGCGGGCACGGGTCTGCACGGCGGCCAGGTCCGAGCCGGCGCCCGGCTCGGAGAAGAGCTGGCACCAGACCTCGTCGCCGTGGAGCATCGGGCCCAGGTGGCGGCTCTTCTGCTCCTCGCTGCCATGGGCGATCAGGCACGGGCCGAGCATCCCGATCCCGATCACGTCGAGGATCCCGGGCACCCCGGCGTTGGAGATCTCCTGGTTGACCGTGACCTGCTCGATCGGGCCGAGGCCCTGGCCGCCGTACTCCTTGGGCCAGGTCACGCCGGCCAGGCCGGCCTCGGCGAGCCGACGCTGCCAGGTGCGGCGGGAATCCACGTAGGCCATGTCCTCGTAGGACCCGTTGCGTGCCGGCGCCTCGCGCTTGTGCTCGGAGAGCCACGAGCGGACGCGCGCGCGGTACTCGGCCTGCTCGGGGCTGTCGTTCAGGTCCACCGCTCGCCTCCGTGAATCGGCATTCACGGGCGATCTTACCGGCGGCGTTTCAGTCCAGGCGCCGGGGATGGTCGCGCGCCCGCCCGAGCCTGAAGCCCCGCGGCCGGGCCATGCGCTCGCGCCGAGCCAGCTCCCGCCGCCGGGCCGCTGCCTGCTCCCGAGCCCGCTCCCGCTCTTCACCGAGGCCGATGTCCATGAACACGAGGCTCGTCGCACACGTCAGCCCGACCGATACGAACACGAGCACCGGCACCTGCCCGGTCCCACCGGGCACCACCACCGCGCACGCCAGCCCAACCGCCACCAGCACCGCGCAGAACGAGAAACCCGCGATCCGCCCACGCCGACTCATCCCCCCGCACCCTACCTCCGCTGACAAGCGATGCGGCGCGTGCGTGCCGAAGAGCGGCGGCTTATGGGTCACGCGCGGTGAGGCGCTGAGACCCGACGGGCGGCAGCTCGTCGGCCACGAATGTCTCTTGCGGCGAAGCTGCGCGGAGGCATTCGGGGCCGACGGGCGCCGCCGGTCGCGTGGAGGTTATTCGTCCTCGTCGTCGTGAGGGATATCGAGATCCGCGAGCTCTTCGGCGAAGCCCAGAGCCGAGGAGCCGTTCCCGATGTCCTCGAGATCCGACAGATCCGGTTCGATCCCGCCGCCGAAGCCGCCGAGCGTCTCGCCGTCGCCAAGCCCGAGCTCGGCAGCGAGCTCGTCGTGGTCGAGCAGTCCGACGTCGTCGATGCCCCGGGGCAGCGGCTCGGCGGGCTCGATCTCGATCCGCCGGTAGCGCTTCAGGCCGGTGGCCGCCGGGATCAGCTTCCCGATGATCACGTTCTCCTTCAGGCCGTTCAGGCGGTCGATCTTGCCCTCGAGCGCCGCGTCGGTGAGGACCTTGGTGGTCTCCTGGAAGGAGGCCGCCGACAGGAACGAGTCCGTGTTCAGCGAGGCCTTCGTGATCCCGAGGATGATCTCCTCGGCCTGAGCACCCTCACCGCCGCCGTCGAGCACTGACCGGTTGAGCTTGGCGTACTCGTAGCGGTCCACGAACTGGCCGGGCAGCAGGTCGGTGTCGCCCTTCTGGTCGACCCGCACCTTCTTCATCATCTGACGCACGATCAGCTCGATGTGCTTGTCGTTGATGTCCACGCCCTGGGACTTGTAGACCTCCTGCACCTCGCGCACTAGGTACAGCTCGGTCTCGGTCCGGCCGCGGATCGCCAGCAGCTCGTGGGGGTACAGAGATCCCTCGTTGAGCTGGGTGCCGGGCTCGATCTTCTGCCCGTCCTTGACGTAGAGGATCGTGCGCGGCGGGAACGTGTGCCTGTGCTCCTCGCCGGCGTCGTCGGTGACCACCACGGTCGTCGCCTTGTCGCTCCGCTCGATCGAGACCTTGCCGGTCTCCTCCGCCAGCTTCGCCAGACCCTTGGGCTTGCGGGCCTCGAAGAGCTCGACCACGCGCGGCAGACCGTGCGTGATGTCCGCGCCGGCGACACCGCCGGTGTGGAAGGTGCGCATGGTCAGCTGCGTGCCCGGCTCTCCGATCGACTGGGCGGCGATGATGCCGACCGCGTCGCCGATCTGAGCCAGCTTGCCGGTGGCCAGCGAGCGGCCGTAGCAGGCCTGGCAGACCCCGGTCGGCGCCTCGCACTTGAGCACGGAGCGCACGGGCACCGTGATCACGTGGCCCTTCTCGGTGTCGTCGTGCCAGGCCTCCACGAGGTCGGCGAACTCCTTGCGGTCGATCTCCTTGCCCTGCTCGACGATCACTCGACCGCGCTTGGTCTTGATGTCCTGCGCGGCGATGCGGCCGATCAGGTTGTCGTTCGGCTCGCCCGTCGGGCGCAGCAGCCGGGTCTCGGGATCGGGCTCCAGCTTGGAGACCGGCATCTCGATCCACTCCGCGGTCCCGCAGTCCTCCTGGCGGATGATCACGTCCTGGGCCACGTCGACCAGACGCCGGGTCAGATAACCCGAGTCGGCCGTGCGCAGCGCGGTGTCGGCCAGGCCCTTGCGGGCGCCGTGGGTCGAGATGAAGTACTCGAGCACCGACAGGCCCTCCATGAAGTTGGCCTTGATCGGGCGCGGGATGATCTCACCCTTCGGATTGGCCATCAGCCCGCGCATGCCGGCCAGCTGGCGAATCTGGGAGAACGATCCACGAGCACCCGAGTTGGCCATCATGAAGATCGGGTTCAGCTCGTCGAGGTGATCGTTCAGTGCGAGCCCGACCTCGTCCGTCGCCCGGTTCCACAGGGTGACCACGGCCTCGTGCCGTTCCTCGGCATTGATCTCGCCGTTGTCGTACTGCTCCTCGATCGTGGCCAGCTCCGCGTCGTAGCGGGCGAGGATCACGCCCTTGTTCGGCGGCGTCTGGACGTCGTTCTTGGAGATCGTCACGCCGGCCTGCGTGGCGTAGTGGAAGCCGATGTCCTTGAAGGCATCCAGCACCTGCGAGATCGACGAGGCGCCGTAGGCCTGCACGAGGTCATCCACCAGCTTGGTGGTGTCCTTCTTGCGCATCGAGCGGTTGATGAACTCGTAGGAGCTCGGGTCGAACTGCTCTCCCAGCGCGTCTGCGAGCGCGCGCTCGATCTTGTCGTTATAGATGATCCGGCCCACGGTGGTGAGCAGGTGGCCGCCCTCGCGACCCAGCGGCCGGAACTCGGCCAGGTCGTGGAGCTTGGTCACGCCGTGCTCGTATGACCACTCCGCCTCCTGGGCGGTGCGGTAGACGTGCGGGCGCGGCTCGTGGGTGGCCGGGTCGATCTTCTCGAGCTGCGAGGTGTCCGGGCCATAGGTGAGGTAGTAGGCCCCGAGCACCATGTCCTGGGTCGGAGTGGCCAGCGGCGCGCCGTGCGCCGGCGAGAGGATGTTGTTGGCCGAGAGCATCAGGATGCGAGCCTCGGCCTGGGCCTCCGCCGAAAGCGGCAGGTGCACAGCCATCTGGTCGCCGTCGAAGTCGGCGTTGAAGGCGTGGCAGACCAGGGGGTGAACCTGGATCGCCTTGCCCTCGACGAGCACCGGCTCGAAGGCCTGGATGCCCAGACGGTGCAGGGTGGGTGCGCGGTTGAGCAGCACCGGATGCTCGTGGATGACCTCCTCGAGCACGTCCCACACCTCGGGGATCATCGAGTCGACCATCTTCTTGGCCGCCTTGATGTTCTGCGCCGACTTGCGCTCGACGAGCCGGGCCATGATGAACGGCTTGAACAGCTCCAGCGCCATCAGCTTCGGCAGACCGCACTGGTGCAGGCGCAGCGAGGGGCCGGCCACGATCACCGAGCGGCCCGAGTAGTCCACGCGCTTCCCGAGCAGGTTCTGGCGGAAGCGGCCCTGCTTGCCCTTCAGCATGTCCGACAGCGACTTCAGCGGACGGTTGCCCGGCCCGGTGACGGGGCGGCCGCGGCGGCCGTTGTCGAACAGGGCGTCGACGGCCTCCTGGAGCATGCGCTTCTCGTTGTTGACGATGATCTCCGGCGCGCCCAGGTCGAGCAGCCGCTTGAGGCGGTTGTTTCGGTTGATGACGCGGCGGTAGAGGTCGTTCAGGTCCGAGGTGGCGAAGCGCCCGCCGTCCAGCTGAACCATCGGGCGCAGCTCCGGCGGGATCACCGGGATCGCCTCGAGGATCATCATCTCGGGCTTGTTGCCCGAGTTCAGGAAGGCGGAGACCACCTTCAGGCGCTTGACCGCGCGGGCCTGCTTCTGACCCTTGGCCGTCTTCACCTGCTCCTGGAGGTCG
>DATGJM010000035.1:0-27720 GCA_035295205.1 Solirubrobacteraceae bacterium | reverse complement strand
GACGACCAGCATGACCGGGGCGCTCAGCACGAGCAGGATCGACGCCCCGACGATGTCCATCGCCCGCTTGACGAGCTGGCTCGAGTGCGCGAGCGTCGGCAGGTTCAGCCCGATCACAGTGACTCCCTCGAGCTGATCGATCGTCGCCGCCGGGCCGATCATCGCCGCCAGCGAGGGCAGGGCGCTGACCCGGACGTTCATTCTCCGGCACAGATCGACGAGGTCCATGAGCGTGTGGTCCTCGATGCCTTCGGCGCTCACCACCACGCGGTCCACGTCCAATTCGCTCAGCAGAGCCGCGGCGTCGACCTCGCCCAACGCGCCCAGCGACTCGACCGGCAATGGCCAGTGGCGGTTCTCCTCACGCGTGAGCGCACCGACGATCTCGAGGCCGTGCGACGGCTGGCGCTGGACCTGGCGCGCGAGCACCGGCGTCATCGGGCCACTGCCGACGAGCAGGACCCGCTCGCTTCCGAGCAGCGAGCGCGACAGCCACCGGACGGCTGAGCGCAGCGCGAGATCGAGCGCGAAGGCCAGTCCGATCGCTGCGCACAGAGGAGCGAACTCAGTGCTCCCGGCCGGCGTCAGATGGAGGATCACCCAGGTCCCCACCCCGCCCAGCACGAACACGTGCACCAGACCGGGGATCTCGTCGGCCGTCGAATGCCCGACCCGCCGCAGCCCGGCCGAGTACAGCCCGTACATCATGAACAGCGCGAGCCACAGCGGGATCGTGATGGTCCCCCAGAACACGTGCTCCAGCGGTCGCGCGATATCGAACAGCGGCATCGCGGCGATGCCGACCATGACCGCGACGACGTCCGCGGCGGCGAGCATGCGGCGCATCCGGTAGTCGCGGTCGCGCCTGCGACTCGCAGTCGGCCTCGCCTTCGCATATCCGTTGAGCTCGAGCTTTCGCTCGACTCCATCCAGCTTCACATCACCGGGCAGGGAGGCTGTGCCGTTCGTGGCCGCCGCCCCGTCTGATGTGCTGATGCGCCCCATTCTCCAGCCCGCCCCTTCGACGATGGACTGTATGTTCAGTGCGTCGGCTACCGGCCGCGCACCCCTCCACTACCTGATCCGTGCGACGTCTTGCGGCACCTCGCCGAGATCGGATCCGTTCGTGGACGCCGTCTCCGCGGTCTTGGTGTCCGCGTACTGATAGCCGTAGCCATAGCCGTACCCATAGCCGTAGCGGCGACGCTCTTCGGCGCCGGCGCCGTTGGCGATCACTCCGAGCACCGGCACGCGCAGGCTCTCGAGCTTGGTGCGCAGGTGCTCGGCGGCGTCCCGGCGGCAGACGCCGACGCGTCCGACGACCAGCACGCCGTCAACCTTGTTCAGCAGCGGGATCGCGTCCGCGACGAGCGTGAGCGGCGGCGTGTCGATCACGACCAGGTCATAGCTCGCGGCGGCCCGGTTGATCAGAGTCTCCATGGCGTGGCTCTCGATCAGCTCGCCGGTGTTCGGCGGCGGGATCGCTCCCGCGATCAGCACGTCGAGCTGGCCGCGGGTCCCGATCTGCACGGTGCGAATCGCCTCTTCCATCGTGGCCTCGCCGATCAGCACGTCGGGCAGCGCCGGGTCGGGCCGGTCGACCAGCGGCGCCATCACGGAGCCGTGGCGCAGGTCGCCCTCGACCAGCAGTACCCGCGAGCCGAGCGCGGCCGCCGCCTTGGCGAGGTTGTAACAGACGGTCGTCTTGCCCTCGTTGGGATGGGCCGAGATCACCAGCAGCGTGCGCAGCTCGCGATCGACCGAGAAGTAACGCAGGTACGAGCGCAGGAGGTTGAACACCTCGTCGTACAGCGTCAGCCGTCCGGAGTCCTTCGACTGCCCGAGCGTGGTCATGACCTCGTAGTCGTCGCGCTGCGGCACCGTCGCCAGGAGCGGCAGGCCATAGGCCTCCTCGAGCTCCTTGGCATCGCGGATCCGGCGGTCCAGGCGCTCGAGCACGAAGGCGATCATCAAGCCGATCAGCAGACCGAGGATCGCGCCGAGAATCACATCGCGGCTCGTCTTCGGCGCCGACGGCGACCTCGGCACTCCGGCCTGCCCGACGACCTGGACGTTGCCGGTGGCCAGCTTCGCCAGCAGGGCGAGCTGCTGGGCGCGGTTGGCGAGGTCGATGCCGCTGCTCGAGTCGCGCTGCTGCGGGCTCATCGCCGCCAGCTGCTCGTTCACATAGCGCTCGTAGGAGACGACCTGGGCGACCTCCTGCTGCTGCTGCTCGGTGGCGAACACCGCGGCGTAGGTGTTGGCCACCTTCTGGGCGACGAGAGGAGACGACGCGGTGGCCTGGATGTAGACCAGGTTCGTGTCGCCGTCGGGGGAGGCCGAGATCATCGACCTGACCAAGCCCTTGGTCCAGTGCGGGCCGAGCTGCGCAGCGGTCTTCTCGGAGACGTCACCGAGCGTTGCCAGCTGGATGTTGGTGTCCTGCTGGGACTGGCTGAACTGCTGCTGCTGGGGAACGCCGTTGCCGAGCCCGACCGTCTGGTTGAGCAGCTGATCCTGCTGGAAGAGCAGCGTCGCCGACGCCGTGTACTTCTTGGTCTGGTGCTTGGCGAACGCGTAGGCGCTGCCAGCGGCAATCACCAAGCAGAGGAGGACGATCGGTCCCCGGCGGCGCACGACGCGCAGCGCTCGCTCGAAATTGACGCTGGTCTGCGGCTCGGTATTCAAGTCTTTGCCCCCTTCAATGTGTAATCAGGGCGGGCCGTGATCTACCCCTGCCGGCTGCCCTGTCCGTCGCTCCGGGAAGGTAGCACACGATTTGGCATGGCAGGAAGCCTTCCGCCACCCTGGCCCATCTCTGGCGGGGATCGTACCGAACTTGTGCCGATGCGTAAACGGTGTCGGCCGCCTGCAGGTATCCTCCCGGACCGATGGCGCGGTTGGCGGATCCGACCGCGCTGAGCCAAAGGGGGCCATGTGCACGTTGTCATAACCGGCGGAGCGGGGTTCGTGGGATCCCATCTCTGCGAAGCCTGCCTGGAGCGCGGATGGACTGTCGTCGCGGTGGATTCGTTCACCGACTACTACCCGACCGAGTTCAAGCGCGCCAACCTCGAACGGGCGCTCCAGCACGAGGCCTTCCGTCTCGTGGAAGCCGACCTGGCGATCGACCCGCTCGAACCGCTGCTCGATGGCGCTGAGGTGGTCTTTCACCTCGCTGCCCAGCCGGGGGTGAGGGCGAGCTGGGGTCAGCGCTTCGACGTATATACGAGCAGCAACGTGACCGCTCTTCAACGGCTGCTCGAAGCCGCCAAGGACCGGCCGCTGCACAAGCTCGTGTTCGCGTCCTCCTCGTCGATCTACGGCGATGCCGAGCGCCTGCCGACCCCGGAGGACGTGACACCGCTGCCGGTCTCGCCCTACGGGGCGACGAAGGTTCTCGGCGAGCACCTGTGCTCGATCTATCAGCGCAGCTACGGCGTGCCCGTCGCCGCGCTGCGCTATTTCAGCGTCTACGGGCCGCGTCAGCGTCCCGACATGGCGTTCTGGCGGCTCATCGACTCGGCCCTGAACGGCACCGAGATGACGATCTTCGGCGACGGGAAGCAGACGCGCGACTTCACCTACGTCGCCGATGCCGTCTCGGCGACGATCGCCGCGGCCGAGCTGGCGCCTCCGGGCGCGGTCTACAACGTCGGGGGCGGCTCGCGGATCGCGCTCACCGAGGCGATCGATCTGATCTCATCGGAGGTCGCTCCACCGCGGCTGAAGTTCACGGGGCGCCAGCGCGGCGATGCCCGGGACACCGCGGCCGACACGAGCCGGATTCGCGACGAGCTCGAGTTCGTGCCCGCGTGGGAGTTCTCCGCCGGGCTGCGCGAGCAGATCGCCTGGCACCGCCAGCCGGCGCTGACCCGCGGCTCCTAGTCGCGGGTCGGTCCCCCGCGGCGCTCAGCGGGGGAGCGACGTCACGGCCTCGCCGCGAACGGCGGCGCGCACCGCGGCACTGAGCCCGTCGGCGGCGAGCGTGCGAGCCATCGCGCGCGGGGGAATCGAGCGCACGGCCTCGGCCAGCTCCTCGGGGCTCCACGCGACCACGGCCGTGCCGCGATCCGCGAGCGCCCGTGCGAGCTCGGCCTGGTGGTCGTCCACCGTCTCGTCGTAGCGCTTCAGCCGCGGGAAGATCACGGGCACGTGGCCGGCGCGAAGGGCGCACATGATGCTCCCGACGCCGGCGTGGCTGACCACCACTTCCGCCCGCTCGATCTGCTCGAGCATCTCGCCGAAGGACAGATACGGCGTCGCCGTCGCGCACGCGGGCGGGCGCGCCGGCCCATGCTGGACGTAGAGCTCGTCAGCCGGCAGCGCCGACAGCGCCTGCATCATGCGCTCGAAGGGCAGGTGACTGGAGCCGCAGGTGGCGAAGATCACACGACGCTCCCGGCATAGATCGCGCGCCGCCCGCCCTCGGTGCTCGGCCACTGCACGAAGAACACGTCGGTCAGCGGATAGACCAGCCGGCCGGACAGCGCGGGGCGGTGCACGCGCGTGAAGCTCTCGACGTACACCAGCCTCAGCCGGTGAAGCCGGCCGACGAGGAAGAAGGGCACCGCCAGCGCCGCTCCGGTCGAGAGGATCACCTGCGGGCGGTAGTCGCGGATCACGCGCCAGGCCAGCCGGAGGTTGCGCGCGAAGTTGCCCACGTTCCGCGGTGTCGGACCGTGGGCATGCACGACGTCCTCCGCCGCGAGCAGGTACTTCGAGTCAGCCGCCGCGAGCGTGACCCAGCGGTGCTCGAGGTCCCGCCAGGCGGGCTCGAGCGCGAGCATCTGCAGCAGATGGCCGCCGGGTGAGGCGACGAGCAGGATGCGCTCGGGCGTGTCGGATTGCGCGGCGATCATCGGTGACCCTCTGCGCCCGCGGCCTGTCCCAGACTGACCAGCGACATCCCCCGCTCGCGCGCCCAGGCGGCGATCGGGCCGATCGCGCGCGCGGTGGCCAGAGCGCTCGAGCGCCGGGCGTAGCGCGCGGAGTCGTGCAGAAGGACGATGCCGCCGTCGCTCAGCTGCTCGCAGGTCACGGCGGCGATCCGCTGCTCCCCCACCGGCTCCCAGTCAAGGCCCCACGCCGACCAGTAGACGGTGCTCATCCCGAGGGTGCGGCAGGCCTCGGCCGCGGCGTCGGACATCTTGCCGTACGGGGGCCTGTACCAGCGGGGGCTTACGCCCAGGAGATCCTCGAGGACCTGGCGGCCGCGGATCACGTCGTCCCGGCTCTCGGACGCGCCAACCCGGTCGTGGCGCGGATGGCCATAGCCGTGCAAGCCGATCTCGTGGCCACGACGCAGGACCTCGGCGCCGATCTCGCGGTGCTCCTCGAGCTGGCTGCCGAGGACGAAGAACGTGGCCCGCACGCCCGCCTGCTCGAGCGCGTCCAGCACCGCCGGGGTGGCGTCCGAGTCCGGCCCGTCGTCGAAGGTCAGCACCGCCTGGCCCGCGCCGACCTGTCGCAGCCCCGGGTAGCGCTCCCAGCGCCGGGCGCGGCCGGGATGCCATTCGTAGAGCCGCTCGCGCGCCGCCTGGGGCACCAGGCCGCGGAGCTTGCCGGCATGCTTGAGAAGCTTCACTCGTAGTCGATCCCCTGAACGCAGCATCCCGCCGGTGTCCAGGCTCAGCTTACTGGCGGGACCGGCGATTGCCAACCCGGGGCAGCTCGGCTACGATTGGGGATTGCGCAGTGTGCGCGAGCACCAACGAGGCGACAGAAGGGGCAAGGGGCGAATAGCTGGTCGCCGGGGCGACGTTCAGCTGAGCGCCGAGAACATGAAGCTTTCGGTCATCGTCGTGACCTACAACTCTGCCGAGGTCATCGGTGCGTGTCTGCGCTCGGTGCAGGCTCGGCTTCCCGAGGCGGAGACCATCGTCGTCGACAATGCCTCGAGCGACGCCACGGTGCGGATCGCCCGTGACGCCGGGGCGACCGTCGTCGCCAACGAGGTGAACGCCGGGTTCGGGCGCGCCTGCAACCAGGGCGCCGAGGCGGCCACGGACCCCCATCTGCTGTTCCTGAATCCCGACGTCGTGCTCGATGCCGTCGACCTCGACGCGCTCTGGAACGAGCTGGGTCGTGTGCCGTTCGGCCTGCTGGCTCCCGTCCTGCAGCGGCGGGCACGCGCCCGGAGAACCCAGCGGCCCTGGAGGGTGGAGTTGCTGAGCCATGTCCTAGGCCCTCTGCGCCCGCGCGAGCTGCCGCCGCTGCCCAGGCCGGTGCTCCGCAGCGAGAACTGGTGGCCCGCCGGCGCGCTCGTGTTCGCCCAGCGCGAGGAATTCCAGCGCCTGGGCGGCTTCGACCCACGCTTCTTCCTCTACTACGAGGACATGGATCTCGCTCGCCGCTACCGCGCCGCGGGCCTGCCGATCCGCCTGACCTATTCGGTGCGCGGCCATCACCACGGCGGCACGTCCTCGACCGGCGAGGGATCGGGAGTCGCCGTCCGCGCCGCCTGGTCCTACCTGAGCTGGCTCGAGTACCTGTGCACCTGGCAGGGTCCCGAGACGGCCGCGCGCGCCGCCCGCCAGGAGCGGCGGCTGCGGGCGCACGTCGACCGCGCTCTCGGCGTGGCCGAGCACGTCTCGCCGGCTGCCTCGCGCGCCCGGCGCAAGCGCCTCGAGCTCGCGGAGGTCGAGCGCTTCCTGCGGTGGCAGAGCACCTTCGGCGAGGGCACCGCGGCGGCTGACTACTGCCCGCGGGCGCGGACGATCGTGGGGGCGCTGTGAAAGGCCACGCCCTCCCCCGTGTCTCCCTGCCGACGATGCTCGGCACCCTTCTCACGTTCCCGCTGCTCGTCGGCACCGGCTACGCGATCACCCACGGGCACAGCAAGTACCTGATCATGCTCGCCGTGGTGGGGGTCTACGTCGCGCTCGCGATGCGCCAGCGCGGGGTCCTCATCGGTCTGCTCGTGCTCGCGGCCATGGACGGAATCCCGTTCTTCACCGCGACTCACACCGCGGCGCCGAAGGTGACCTATCAGGACCTGGCCACGTTCGGGCTGATCGGCACCGCGTTGGTGTGGCTGGTCGTCTCGCCGGCGCCCTCGCGCCCGACGCGGACGGCGCGCCGGGTCTCGCTCGTCGCCTTCGCACTGTTCGTGTGGTGCTTCGTCGTGATCCTGCGCAGCGACGCGCGGTTCCTGTCCGCGTTCAGGTTCGGCAGCGACTTCGTCGCCTTTGGCGCCCTACTGGTCGTGCTCCCGCGCGTCCAGCTGCGTACGAGCGAAATTCGAGCCCTGGTCGCGGTGCTCGGCATCGGCACCGTCCTGTTCTCGATCGGGCAGATCCTGTTCGTGGAGGGCGTCGCGCATCTGACCTGGCTCGTGCATGCGTCCGGCGCCGTGAAACAGCTCGGGCTGACCCGTGTGTACGCGGGCATGAACGACATGCTGACCTGCGGCGTGTCGTTCTCGATCGCCTACGCCGTGCTGTCTCACGATCGGCGCCGGCAGCTCCTCGCGATCGCGATCAGCGCGCTGCTTGGCACGAGCCTGGTCATCCAGCTCACGCGGGCGCGCTGGATCGCGCTGGTGGGCAGCCTGCTGCTCGTGACCCTGTGGTTCGCCTTCCAGGGGGAGCGCCGCGTCGCGGGCCGCCTGCGCTCGAGGATGGGAACGCTGCTCGGAGTCGCCGGGGCCGGGGTGGTCGCGACGCTGCTGGTGTCTCCGAGCGCGCTCAGCAGCGGCGCGGTCGTCCAGCGCTTCCTGTCGATCTTCACCGACATCGGCTCGTCGAACTCGGCGACGAGCAATGTCGCCGTGCGCACCCACGTGGCCAAGGCGATGCTCGGCGTGCTCGGCGGGCAGTGGCCGTTCGGAGTCGGCCTGGTGCCGCCGACGACGCATTTCTATTCCACCCTGCCGCTCGGCTCGTTGCGCGACGTCGACCTCGGCGTCTTCAACGCGATCATGACGATCGGCGTGATCGGCGCCGTGCTGATCTATGCCCCGCTCGTGATCGTGCTGCTGCGGTGCATGCGCTCGGCGCGCGCGCACGTGGTCGAGCTGCCGTGGCTCAACTACGGCGGCCAGATCTGGCTGGTGGCCACGCTCGTCTCCTCGCTCACGCTCGTGACGCTGTTCAGCAAGAGCGGCGTCGTGATGAGCGCGGTGGTCGTTGCGCTGCTCTGTCAGCGCCAGGTCACCGGAGAGGCGGAGCTTCCCGAGGAGACCCACCCGATCCGCGGGTCACCCTGGCTGACGCCCTAGCCGGCGTCGCGCCGGAGCACCGACTCGTAGACAGCGGCCACGCGGTGAGCGACGCGGTCGATGCTGAGCTCGGCCACCGCAGCTCGGGCCTCCGGGCAGCGGCCGTGGTCGATCGCATCCAGCACCCCCGCCGCGAATGCCTCCTCGTCCGCAGCGGCCACGTGACATCCGGGGATGCCGTCGAGACGCTCGGGCACGTCGCCGACGGGCGTGGCCACGACCGGCAGCTCGCAGGCCATCGCCTCCTTCACCGTGTTCGGCGAGCCCTCCGACCAGGAGGGGTGGACCAGCGCATCGGCGGCGCTCATCCACACCGGCACGTCCTCGGGAGCGATGCCCGACGCGACACGCAGCCGCAGCTGCGGACGCTCGGCGGCGGCTCTGGCGACCGCGCGCTCAGCCAGGGCGTGGTTCTTGCGCTCGTTCGACGGGTTGCCCACGAACAGCGCGACCTTCTCCTGCGCCTCCCAGCCCAGCCGGCGGCGGGCCTGGGCCCGGTCGATCGGCTTGAAGAAGTCGAGGTCGACGCCGTTGGGGATCACGTGATTGCGCGGACGCATGGATTCCGGAAGCTCGAGCTCCATCTGGCGCGACTTGGTGATCGTTGCGCTGGCCACCCTGGCCACCTGGGCGAAGGTGCGCGCAAGCCTGCGGCTGGCGGCGGTCATCTCGGTCGGCCGCCCCGGCGTGGGCGTGCCGAGCAGATCGTCCCCACAGTAGGAGACGACCAGCGGGCGCCCGAGCCCGAGCCGGGCGATGATCGCCGAGTGGCCGTAGTGGGCATGCACGATGTCGTGACGGGCCCGGAGGCTCCGCCTCACCATCTCCCCCGCGCCCCGCAGGTACTCCCACTGGCTGGCGTAGCCCCGGATCGCCAGCACGTCCACTTCCAGCCCGATCGCCTCCAGCGAGCGTGCCTGGGAGTGGACGAAGCTTCCGTACCACGGCCGCACCTCGTCGGGCCACATGTTGGTCACGAACAGCACTCGCATCGGGACGCTCACACCCAGGGCGGGCTCGTGCCCAGCAATGACTGCAGCCGGCGTGCGTCCTCCTCGTAATGCGCGCGAAGAACGTCGTCGATGTGGTCTTCGCCGCTTGGCGCGAGGGTCCCGCTCGCGCGCCGGTTCCAGAGCTGGGCTCGGTAGTTGACGCGATCGAAGGTCTGATCGACGCGCCGCCGGCCTGACTCGGGCAGCGAATGCCACAGGGTGCGCGCAGCCGTGCTCGACGCGACCTTCGTCTGCAGCTTGGTCAGATCGAGCCAGTGCAGCCGCCGCGTGGATCCACCCGGCCGGTAGGTCGTCCCCAGGTTGTCGGGAACGTAGTCGGGGTCGACACCGAGAAAGTCGTACACCCGGCGCACGACCACGGCCGGCGCGCTGCGGAGCTCGGCGGTGAACTGCACGAGCAGCTGCTCGCGCGGGAACACGTCCAGGTAGCCGCGCAGGATGCGGCCATATTCGCCCCACACTATGTAGCCGGTCGTCTCGCTGACGACCCGCCGGGCCGCGTCGAGGGCGTCCGGCGACAGGAGCTCGCGCACAGCGGTGGGAAAGTCGCGCCGCTCCCAACCGTTCATGACCGCCATCGCGTGATGCGAGCGGGCCCGCTCTACCGGGTCACGGATGAGGGCCACCAGCCGCACGCCCGGCAGTCGCTCGTGAATCCGCAGCGGCACGGTTCGCTCGTCGCTGGCCGGGGGCGGTCCGGGCACGGAGCCTTCGTAGATTCCCCCGGACATGTAGTGGGGAGTGACCGTCCCCCACTTGCTCTCGGTGTCGGCGAAGGCGAACGCCTTGGCAAGGTACTCATCCCAGTCGCCGCCGTACCTGCGGTCGTGGCTGAAGTACGGGATCTCCTTGGACGCGGGCAGCGCAAGCTGGGGATGGCGGCGCAGGTACTCGAACAGGGAGGTGGTCCCTGCCTTCTGCGCCCCGATGACGATGAAGTCCAGGTGTCGCTTCGTTGCGGCCAAGTGGATACTGCCCCGTGGAGAGGGTACCGCACCCCCGGGCCACCGGCGATCAGGCGCAGTAGACGGTGCTCAGCCGGTGCGCGTGCGGCAGGCGGTGGCGCTCCCTGCGCATCGCCAGCACCCTGCGGCGCACCGCGCTGCCGCGGCGGTGGCGCTTGAGCCAGGCGCGGCGCACCCATGCCCGCACGCACCGGTGGCGGAACGGGAGGCTGCGACCCAGGGTCCTGCGCGCCCGGGCGATGCCGGCCCGGGCGGATGTCTGTCCCGCCCCCGGCGCCATCGGCATCGTGCCCGCGATCGAGGCGAAGTCGGGCCCGACCGAGATGTTGTCCTCCCACACCGATACCGGCACGGTGGCGTAACCGCGGTAGGCCCCGACCTTGTCGGTCGCGTTGGCTCGGCAGCAACCGGTGGTCACGTCCCACTGGACGGTCGGGAAGCCGCTGAGGTTCACAGTCCGCGACCAGCTGGACTGGCCCTCGATCCGGTGCCAGACCTGAACCGAGCCCGAGCTGTCGGAGGCCCAGTGCACGTGCATGATCACCTCGTGCCACACACCCTGGCGCATCGGCGAGGGCACGGCCTCGACCTGCGGCAGGCACGTGTAGGCGGAGTTCGTGTGACAGGAGTTGTCGTCGGCGTTGGAGCGGTACTGGCAGCCTGGAGCGTTGCTCAGATAGCTGTGGCAGGCCCCGGTCTCGATCGCCAACGTGAGGTGGGTGTCGTGGAGCTCGAACAGCAGCGGCGCGGCCCAGATGTTCTGGAAGTGGAACTGAGCAACGTTGATGCCCCACCAGGCTGAGCTGCCGGTGTCCCAGCCGACGGGCACGTAGAACATGTAGCCGTAGTAGTCATCTGTCCCCAGCCCGAGAGGCACAGGATGGGTCAGCTCGCAGGCCTGCAGCGGGAAGTTCGGCATCTGCGATGGAGGGAGGACGAATCGGGCCGAGGTGCTTCCCTGGCCGACCGTCGTCCTGTCCATGTAGAGGTTCCCGCGCAGGCGCTGGTCGTCGGAGATCGTCCCGTAGTTCGCGCACTGCGGTCCACCGCCGCCGAGGTTCCAGGGCGTCAACGCGTTGTCGAAGGTGCCGTAGAACGAGAGTCCGGCCGCCCGCGCGCCGCCGGCGCCCATGGCAAGGCTCACGAATACGACAGCCACCAGAGCGAGCGCGAACGCGGACCCACGCCATGCGGTCCATCGAGGGGCAAACACACCCATGCGGTCGGCAGCTCGCGCCGATTTTTGACCCTCGATGCGACCTTTTGGACATTTGACCGAGGTCTAGTGCTGAAAACTTGCGCACCGGGATCCGGTGTTCTGGCCGCTGGTAGGCTGCGCGCCGCGTGCCCGCGGTTCGAGCGCCTTCTCAGTGATCTCCCCGGCCGGACGGCCGGGGGTCGCCGTCGTGCTCTGGGACGGCGAGATCGGTGGGACCGAGCTGCTGTACGCCGGCCTCGCCGCCGAGATGCGGCGGACGGGCGTCGACGCCGAGGTCCTGTTCGTGGCCGGCGCCGGTCGGCTTGCGGGCCGGCTCGAGGAGTCGGGGGTGCCCTTCCACGAGCTGGGCTTCGCGCGCGGACGCGACATCCTGCGTCACCCCAGGACGTTCGCCGCGGCGGTAGGGGCGAAGGGCGACGACGGCGCGATCCTCCCCGAGCGTGGATTCATCGGCGCCGCGCTGCGGCTCGGGGGCTATCGCGGGCGGATCGTGGCGGCTGAACACGGTGCGCTGATCCTCACCGGCCTGTCGCTGCCCAGGCGCGGCCTGAAGCTCCTGAACGCGCTCGCCGGCGCGTGGGCCGACGACATCGAGGTCGGGGTGTCGGACTTCATGGTGAGCCGGATGCGACGGCTCCCGCACGCCCGCCGCCTGCGGCGCATCTACAACGGCATCGACCCGGCGCGCTTCGCCCCCGCTGAGGCCTCGGCCGAGCCTGGCGATCCGGCCGTCGGCACGCCGCTCGCCGCAGCGATCGCGGCGCGCCTGATCCCCGGCAAGGGCATCGATGACGCGATCGCCGCGGTCGCCGGCGCGCGCGCGCGGGCCGCCATCAGCCTGCGGATCGCCGGCGACGGGCCGGAGCGCGCGTGCCTCGAGGCGCAGATCCGCCGCCACGGGGCGCAGGACGCCGTCACGCTCGCCGGCCTGGTCGGCGACATGCCGGGCTTCTGGCGAAGCTGCGACGTGGCGCTGTTTCCCTCCCACCAGTTCATCGAGTCCTTCGGGATCGCCGCCGTGGAGGCGATGGCCAGCTGCAAGCCGGTCATCGCAACGCGGAATGGCGCGGTCCCGGAGCTCATCGCCGACGGCGAGACGGGGACGCTCGTCGAACCCGGCGACGCGCAGGGGCTGGCCGACGCGCTCGTGACCTACGCGCAGCAGCCCGAGCTGCGGCGGGCGCATGGCGAAGCCGGGCGGGCACGGGTCGTCGAGCGCTTCGACATCGCAGTCTGTGCGCGCCAGTACCTGGAGTGCCTGGGGATCACGACCGAGCGGTGAGCGCCGCGGGCCGCGGCGCGTCGACGAACTGCCGGTGCCACAGCTCGGCCACGAGCAGGGTCCACAGCGGACCGGAGAGGTCCTCCCGGCCCTCGACGTGGCGGCGCAGCAGCGACTCGACCTCGTCGCGGCGGAAGTAGCCGCGGTCGACAGCGGCCGGGGCGAGCAGGGTCTCGAACGCCAGCTCGCGGAGGTCCTCGCGGAACCAGCGCGCGAGCGGCACGCCGAAGCCCTGCTTCGGGCGGTCGAGGAGATCGCGGGGCAGCCACTCGGCGGCAGCCTCGCGGAGCACGACCTTCTTCTCCCGTCCCTGGACCTTCAGCTCCGCCGGCAGCGACGCCGCGAACTCCATCAGCTCGTGGTCGAGGAGCGGCGAGCGCGCCTCGAGGCTGTAGGCCATCGTCGCGATGTCCATCTTGACCAGCAGGTCCCCCGGGAGGAAGGTCTCGACGTCGGCCTCGAGGAGGGCGTCCACGATCTCACCGCTGTGCAGCCCCCACGCCGACCGGATGATCTCCGGCGCCAGCGAGTCCCCGATCTCGCGACGGTATTCGTCTGTGTAGAGCGCGGCGCGCTGCTCGCCATCCAAGCACGACATGTAGCGCGCGTAGCGGTCTGGCGCGGACAGCGGGAGCGAGCCGGCGAGCCGGCGCAGCCGGTTACGGGCGCTGGCGGGCTCCGGGCTCGGGGGCAGCCGCTGCGCGGCGGCGGCGAGCGCGCGGCGGACCGAGATCGGAATGCGATCGAGCCGGGCCGCATAGGCGTTCCCCGCGTACCGGTTGTAGCCCGCGAAGCTCTCGTCACCGCCGTCGCCGTTGAGGGCGACGGTGACGTGGGCGCGCGCCATCCGCGAGAGGTAGAAGCTCGGGATCGCCGAGGAGTCGGCGAACGGCTCGCCGTAGTGGCGCACCAGCTCGGGCAGGATCTCGACTGCCGAGGGGACGACGACGAACTCGTGATGGTCGGTGGCGAACTGCTGGGCGACCCGGCGGGCATGGGGCAGCTCGTCAAAGGCCGTCTCCTCGAAGCCGATCGAGAACGTCTTGACCTCACTCGTGGCCCGGGCCATCGCGGCCACGATCACCGAGGAATCGATCCCGCCCGAGAGGAAGGCGCCGAGGGGGACGTCGGCGACGAGCCGCCGGCGCACCGCGGCCTCGATCTGCTCGCGGGTCTCGGCGTAGACCTCCTCCCGCGATCCGATCCGTCGCTTGCGCGTGTAATCCAGCCGCCAGTAGCGCTCGATCTCGATCTCGCCCTCGCGCCAGGTCAGCGTGCTGGCCGGCGGCAGCTTGCGGATCGCCGCGAAAGCGCTCATCGGCGCCGGCACGTACTGATAGGCGTAGTAGCAGTCGAGCGCGCGGTGATCGAGATCGCGCGGGATCTCCGGATCCTCGAGCAGCGCCGGCAGCTCGGAACCGAACGTGAGCCGGCCCGCCAGATGGGAGTAGAACAGCGGCTTCTTGCCCACCCGATCCCGGGCGATCAGCAGCTCCCGCTTGCGCGAGTCCCACAGCGCGAAGGCGAACATCCCGTGCAGCGAGCGCACGCACTCGCGCCCCTGCTCCTCATAGAGATGGACGATGACCTCGGTGTCGCTGCGGGTGGCGAACATGTGGCCCCGCGCTCGCAGCTGCACGCGCAGCTCCTGGAAGTTGTAGATCTCGCCGTTCAGCACGACCACGACCGAGCGGTCCTCGTTGAAGATCGGCTGATCGCCGGTCTCGAGGTCGATCACCCGCAGGCGCTGGATCCCGAGCCCGACTCCGGCGTCGACGTGGACGCCCCGGGAGTCCGGGCCGCGATGCTCGATGGCCGCGCACATCCGGTGGACCAGCTCCGGCTGGACCGCACCGTCGAGTCGGACTTGCCCCGCAATTCCACACATGGATCTAGACCGCGCGTCTCGAGCGCGCCCCCCTCAGGAGGGTACTCGACTGCGCTCAGGAGCAGTAGACGGCCTGCCTGCGTCCGTGCCGTCGGACGGCCACACGGCGCATGGCCAGCACCTGCCGTCGCGCCGCGCCGGCACGGGGGTGGTGGCGAAGCCAGGCCCGCCGGACGGCCGGGGCGACGCAGCGGCTGGCGAACACCTTGGTATGGGCTCGGGCCGAGCGCGCTGTCACCGGCCTTCTCCGGGTGCCCGAGGCCGCGGTCGCGCCGGCCTGCCGGCGCGGCGGAGCCGGGGCGCCGCCGCCCAAGCCGGACCCGGTGCCTCCGCCGCCCGAACCGGACCCGGTGCCGCCGCCGCCCGAGCCGGACTCGGTGCCGCCACCGCCCGAGCCGGAGCCGGTGCCGCCGCCGGACGGGGCGCCGGGCGCCGTCGGCATCGCCGCGGCCACGGTCGCGAAATCGGGGCCGTCGACGATGTCGTCGAGCCAGACCGAGACCGGGACCGTCGCGTACCCCCGGTAGGCGCCGACCTTGTCCGTGGCCTGGGCCAGGCAGCAGCCCTGGGTGACGTCCCACTGCACGGTCGGGATCCCGCTGACCTCGACCGTCTGCGTCCAGGCCGTCTGGCCTTCGACGCGGGTCCAGACCTCGATCTGCCCGGTGCTGTCGCTTGCCCAGTGCACGTGCATCACGACCTCGTGCCAGACGCCCTGCTCCATGCCCGGGGGCACGACGTACTGCGGCGCCAGGCACGTGACCGTGGCGCTACTGCGACAGCCGCCGTCGTCGGCGTTTGAGCGGTACTGGCAGCCGGGCGTCGAGGTCGTGTAGTCGTCGCACGCGCCCGTCTCGATCGCGAGCGTCATGTGGTCGTTCTCGAGCTGGAACTCGAGTGGCGAGCCCCAGATGTTCTGGAAGTGCCACTGCGCGGTTGTGACGCCCCAGAACGCCGAGGTGCCGGTCGTCCATCCGACGGGGACGTAGAACATGTACCCGTAGTAACCGTCCGTCCCGAGGCCGAGTGGCACGGGGTGGGTCAGCTCGCAGGCCTCGAGCGGGAAGTTCGGCATCTGCGAGGGAGGCAGGTCGAAGCGCCCCGACGCGGCCCCCTCACCGGCGACGCTGGTCTCGACGAAGAAGTTGCCCCGCAGCCTCTGGTTGTTCGAGGTGGTGCCCGTGTTGGCGCACTGCGGGCCGCCGCCGCCGAGGTTCCACGCCGTCAAGCCGTCCTCGAAGGTCCCGTCGAAGGACAGGGCGCCGGCGGCCCGCGCGACACCGGGCGTGCTCAGAAGGACTGCGGCCAGCGCCAGGAGGACGAGCGGCACCACGGCGCGGGCCCGGGGGACGGGGGTGGGCATGCTCACCCATCGCCCGCCTCCAATCGGCGCTTGACCGGCGCCGGGTCGGCTGGACCAGTTGCTTAGCCGACGTCAGCTCTGACGTCGCAGGCCGTAGACGTCGTGGTGGTGGTCCCAGACCCGCTCGCCGTAGTAGACCTCCGACAGCCCCGCCCGGGCGGCGGCGCCGGCCATCCACTCGCGCGAGGTCAACGACACCCCGTAATGCGCGTCGGTATGCCCGGCGGTCTCGGTCTCGTAGCTCTCGCCCGAGGGATAGTCGGCGTATCCGAAGCCGCCGTCGCGATACTCGCGGACGATCTTGGCCGCGGCTTCGGGGTCGAGCTCATAGAACGGATCGTTGACGGCCAGGCGAGCCTCGACGAAGCGGCCGTGGACGGTGACGACCGCGACACCGCGCGGGGAGAGCGAGCGCGCGAACAGGCTCAGCAGCGCCTCGACGCTGCCGGCATCGATGTGCGTGGCCAGCGAGCCGCACCAGATCAGATCGAACTGCCCCGGAAGCTCGACGTCGCCGATGGCCGGAGAAGAGCGCACCGGGGTGGCGCCGAATTGCTGAGCGCAGAAGGCGATTCCGTCGTCGACGATGTCGCAGCCTACGAGCTCGGCCCCCGGATAGCGCGCGGCCAGGAACCGCATGATCCGGCCCCACCCGCAGGGAAGGTCGAGGACGCGCTCGGGCGCGTCGATGGACGCGGCGGCCATCGCGGCTTCGATCCAGCGCATGGCGTCGAGCCCGACCTCGAAGTAGTGGCGCCAGCCGCCGCCGGCCATCGAGTCATTGACCGACACGACCGGATCGACCGCCTCGACGAGATGCCGCTCCTGCCCGGTCAGCTGACGGGCCAACTGGGCCTTCGCTGCCCGCGTGAGGGCGGGATGCGAGCGGCCCCAGCGGTAGGCCGACCTGACATACGGGCGCACCGCCTTCGGGACTGCGTCCTTGACCGCTACCACTCCCCCTCCTAGTTCGACTTGACTCGCCAAGCGTAGCCGCACGGGCCGGGCGGAAACCCCGCGCCCGAGACGGGCGCTAGAAGCAGTAGACGACCGTCGCGCCGCGTCCGCGGCCATGGCGCACGCGGCGCATTGCCAGGACCTGCCGGCGCAGCGCGCCGGGTTGCCGGTGATGGCGCAGCCAGGCCCTCCTCGCGGGTGCCGCGACGCAACGGCGGCCGAAGGGCTTGGCCCGCGCCGGCTGCGAGCGCGCGGTGTGCGCTCCGACGGAGTGCCGCGGCTTGCGAGGAGGCTTCGGCGCCGGGGTGCTGGGCGGCGGGGCGGGGTTCGGGGCGGGCGCCGGCGGCGGGGGGCCACCGGGCGCCATCGGCATCGTGGCCGCGACCGTGGCGAAGTCCGAGCCGACGGAGATGTTGTCCTCCCACACCGACACCGGCGAGGTGGCCAGTCCCCGGTAGGCCCCCACCTTGTCGGTGGCATTTGGCAGGCAACAGCCCGTCGTCACGTCCCACTGGACGGTCGGGAAGCCGCTCTCCTGCACGGTCTGGGTCCAGTTCGGGTCTCCCTCGATCCGGGTCCACGCCTCCACGGCACCGCTGGCGTCAGCGGCCCAGTGCACGTGCATGATCACCTCGTGCCACACACCCTGCTCCATCGGGGACGGCACTGCCTCGAGCGGCGGGAGACAGGTGTAGGCGGAGTTCGTGTGGCACGAGTTGTCGTCGGCGTTGGAGCGGAACTGGCAGCCAGGGTTGCTGGTCAGATAGCTGTTGCAGGCTCCGCTCTCGATCGCGAGCGTCAGGTGGTCGTCGTGTAGCTCGAACAGCAGCGGCGCGGCCCAGATGTTCTGGAAGTGGAACTGGGCGACGTTTATGCCGTACCACGCAGAGCTGCCCGTGTCCCAGCCGACAGGCACGTAGAACATGTAGCCGTAGTAGTCGTCGGTACCCAGACCGAGTGGCACCGGATGCGTCAGCTCGCAGGCCTGAAGCGGGAAGTCAGGCAACTGCGAAGGGGGCAGATCGAACCGCGCGACCGTGGTTCCCTGACCGCCGACGCTCGTGTCCATGAAGAGGTTCCCGCGCAGCCGCTGATTGTCGGAAACCGTGCCGTAGTTGGCGCACTGCGGTCCGCCGCCGCCGAGATTCCACGGCGTGATGCCGTCCTCGAAGGAGCCGTAGAAGGACAGCCCTGCCGCGCGCGCCGAGCCGGCCGCGTGCGACAGGGCACACAGCACCGTCACGAGCGCGAGCAGCGCGCACAGCATCCGAGAGCGTGCCGTATGACGGGGGGTCGGCATCGACGAATCTGTCGTCAGGTATCGATCGCTGCACCAGGCGCGAGCCCCATACATGGCCGCCTGGTCGATGGTCTCTCTCCGAACGCCACGGCCGCGCCGGGGGAGGGCGCGGCCGTGGAGTACAGGAGCTTCTTGCCTGGCTGCTCGGTGGGCTAGGGCATCGCCGACATCACGGCCGAGCCAGACGGGCTGATGGCCTGACTGTCGAGCCAGAGGTCCAGCGGCGAGTTCAGCGCGGCCGTGTAGGCCTCGAGCTCGTTCGTGTACCAGCTTGCCGTCACGCCGTACATGTTCCACTGCACCGAGGGGAAGCCGCCGATGTTGGCGGACTGAGTCCAGGTGGTGGAGCCCTTGACCCGGTACCAGGTCTGCACCGAGCCGGTGGAGTCCTTGGCCCAGTGGGCGTGGATGAGGATCTCGTTCCACTTGCCCTGCACGAGCGCTCCGGGCGGGATCGCGTAGTAGCCGGGCAAGCACGTGAACCACCCGATCGGGCACTTGGGGTTATCGGCGTTCGAGCGGTAGGCGCAACCAGGGGTCGCGCTCCCGACCGGGTAGCAGGCGCCGGTCTGCACCGCGAGCGTCACGTGGTCGGGGTGCAGCTGCAGGGTGATGGGCGCACCCCAGATGGCCTGGAAGTGCAGCTCATAGATGTTCACGCCGTAGAACGCCTTGTTGGCGATCGTCCAGCCCGGCGGGATGTAGAACGACAGCCCGTAATACTCGTCATCGGGGAGGACGTTCGGAACCTTGCCCATCGTGAGGTCGCAGGCCTCGAGCGGGTAGGTCGTCCTGTTGGTGTCGGTCGGCAGATAGAAGTGCCCGGAGGCGCCGCCGTTGACGAGATTGGTGCTGTCGATGTACAGGTCCCCGCGGAGCCTGGGGCTCTGCGATACCTGTCCGTAGTTGGCGCACTGGGCTCCGCCGCCGGTGGAGTTCCACGGCGCGACGCCGTTGGCGAAGATGCCGTTGAAGGTGAGTCCCGTGCTGGTGCCGGTGCTGGTGGCAGTCGGCGCGGCGCCGAACGGGTTGGTCTGAGCGGAACCGCTGGTCAGGCCGGCACCGCTGGTGCTGGTCTGACCGGCGCCGGTCGAGCTGGCGTGGGCGACAACGGCGCCGGCATGGGCGACGAGATTCGGCCCTTCGTGGGCCAGAGTGCTGGGACTGGCATGGGCGATGGTGTCCGGGCTCGCCTGGGCAAGGCCCGCGAGCGCCAGGGTGGCGATCAGTGCGGCGGCCAAGGGGGCCAGAAAGCGCAAGAGAAGCCTCTTGCGCGCGGCTGGGTAAGTCACTGTCCGATCCCTTCGTGTCGAGCGGACGCCGCGAGGGGGGCACGGCGCCGAGTACTGCTGGGTTTGGTCAAGGGGGTGGATCGACGGGACTCAGACCGATCCGGGATTTGGACGTTGAAGTTGGACGTTTGGCCTAGACCGCGTCCAGGTCGTGCTGGACCGCCGTCCCACCGGCCGTCGCGTCCTCTGCGGCCGTGGCCACAGGCTTCGCGATCACAGCCCCTTTACTCGACCGTCAGCCGCCGGTCTTTACATAACTTGTCCCGCGCGAGCCCGCGGGAACGCAGCCGTCCGGCACCGAAAAGTGGCGCGTCGCGTGGCCACGGGTGATCAGGGCATCGCGGTCATCACCGCGGCCGACGACGTGCTGATCAGCTGATCGTCGAGCCACAGATCCAAGGGCGAGGTCAGATGCTGCGTGTAGGCCTCGATCTCGTTCGTGTAGATCCTCGGAAGGAAGCCCGTCGAGCGGTTCCACTGCACCGTCGGGATCCCGCTCACGCTCGCTGACGGCGTCCATAGCGTCGAGCCCAGCACCCTGTACCAGGTCTGGACGGCGCCGCTCGTGTCCGACGCCCAGCGCGCGTGGATGAGGATCTCGTTCCACTTGCCCTGCACGAATGCCCCCGGCGGGATCGCGTACTCGCCGGGCAGGCAGGTCCACCAGTACCAGTTCTGGCAGGACGAGTCTGCGTTCGAGCGGTACTGGCATCCGGGGCCGGTGCTGCCGACGGGGTTACAGCCTCCGGTCTGCACGGCGAGGGTCACGTGGTCCGGGTGCAGCTCCAGCGTTATCGGCGCGCCCCAGATGGCCTGGAAGTGCAGCTCGTAGATGTTCACGCCGCCGAAGAAGTGATTCGCGATCGTCCAGCCGGCCGGCACGTAGACCATCAGCCCGTAGTACTCATCGTCGGGCAGGACGTTCGGGATCTGGCCCATGGTCAGATCGCACGCCTCCCACGGATAGGTGCTCGTGTTGGTGTCAGCCGGCAGGTAGAAGTGCCCAGAGGCGCCACCGCTCACCGGATTCGTGCTGTCGATGTACAGGTCGCCTCGCAGGCGCGGGCTCTGCGAAGCCGTTCCGTAGTTGGCGCACTGGACCTGGCCCTTGGCGTTCCACCACGGCGATGGGCCGCCCGCGAAGGTGCCGTCGAAGCTCAGCGAGAGCGGGTTGGCGTGGGCCGTGCCCGTGAGCGCGGCACAGGTGATCAGGATGCCTACGAGCAGGCGAAGCGGAGGGCGCACAATCGATCCCCTGGGGTTTGGACGGTTCAGTTACAGGCGCGGGCATGCACCCGCGAACCACCCTGCGAGGAGGCACCCATGCACTCCCGGTCCCGTTGCGGCCGCATGCCTGATGCCCGGGAAACGCGCTTGTGAACCAGCGGTTGGCCAGCGGTCGGCGCGCTGGACGAATGGACGATGAGGCGAATTGCCCCTTGCTGGCCTAGGTTCCCGAAAGCTCCGCAACCCGCAGGCGGCCGGCAATGTCGCCGTCGACCCACAGGCGCTGCCAGAGCTCGAGCATCAGCGCCGCGAACAGCACCTGCGCGCGCTTACGACCCGCCGCGCCCGCGTCGGAGACCATCGACTCGATCATCGCGGGCTCGAACTGGCCGCGCGCACGCGTCCGCGAGTCGAGCAGCACCTCGCGCACGAAACCCTCGCGGTGCGTGCTCAGCCAGCCCTCGAGCGCGGCGTTGAAGAACCCGGTCTTGCGCTTCTGGAGGACGCTCTCGTCCACGAGACCGCGCGCGGCGCGCCGTAGGACCTCCTTACGCCGCAGGAGATGAAGACGCCGGCTGTCCGGAAGGGCGAGCGAGAAGGTCACGAGGCGGTGGTCCACGAATGGCACCCGGACCTCGAGCGAGGCCGCCATCGACATCTTGTCGAAGTACAGGAACATCAAGTCGACCAGGGCGAGCCGTCGATCGAGCTCGAGCGTCTGCTCGAGCGCCGAGAGCTCATCGGGGAGGCGGTACTGGCCGATCGCTCGCGCGAGGACCTCCTCGGCGTCGCTCGAGCGGAACTCCGGCTGGAGCAACTGGAGACGCTCATCGGCCTGGGTCACCCGGCTCATCGCCTGAAGGCGGCGCACCGGATCGGTGGTGGCCAGCGCGTGCAGTCCGCGGGCCGCGGTCGAACCCGCGGCCGCCTGTACGGCGAGTCGGCCCGCCACGATTCTCGCGCCCGGGAGCCGCCCGACGAGATCGGCCCCGCGCGCGACCTGGTGCTTGCGGTAGCCGCCGAACAGCTCGTCCGCGCCCTGGCCCGACAGGGCTACGGTCACGTGCTTGCGTGCCAGCTGGCTGATGAGCTGAAAGCCCAGCGCCGAGAGATCGGTGATCGGCTCCTCGATGTGCCACAGCATGTCCTCGAGGGCGGCCGGGTCGTCGCGGAGCTCGGCCACGAGCTCGTGGTGATCTGAGCCCAGCCGCTGCGCCACGGCGCGCGCGTCGGCCAGCTCGTTGCTCTCGGGGCGGTTGGCGAACCCGATCGAGAACGTCTTGATCGGCTCGGCGCTCGCCTCGGCCATCAGCGCGCCGACGAGCGAGGAGTCGACGCCGCCCGAGAGCATCAGCCCGAGCGGGACATCGCTGATCATGTGCTCACGCACCGAGCGGCGCAGGATCGCCAGCAGCTCCTCGGTGTCCTCCTGCCAGCTCGTGTTCCGAGGCCGCTCGGGAACCTCCTCCCAGGGATGCCAATACGAGCGCTCGGTGGTGATCCGCCCGTCCTCATAGGCGAGCAGGCTTCCGGGCATCAGTTTGCGGACGCCGGCGAACAGCGTGTGCGGCCCGGGGACATAGCCGTAGGCCATGAACAGCTCGGCGCCCACAGGGTCGAGCGCGGGCTCGATCAGGCCACCGGCGACGAGCGCCTTCACCTCGGAAGCGAACGCCAGGCCATCGGCCAGCTCGGCGACGTAGAGCGGCTTGATGCCCATGCGGTCGCGCACGAGCACCAGCCGCCGGCGGGGGCGGTCCCAGAGCGCGATCGCGTACATCCCGGCCAGCCGCCGCGGGAACTCGACCCCGGACTCCTCGTAGAGGTGGACGATCACCTCGGTGTCGCAGTGGGAGCGCAGCTCGTGATGGCCGCGGAGCTCGGCGAACAGGTCGCGATGGTTGTAGATCTCGCCGTTGTGGACGGCGAGCAGCGAGCCGTCCTCGCTGACGCTCGGCTGCCCTCCGTGGGCGACGTCGATGATCGAGAGCCGTCGCATTCCGAGCGCGATCCCTGGCTCGAGATGCTCGCCGCGGTCATCCGGCCCGCGGTGGCGGATGGCGTCGGTCATGGCCCGCAGCCGGGCCGGTTCAATCGGGACGCGGTCGGGATCGGCCGCCGCGATGCCGCATATGCCGCACATGGGCGGCCTATGTTGGCAGGCCCACTAGTAGACCAGGCGCACGCGGACGCCGTAGGTGCGGGTCACCTTGCCGCTCCGCACCGACACGGACACGGTGATGTAAACGCGGTGGTGGCGTTCGGCGTGCTTGATCTCCGAGAGCTCCGCCTTGGTGAAGCCCAGCTTGAACGTCCTGGCGGCGTTCGCGCGCAGGGAGAAGGAGAGCGTGCGCAGGCGCGGATGGCGGCGATGGCTGATCAACACGCTCAGGACGCCTCCGGCCCGCCCACGGCAGGCCAGATTGCAACTGATCACGAGCTTGAGCACTGGGTGCCTGCCGCGCAGACGCACCTTCTTGGCGATCGACACGGTGAGCTGGAGCGGGGGCGGCCCGGCGCCGGCCCCGCAGGTGTTCGGCGGGCAGGAAGCCGGGCCGGGAGCTGGATGCGTGGCCAGGATCAGTGGCGACCGAGGCACCTGGTTGAAGTCGAAGTCAGCCGTCAGATCGCCGGGCACGACGTTCTCGGCTACCTGGGGACGCGTGTCCGGCCGTCCGTCGCTCGAGATGCAGCCGACGTTCGTTGAGCCCGATGAGTCGGGCGAGCAGATTCGCTCGCCGCCCAGGAAGTCGTCCTCGACGAACTTCAGATAGGCGTCGTTGGACAGGACCTGGTGGTCGATGTAACCCGCCCGTGCATAGGGGCTGATCACGAGGCCCGGCACCCGGATTCCGTATCCGCTGGCCACCGTCTGCCCCGTGGACAGGGATCCCGTCTCGGTGAGCAGCGTGGGTGGAGTCAGGTGGTCGTAGAACCCGCCCCAGTCGTCCCAGGTCAGGAAGATCGCCGTGCTGCTCCAGCAGGGCGAGTTCATCACCGAGTTGATCGTCGTCGTGACGTAGGCCTGCCCGGTGGCGATCGAAGACGGCGGGTGCTCGGAGACGGTGTCGCTGGGGACGAGCCAGGAGACGTTCGGCAGACCGCAGCCGCTGCTGCTGGCCGGCGGCGTGCAGCCCGAGGCCGATTTCAGAGCCAGCTGGGAGTAGAAGCAGTTGAGCGACTGGATGTTGGCGCCCTGGCCGTCCTGCTGGACGTCGGTGAAGTAGCGAAGCGGGTTCCAGATCCCCGGCGTCGTCGGCCCCTGCTTGACCGGGTTGCAGGTCAGGGCGGAATCCGACTCGCAATCGGGCTCGTTGCCCCGGAAGATGTAGTAGCCCCAGCTCACCCCATGCTGGTTCAGCAGGTACGTGATGTCCGTCCAGGGGGCGGAGAACCCGGTGGGGACGCCGCCGCCGTTCGTGGGCTCGTCGAACCAGGTCTGACAGCTGAGAGGGCTGCTCGAGCTGCACTGCGCCGCCCAGCCGGAGACCTGCCAGAGGTGCGCGGGCAGGCTCCAGGAGCGCACGGATTCGAACATGTGGTCCTGGAGGACGAAGTTCTGGGCGTACGTCCAGTAGTTGGGGATCTCGCGAGCGTCGTGGTAGCCCATGACGTCGTTGCACGTGGCGAGGTTGCTCGAGTTACAGGGCACGCAGCCCGGAGCGTTCGGATTCCCGCTGCAGTACGCGGCGAGCTCCTCCTCGGACACGAACCCGTCCATCTTGCCGCCGTCGTAGTCATGCAGGAACGCGTACGGGTGGTGCGGGCCTCCGAAGTTCACATCCGAGGGATCGTGGAAGGGCGGCTGGCAGCCGCCGTTGCGCGGATCGGGCAGGCAGACTCCGGCCGGGATCCCATCCGCCCCGGGGTAGGTGCCGAAGTAGGAGTCGAAGGAGCGGTTCTCCTGGGTCAGGAAGATCACGTGCTGGATCTTCTGGATGCCCGAGACGACGGCCGCCGGCCTCACACCCACGGGGGCCGGCGACGCCGGCGAGGCCGAGCGTGCTGGGGCCACGACGAACACGAGCGCCGCCACGAGCGCGCCCATCGCGGGCATTGTCGGCCAGGCCCTTCTCGCCCAGCCCGATTTGAGCCAAGGTCTCACGTTCTACTCCCCTTGTCCCAACCGGCGTGTTTGGCGAAAGTTGCGCAGCGATGCGCAGCTAACCGGAGTTCGCGGGCTCTCCCGTGGGCAGGCTTCCCTTGCCGTTCCACTTGGCCAGCCATGGAACCTCGACGCCGAGCGCCTCGGACAGCGCGAGGCTGTCGGGGCGGAAGTGCTCCCGCAGCCGCCTCTCGATGTGGGGAGGCATCTCCGGGGTCAGCTCACCGCGTCTGGCGTTCCAGACGTCCACCCTGAAGCTGGCTCGCTGGTACCACTCATCGACCCGGCGGCGCATCCCCACGGGGAGACGGTGCCAGAGGGCGCGGGGGAGCGTCACCTGGCTCACCTGGTCCTGCCAGGCGTACAGGTCGACATTAGGCAGCCGCCGCGCCAGAGCGGCCTCGCGGTAGCGGACCTCCAGATTCGACGGGACGTAGTCCGGGTCCACGCCGACGAACTCGCACACCCGCGAGACGACCTCCGCAGGATGGGCGTTCAGTTCGGAGGAGAACAGGGTCAGCAGCTGCTCCGGCGGAAACGCGCGCCAGAACCCCGAGAGGATCCGGTGGTACTCGCCACGGGCGATGTAGCCGTTGTTCCCGGTGATCTCGTGGCGCGCGCTCTCGAGCGCGGCTGGCTGGAGGCGGTCAACGATCACCTCGTCGAACGGCCGCTTCTCGGCCCTCGAGAGCACGGCCATGCGGTAGTGCGACAGGCATCGAGCGACGGGATCGCGCAGCACGCAGATCAGCTTCGCGTCGGGCGCATGCTCGCGGATCCGGCTCGGGACGATGTCCTCGGTGGGGGCCTCCGGTGGTGCCGGATTCATCATCTCCTCGGCGCCGCGCCGGTCGACGGTGCCGCTCATGTAGCCGACCGAAGCCTCGCCTCGCACGGTCCCCGGCGGAGCTCCCTCGTTCAGCACCGTGCGGTACCAGCCCCACCCCCTGGCATAGTTGCGCTCCGAGCTGAAGAAGCCGACCTCCTTGTGGGCCGGCATGTGGATCTCCGGGTGGTGGCGGAGGTACTCGAACAGCGACGTCGTCCCCGCCTTCTGGGCACCGATGATCACGAATCCCAGCTCGGGCACGCCGGCCATCACCCTCCGCGGCTCGCCGCGGTCGCCGGGTTCGGCCCCCGAAACGCAACCGTCGTGTTGATCTTCAGCCTCGTCGCGGCGTAGCCAGCGAGGGCGCAGTTCCAGATCAGCCGGCTCATTGAGGTTCCGATCGCAGCGCCCTCCACGCCGAGCGAGGGGACAAGAGCCGCGTTCAGCGCCAGGTTTACCACAAGTCCGGCGCCGACCCCCACGGCTGCGGCGCGCTCGTGCTTGGTCATCATCAGCACGATCCCGGCGGGGCCGGCCGCCGTGTTGACGAACTGCCCGGCCACCATGATCGCGAACGGGAGACCGGCGGCCGCGAACTGGGACCCGAAGATGCTCAGCAGCGGATGGCGAAGGGCGATCAGGACGATGGCCACAGGGGCGGACCAGGCCAGCGAGACCTTCGCCGCCCTGGTCACGACCCGCTGCATGCCGCGCGTGTCCCCGAGGGCGAACAGCTGCGCCACCCTCGGCGAGAGGGGCGTCGTGACGGCGAGCAGGCCGATCGTCATGATGTCGGCCCCGCGAGCGATGACCGTGTAGACGCCGACGTCGTGGGCATTGCGCAGCGAGCCGAGCATGATCGTGCTGACGAGCGGGTTGACCATCCACATCCCGCCGAGCAGCATCATCGGCAGCGCCGCCCGGCGCCACGTGCGCGCCTCGTAACCGGCATCCGCGGTCCAGACCTGCTTTGGCAGCGCGCGGCGGAGCATCGTCATCCCGACCGCGAACGCGGCGCCGACCGCCACCAGGTTCACCGCCATCGCCAGCTGCGGGGTGAGCTTCAGACCCAGCCCGAGGGCGAACGGCGCAAGTCCCAGCACCAGCAGCAGCGGCCGGATCAGGTATTCGGGGAACTGCGCGGCGACCGAGCGGCTGAGGCCGGTCATCGTCGCCTGGCGGGCGATCACGAGCGCCGTCACGGGCAGCAGCGGCATCGCGAGGATGAACGTCCCCCGGAACGAGCGCGGGAGCGTCAAATAGCCGACCCCCGCGGCCAGGATCGCCATCAGGACCGAGACCGTGAACACGGAGCGGTTGGCCCAGAGCACGAGGCCGCGCATCAGCCCCCAGTCCTTCGATGCGCGGTAGGTGGCGACGCCGCGGATCAGGTAGCGGTCCATGCCCAGCACCGCAGGGATCAGCAGGAATCCCACCCACGCGATGGCATACGCGTAGGCGCCATAGCCAGAGGCCCCGAGCGTGCGCGAGAGCAACACCGAAGTCACGAACGCCAGCCCCATAGAGATGCCCTGGAGGAGCGCCGTGCCGGAGATGCTCCGGGCCATCCTGTTCTGGCGCGCGGCCGACAACCAGGCCGACCCGCGATTCACGTCAACGATTTGCAAATCCCCCCTGTGGATCCTTCCCCAGAATACCGTCGAAAATTGGAAAAGTCTTAGACGTTCTTCGAACCGGCCGCTCCGTGCCAGGACTCACCGCAGGGTAAAGCCCCAGTAGCGCCAGGTCCAAGCCCCATTCAACGGCTGGAAGCCGGCCTTCGTGGTCAACGACAGTGGAGAATGGGTGCGCAGGTAGTTCACGCCAGTCTTGGTCAGGACGATCCTCGTGAAGGTCGCCTTTCCGCCGACGGAGAACTTGACCGTGACCTTCGCGATGAGCACCGGCTTCGGCGCGTGGCGGCGCGGCTTCTTCGTCAGGCTGGCGCCCTTTGGCAGGTAGTACCGCTGGATCGTGAGCTGACCGGCGCTCGGCGGCGTGAACTGGAACGCATATCCCCCGCGCCGGCGAACCACGGCCAGCGGCGCGCGCTTGCCGG
>DATGJM010000034.1:0-2345 GCA_035295205.1 Solirubrobacteraceae bacterium | reverse complement strand
GAGCACGACCGTGGAGGCCGCCAGCAGGGCCACCGCCGGGCCCAGCGGCACGTGGCGGGGAAGGTGGGCGGAAAGGTAGATGCCGCCGATGACGATCAACGACAGCGACGCCATCCCAAGCTCAGTGACCGGCGGAAGCCTGCGCTCGCTCATGACGACGCCAGCTTGGTCATGATCACCAGGGTCGCAACCTGCATCGCGCCGAGGATCCCGGCGCAGTAGATGAAGCGCTTCATCAGCTTCTCGATCACCTGCGGTCGCGGGCGCGGCTTCTTCAGCTCGATCAGCACCGCGATGTTGGCCGGCTCGAGCAGCCCGAGCGCGAGCACCGACATGACGCCGACGACGATGAAGCTGGCCACGATCCACGCGTGGTTGTGATACGAGGTCAGGACGGTGCCCTCGTGGACTCCGAGCTGCCAGCCCGCGGCGAGCGTCATCGCCACCACGGTCGGCATGATCAGCAGCATCTTCGGCATGAGCCGGGTCGTGAACTCGATCCGCGCGGGCACGGACAGCGAGCCGAGGATCGGCCCGAGCACGAGACCGAGGAAGAGGTCGAGGATGGTCCACGACGCCCCGCCTGCGACGTGCAGGAACATCAGGGGCCACAGCTTGTTGGCCGCGATCGCGACCACGATCGCGACCACGACCACGCCGACGGCAATCAAACCCCGGCGGGGGACGATCTCGAACTCGGGGATGGTCGGCGGGGCGTGCTCGGCGTGAGCGGGCGGCGCGGCGGGACGTTCGGTGAATGCGAGGTCGGTCATTGTGAGAGCGATCCTATCCGCGGCGCCCGACGAAAACGAGAGGTGTTTGTCTCACGGGCGACCGGCGAGGCGGAGGGGGCGGGATTCGAACCCGCGGTCCGGGGTCACCGGACTCCAGTTTTCAAGACTGGCGCATTCGACCGCTCTGCCACCCCTCCGGCGGCCCACGATGCTACCCACCCAACCTCTACACTGGCCAGCACTCCGGAGAGGTGGCCGAGTGGCTGAAGGCACTCGCCTGCTAAGCGAGTATGGGGATAAAACTCCATCGCGGGTTCGAATCCCGCCCTCTCCGCTGGTCGGGGACCCGCGGTGCGACGCGACCGGATGGCCCCGGTAAGGCGTAAAGCCGACGCGACCGGGTCAGGGGTACAGCCGGCGCTTGAGCGCAGCCGCCAACGGCCGGGGCAGCTTGCCCAGCGCGCCGAGCGCGTAGGGCATGGCCCGCAGCTGCCCGGGGGTGAACATCGTCGGGATCACCACCTCGACCAGGTGCGGTCCCGGCCGTGCGAACGCCACCCGCAGCGCCGCGACGAGATCCTCGCCCGAATCCGCCTGCGACGCGGGGATCCCGAACCCGCGCGCGAGCGAGACGAAGTCGACGTCGGGGTCGCCGAGGTCGAGCTGAGCCCGTGCCTTCGGTCCCGCCGCCCGCGCACCCACCCGCGAGAGCTCGACGTTGAGGATTCCGTAGGAGCGGTTGTTGAAGATCACAACCGTGACGTCGAGGCCCTCGCGGGCCATCGTCCACAGCGACTGGATCGTGTAAAGGCTCGAGCCGTCGGCCACCAGCGCCAGCACTGGTCGGTCGGGACAGGCGATCGCGGCGCCGACGGCCACGGGCAGGCCCTGGCCGATCGCCCCCCCGGTCAGCGCCAGCAGGTCGTGGCGCGGCGCTCCGGCGGTCGCGGCGGCGAGCTTCACCCCCGAGGTCTGCGCCTCGTCGGAGATGATCGCGCCCTCGGGCAGGACGGCGCCGATCGCCTGGCACACGCTGTCGCCCGTGAGCGCGCCGGTCGGCGCCTGCGGCCTGCGCGCGGGCGACAGGAGGCCGTCGACCGAGCCGGAGCCGATTGCGGAGGCCACGGCTTCGAGCGCCGCCACCGGGTCGCCGGCAGGTTCGGCCAGCTCCAGCACATCGCATCCGGAGGGCACGAGGTCGCTGTCCTTGCCCGGGTAGGCGAAGAAGGTCACCGGCGACTTGGCGTCCGCGAGGATCAGATGCGTCAGTCCGGCCAGCTGCGTCGAGGCCAGCTCCGGCACGTAGGCCAGCCGCTCGACCGACGGCAGGCCGGCCCCGCGCTCGAACCGGGCCGGGAAGACCTCGCAGATCAGCCGCGCCCCGGTCGCCGAGGCGACGCGTGCCGCGGCCATCAGACCCGGCTCTCGTAGTGCCCGGCCGCCGAGGAGGATCGCAGCGTTGCCGGCCCCGCGCAGAGCCCGGCAGACCGCCTCGATGCGCTCGCCGGCCGGCGGCACGAGAGGCGGAAGGATGGGCGGCGCGGCGGGCGAGGCGCCCTCGCTCCAGCTCACGTCCGCGGGCAGGATCAGCGTCGCCACCTGCCCCGGGGG
>DATGJM010000033.1:0-3727 GCA_035295205.1 Solirubrobacteraceae bacterium | reverse complement strand
GTAGGCGGCGATGTGCTCAATCGGAGCTCCCTTCGAGGGGTCCCCTTTGACATACCAGCGGCCCTTCTCCCAGGCGAGGTCCTCGGGCCTTGTCTCGAGCATCGTCGAGGCGATCAGCCGCGCGCGGTCGCGCACCTTGCGGGAGACCACCGAGACCGCCGCGCCGGAGACGGGCGTCGAGCGCGAGCCGTAGGTGCCCAGCCCGAACGGAGTGCGGTCGGTGTCGCCATGTCGGACCTGAACGTCCTCGGGCGGGATCCCGAGCTCCTCGGCGACGATCTGGGCGAACGTCGTCTCATGCCCCTGACCCTGCGTCTGTGCGGAGATGCTGACGACCGCCTTGCCCGACGGGTGCACGCGCAGGTCGGCGCCGTCGTTCATCGACAGCCCGAGGATGTCCATGTGCTTACGCGGGCCGGCGCCGACGCCCTCGGTGAAGAACGAGACTCCGATCCCCATCAGCTCGCCGCGGGCGCGCTTCTCGGCCTGCTCGCGGCGGAGGCCTTCGTAGTCGGCGATGTCCATCGCGACCCGCATCGTCTTCTCGTAGTCACCCGAGTCATACGTCCAGCCGGTCGTCGTCTCGTAGGGGAACTGCTCGGGCCGGATGAAGCTCTGCATCCGCAGCTCGACCGGGTCGACGCCCATCTCGAGTGCCAGCGCGCCGACCATGCGCTCCATCAGGTACACGGCCTCGGTGATCCGGAAGGAGCACCGGTAGGCGACGCCGCCCGGGGCCTTGTTGGTATAGACGGCCTTGACCTGCACATGCGAGGCCTCGAGGTCGTAGGAGCCGCAGCAGATGTGGAAGAACCCGGCGGGGAACTTCGTGGGCTGAGCGGTCGAATCGAACGCCCCGTGGTCGGCGATCACGTCGCAGCGCAGGCCGGTGATCTTCCCGTTCTTGGCACACAACTCGGCGTGCATGACGTAGTCGCGGGCAAAGCCGGTCGACATGAGGTTCTCGGAGCGATCCTCGATCCACTTGACCGGGACGCCGGCGACGATCGAGCCGGCGATCGCGCAGACGTACCCGGGGTAGATCGGGACCTTGTTGCCGAAGCCGCCGCCGATGTCGTTACAGCGGATCCGGATCATGTGCTCGGCGAGCCCGGCCACGTGCGCATAAATCGTGCGGTGGGCGTTCGGCGCCTGGTTGCCGTTGTAGATGTCGAGCTGCCCGGTCTTCGGGTTGAAATCGGCGATCATCCCGCACGTCTCGAGCGGCGCCGGGTGGCAGCGCGGGTAGATGATGTCGCGCACCACGACGGTGTCGGCCTCGGCGAACACCCGGTCGGTCGCCTCGGCGTCGCCGGCCTCCCACAGCGGGCTCGCCAGGTTGTCCTGCTGGCCCTCCTTGTCGTCGCGGATCAGGGGCGCGTCGGGGTCGAGCGCCTTGCGGGCGTTGACCACGGCGGGCAGGGGGTCGTACTCGACGTCGATCAGCTGCAGCGCATCGCGTGCCGAGTACTCATCGGTGGCGATCACGAAGGCGACTTCCTGGCCCTGGAAGCGGACCTTGTCGCCGGCGAGCACGGCCTGCGTGTCATAGGAGATCGTGGGCATCCAGGCCAGGCCGAGGGTCTCGAGATCCTTGGCCGTGATCACCGCTGCGACCTTCGGGTGTGCGAGCGCCCCCGAGGTGTCGATCGAGACGATCCGGGCGTGCGCGTACGGGCTGCGCAGGATGGCGCCGTGGACCATCCCTGGCAGGCGGATGTCGTCGAGGTAGGTGCCCTTGCCGCGGATGAAGCGCGCGTCCTCCTTGCGCTTCAGGCGGCCGAAGCCGATCGGACGCTCCTGGGTGGGGCTCGGGAGGTTCTCGGTGACGGCCATGCTCAGACCTCCTGTCGGGTCGTGGCTTCGTGCTCGGCGGCCCAGCGGATGGCGGCGACGATGTTCTTGTAGCCGGTGCAGCGGCAGATGCCGCCGGAGATCGCGACTCGGATCTCCTGGTCGGTCGGGTTGGGATTCTCATCCAGCAGGGCCCGGGCGGTCATCATCATCCCCGGCGTACAGAACCCGCAGTGGAGCGCGTGGAGCTCGTGGAATCCCATCTGCACCGGATCGAGCTGGCCGTCGCGCTCGAGTGACTCGACGGTGCGGATCTCGTGGCCCTCGGCCATGGCCGCGAGGATCGTGCAGGACTTGACCGGCTTGCCGTCCATCAACACGACGCAGGCGCCGCAGTTGGACGTGTCACAGCCCCAGTGCGTACCGGTCAGCCCCGGCGTGTCGCGGATGTAGTGCACGAGCAGCTGGCGCGGCTCGACGTCGCGCGTGACCCGCTCGCCGTTGATGGTGAGGTGCAGTTCCATGATCGAGTCAGGCCTCCTGGTGCAGGGCACGTGCCGTCGCCCGGCGCAGCGCCCGCTTGGCGAGCACCCCCGCGAGATGGCGCTTGTAGTCGACCGGTCCCCTCCCGTCGGGCACGGGCGAGCAGTCCGCCGAGGCGATCTCGCCCGCCTGCGCGAAGAGCTCCTCAGAGGGTGAGGAGCCGCGCAGGAGCTCCTCGGCCCGGGTCACGTGAATCGTCGTCGGGCCGACGGCGCTGAGCGCCAGCCCGGCCTCGGCGATCGTTCCGCCGTCGATCCAGACCGCGGCCGAGGCGGCGGCGATCGCCCAGTCCCCGGCCCGGCGCTCGACCTTCTCGTGGGCGCTGCCGGCGCCCGAGCGCAGCGGCAGCCGCACCTCGGTCAGCATCTCGCCGTCGCCGACGGCCGTCATGTACGGACCGATGTGGAACTTGTCCATCGCCACGACGCGCTCGCCGTCGGCGCCCCGGATCACGACCTTGGCCTTCAGCGCCGAGCACACGGCGCTCAGGTCCTCGGCGGCGTCGGCCTGGCAGAGCGAGCCGCCGATCGTCCCGCGGTTACGCACGACCGGATCGGCAATCACGCGTTCGGCGTCTGCGAACACCGGGTAATGCCGGGCCAGCAGCGCTGACTCGAGCAGCTCGACATGGCGGGTGAGCGCGCCGATCCTGATCTCGCCCGCCTCCTCGCGGATGTAGGAGAGCTCGTCGAGGTCGTTGATGTCGATCAGGTACTCGGGATTGGCGAGCCGCAGCTTCATCATCGGCAACAGGCTGTGGCCGCCCGCGATGATTCGCGCGTCCGATCCGTGCTGCCCCAGCGCCGCGATCGCGCCCTCGACGCTCGTCGCGCGCTCGTACTCAAACGGCGCCGGAGTCTGCACCATTGCTCCCTTCGGGGTATTGCACCGGCGATTCGGTGCCGATGATCGGCGAGCGGGGTAGCGGCTCAGGGGCCGTGGGGCGCCCGCCGGGGTAGAGGGCGCGCGCGGCGCGGCTGCCATAAGCGGGGTTGCGCAGCGCGGGCCCGGCCGGGCTCGCCGCGGCGATCGGTGCCTCTCGCCCGAGCCGCGCCAGGGTCAGCGTCCCCCTGGTGTACACCTCGCTGATTCGCGGCGCCGTGACCGTCCGGCTCTCCGGGAAGTTCCGAAAACCCTGAGCGGCGGCGCCGGGGTAGAGGCCGTCCACGAGACCGACGGCGTCCGCCATGCCCGCCTTCTTGACGAGAAGCCCCTCGAGCAGATCAACGCCGGCATCGAGGTTCTGGTTGATCGTGGCGACCACGTCGTTGACGGGGGCGCTCTTCTCGATGATCCCCACGACGCCGGAGATGGCGTCATCGAGGCCCTTGGTGATCTTCTGAAGGGCGAAGATCGTCGCCACGAGGAAGTAGACGAGCGCCACGATGAT
>DATGJM010000032.1:0-15908 GCA_035295205.1 Solirubrobacteraceae bacterium | reverse complement strand
CAGCCGGCCCGTTGCCCTGGACGACCACCGTGCAGCGGCCGCCGAAGCAGCCGAAGTGCTCGATGGCCTCGATCTGGGAGGGGGCGAAGACGCTCATCAGGACTGGCTCGTGGTCAGCGGAGTGGCCGAGGACGAGCTCGTGCTGCTGGAGCTCGTGGTGGTCGCGGGAGTCGAGCTGGCGCTCGACGTCGTCGCGGGGGACGAGCTCGTCGCCGTCGACCCGCTCGAACTCGTGGTGATCGGTCTCGAGCTCGTTGTCGAGGAGCTTGTCGTGGTCGTCAGGCTGGTCGTGCTCGCCTTCGCTGAGAGGACCGGATCGTGCCCGGACACCAGCTGGTAGAAGATCACGCCCCAGAGGGCGATGAACAGCGTGACCGCCAGCGCGGTCACCTGCTTGCGCAGGCGCCTCATTCGCCGCCGGCGGGCGGCGAGGACGCTTTGCGTATCGGGGGAACTCATCGATCAGAACCTCGGTTTCGGTGATTGGGTGCTGATCTGAGTCTCGGCCCCCGCGGTCAGAGCGCCGTATGACGCCGCTAAGAGAGACGTGTGAGCGCCACGCGGCGGTCCCGACCAGGCTTGCGGTCACGAGGACGGCGATCTCGAGCAGCGCAGGCGCGCTCGGGCGACGCCGTGGAGATCGTCCAGCGCGGTCGCCCCGAGATCAGACCGGCCACGAGCGGCAAGAGCGCACCGAGGTCGGTCGAGAGATCGACGTCCATGTACAGACGACGTCGGCGTCGCTGGCCGTCCAGGCCGCGCGCAAGACCGGGACGACGACTTCGAGCGTCGGACCCGGTCGCGGGCGGCATCACGGGATACCCGCTCAAGCGCTGTCGCGGACATCACGCGCGGGCCTTCGGCTGCGTCAGGTCATACACGGTGGTGCCGCCGACCGTGACCGCGCGGAAGTGAGAGGCCACCCAGGACTGGATCTGGCTGGACTTCTGCCGTCCTGCGCCGGGGCCGCCCTGGGAACCGCGTCCGCCCTGGGAACGCAGCCCGCCCTGGGAACCCGGCCCGCCGGCGAACCCCAAGGGCGGCGCCCCGAACGGCGGGCGCGCGCCGGAAGGGAGACCGCCGCCGCCGCCGAGGCCGCGGCCGCCCCCGCTGACGAAGTAGTGGATCTTGCCGGCCGCCACGAGAGCCTCGAAGCGGGCGAGCGTCATCCCGTCGACCCCGCTGAACCCGCCGATCGCCATCACCGCCTTCCCGCCGGCGAGCTCAATCGAGGCCGCGGTCTGCCAGTCGGTGGTGGCCGCAGCCCACTTGAAGCGAGACGAGCCGCTGGAGAGGAGCGAGACCAGTGTGCGGCTGACGGTCGTGGCCGTGGCGGGGCTGCCGGTGGCGGCGGTCGCGCGGCCGCCGAACGAGGCAGCGCGCTGTGACCCCGCCCCGAGCCCTCCGGCCCCCACGCCACCGGCCGACGCCACCGCCGGCCCGGCGCCGACGTTCTGCCCGGCCTGCGCCGTCGACACCGTGCTCAGAGTCCATGCCGCCGGAGCGGCGAGGCCCAGCGTGACGCCCGCGGTCGCGAGCGCCGCCAGCGCCGAGCGGCGCGCTCGCGCACCGGCGAGGACGATCGCAAGCGCCGTGCCCAGGCCACCGGCGAGCACCACCGTTCGCAGCCACGGATGCCATGCCGGCACCCGGTCGAGGAGCACGAACGCCCATACGGCGCTGCCCGCGAGCATCCCGCCCAGCAGCAGGCGCGCCTGAATGTGAGCGCGACGCTGCCACATCAGGGTCGCACCCACGCCGACGAGCACGGCGAGCGCGGGCGCCAGCATGTTCGTGTAGTACGGGTGGATGATCCCGCTCATGAAGCTGAACACCGCGGCGGTCATCACGAACCACCCGCCCCAGATCAGCAAGCCGGCGCGCGTCCGATCGGTGCGCGGCCGCCTGGCCGTCCACACCAGGCCGGCCACAAGCGCGATCGCGGCCGCCGGCAGCAGCCAGCTGATCTGACCGCCGAGCTCGGAGTTGAACAGCCGCAGGATCCCTGGGGTACCGCTGAAGCTGGGGCCTCCGCCGGGTCCTGAGCCGCCGCTGATGCGGTCAAGGCCGTTATATCCGAAGATCAGCTGCAGGATGCTGTTATCGGTCGAGCCGCCGATGTAGGGCCGCGAGCCCGCCGGCCACAGCTCTACCAGTGCCACCCACCAGCCCGCGGCGGTCACGAGCGCGCCGCCCGCGACCGCGAGCTGCCAGATCCGCCGACGCACCGAGCCCGGCGCGGCGACGAGATAGGCGAGCGCGAACGCGGGCACGATCACGAAGGCCTGCATCATCTTGGCCAGGAAGGCGAAGCCGATGGCAGTCCCGGCGAGCGCGAGCCAGCGGGTCGAGCCACCCTCGAGCGCCCGGGTGAGCCCATACGCCGCGAGTACGAGCAGGAGGACGAGGAACGCGTCCGGGTTGTTGAAGCGGAACATCAGCGCCGTCACGGGGGTGAGGGCGAGCACGAGGCCCGAGAGCACGGCCGCCGGCTTGCCGAACCAGCGCCTCACCGTCGCGTAGAGCAGCGCCACCGCGGCGATGCCCTCGAGCGCCTGCGGCAACAGCATGCTGAAGCTCGAGAAGCCGAGGAGCCGGGAGGAGAGCTCCATCATCCACAGGGACGCTGGCGGCTTGTCGACCGTGATGTAGTTCGACGGGTCGAGCGAGCCGAACAGGAAAGCTTTCCAGCTGTGCGTACCCGCCTGGACGGCGGCCGCGTAGTACTGGTTCGCGAAGCCGTTCCGGCTCAGGCCCCACAGGTACAGGACCGCGGCCAGCGCCAACAGCGCGGCCAGCGGAGCGCCCGCGCGGGCGCGTCCCAAGTCGATGGCCTGCGGGCGGGCTGTACGGGCGCGCTGTCGCCAGCCGATCTCGGCGGATGCGGTACTCACCGGGTCTCCTTCTTCTGGGCTCTCATGACGTCCGGCAGCGTCCGACGGCCGGCGAAGTCGCCGCTCGGAAATTCCTAAGAGCGGCGTGTGAGACCGGACTTCTGAAACTCCTAAAGAAGCCTCACGTCGTTCTTCTCCGGCGAGCGGAGGATGCTCGCATGAGCCTCACCGCGCACCACCTCGACCTCGATCTCGTGCCGATCGTCGCCGCTGCTCCGGGCTCGTACGAAGCCGGTCCGTTCACCTACCCCTCGATCGCGGCGTTCGTCCTGGCGGACTCCGCTCGGCTGCATTCACCCGAGTGCGACCTCGGGCTGCACTGGCGCGACCGCGGATCTCTCTACCGCGCGGCGTGGATCGAGGACACGGGCGAGGTCTACCTCGTGCAGCTCGGGCCGTCTGAACAGGGCGGCGGTCACGTGGAGGTCCTGATCGCCGGCTTGACCGGCGCCCAGCTCGAGGCGGCGCTCAGCGGTTGGCGCGAGGCGCATGATCGCGATGAGCTGCAGTGGCTGCGCGACCGGCTCGCAGCGCCGGTAAGTGGATAGACCTTGCTTTCGCTCCGAGGACCTGGTTAGAGTGCGCAAAAGCCACATCGTTCTCGGGGGTTTGGTATGCGCAGATGTCTCGTGGGGTTGCTGTCCGCTGTTGTCGTGCTCGCGCTGCCCGCTGTGGCTGCGGCGAAGACGAAGGTGGTCTACGCAGGGGGGCCGGCCGCATTCCAGAACCAGATCGGCAACAAGTACGGCGGCGAAGTCACCAGCTTCATGCGCCAGAGGATCACGATCAACGTCGGCGACTCCGTGGTCTGGAACGGGAAGTCGCTCGCCAACGGGTTTCACACGGTCGACATTCCCAAGCTGCACGGCAGCGATCTCCCGCTGATCATGCCGAGCGGTGGGAACGTGCCCAGCACGGTGCTCGACGCCGCCGGCAACCCCTTCTGGTTCGACGGCAAGCTGCCGAATCTCGGCCTCGACCCGACGCTGTTCGCGCCCTCGGGCGGCGTGAAGTACAACGGCAGCGCGCGCGTCGACTCCGGCCTGCCGCTGGGCCCGCCGAAAGACTTCAAGGTGAAGTTCACCAAGGCCGGCACGTACGAGTACTTCTGTGACGTGCATCCCGGCATGCACGGCTGGGTGATCGTGCTCGCGAAGGGCAAGCACGTGCCGTCGGCCAAGGACGACGCCAAGGCCCTCAAGGCCTCGGAGAAGCACTACGTGGCCGAAGTCAAGGCGCTCGACAAGACCAAGGTCACGGGCGCGAACGTCCAGCTCGGCGCAGCCAAGCCCGACGGAGCCGAGATCCTGGCCTTCTTCCCGGCCACGCTGCAGGTCAAGGCGGGGACGACGGTCACGTTCATGATCGCCAAGCATTCGGCTGAAACGCACACTGCCTCGTTCGGGCCGGCCGACTACCTGCAGGCGCAGGCGAACATCTTCTTCAGCCCCACGACGGGTGCGGTCGATCCGATCGCGGCCTTCCCAAGCGATCCACCGGGCTCGATCACGCTCACGCCCACCTCGCACGGGAACGGGTTCGCCAATGTGGGCGCGCTGGACCAAGATGCGTCCACGAAGACGATCCCGGCATCGGGGAAGATCGACTTCACCACGCCGGGCACGTATCACTACATCTGCCTGATTCATCCGTTCATGCATGGGACGGTGATCGTCAAGTAGCTGGGGCTTCGGGGCGCGGCCGGTGTCGCCGGCCGCGCCCCGGACCAGTACGCTCCCCGGATGGCGGTAACGCCCACCCGGCCGGTACCGGCGTCCGCTCACGCCGGCGACGCCGCGCAGGCGACGACGGCGTACGCGACCTGTCCGCTGTGCGAGGCCACATGCGGGCTCGAGCTGCGCGTCGGCGCCGACGGCCGGATCCAGAAGGTGCGCGGGGACAGCGCCGACGTCTTCTCTCACGGCTTCATCTGCCCGAAGGGCGCGAGCATCCAGGCACTCGAGGAGGACCCGGACCGGCTGCGCGCACCGCTCGTGCGCCGCGACGGCGAACTCGTGCCCGCCACATGGGAGGAGGCCTTCGCCGAGATCGAGAGCCGACTCCCGCCGCTGATCGAGCGCCACGGTCCGGACTCGGTCGCCGTCTATCTCGGTAACCCGGTCGTCCACAACCTCTCGCTCGTGCTCTACGCGCGCGTGCTGCTGAAGGCCCTTCGCTCCCGCAACCTGTACTCGGCGAGCACCGTCGACCAGATGCCCAAGCAAGTCTCGGCCGGGCTGATGTTCGGGACGATGCTCTCGGTTCCGATCCCGGACGTCGACCGCACCGACTACCTGCTGATCCTCGGCGCCAACCCGCTGGCCTCGAACGGCAGCCTCATGACCGCGCCCGACATGCGCGGACGACTGCGCCGGATCCGGGCCCGTGGGGGCAGGGTCGTGGTCATCGATCCGCGCTTCAGCCGGACGGCGACCGAGGCCGACGAGCACCATTTCATCCGGCCGGGCACCGATGCGCTGCTGCTGGCGGCGCTCGTAAACACGCTCTTCGCCGAGGACCTGACAGCGCCGGGGCGCCTGGCGGAGCACACGAACGGGATCGAGGACGTGCGCGGGCTGACCGCCGAGTTCACGCCGGAGCGCGCAGCCCCGGCCTGCGGGATCCCAGCCGAGAACATCCGCCGCCTGGCACGAGAGCTCGCGGCCGCTCCCCGTGCGGCCGTCTACGGACGCATCGGCACCTGCACCCAGGAGTTCGGGACGCTGGCCAGCTGGCTCGTGGATGTGCTGAACGTGCTCACCGGCAACCTCGACCGCGAGGGCGGGGCCATGTTCCCGCGGGCCGCGGCCGGGCAGGCGAACACCCAGGGCTCGCCGGCCAAGGGGCGCGGTGTCCGCTTCGGTCGCTGGTGCAGCCGGGTCCGCGGCCTGCCCGAGGTCTACGGGGAGCTCCCGGTCGCCTGCCTCGCCGAGGAGATCGACACCCCGGGCGAGGGTCAGGTCCGAGGGCTGATCACGATCGCAGGTAACCCGGGGCTGAGCACGCCCAACTCCGGGCGCCTCGCTCGCGCGCTCGGGTCGCTCGAATTCATGGTCTCGCTCGACGTCTACGTCAACGAGACGACCCGCCACGCCGACGTCATCCTCCCCGGGCCGACGCCGCTACGCCACGCCCACTACGACCTCGCCTTCTACCAGCTGGCGATCCGAAACGTGGCCAACTTCACCCCGGCGGTGCTGGAGCGCGAGCCCGGCGTGCCCGAGGAATGGGAAACGTTGCTGCGGCTGACGGGGATCATCACAGGCCAGGGCCCATCGGCCGACCTCGAAGCCCTCGATCGCTTCGTGGCCCTGGCCATGGTTCAGCGGGAATGCGCGGACGCGTCCGGCCCGCTGGCGGGGCGCGACCCGGAGGAGCTGATGGTCGCGCTCGACGGACGGCGAGGACCCGAGCGGCTGCTCGACCTGATGCTGCGCAGCGGGCCCTACGGCGACGGCTTCGGAACCCGCGACGGGCTCACGCTTTCCGCGCTGGAGGAGTCGCCGCACGGTGTCGATCTCGGGCCGTTGACGGAGAGGATTCCGGAGGTGCTGCGTACGCCCAGCGGTCGTATCGAGCTCGCCCCCGAGCCGATTGCCGCCGACATCCCACGTCTCCGGTCGGCCCTCGATCGCTCGGCGGCCGATCAGCCGGTGCTCATCGGCCGTCGCCAGCTGCGCTCGAACAACTCGTGGATGCACAACCTCGAGCCGCTGGTCAGGGGCAAGGAGAGCTGCACCGTGCACGTCCACCCGGACGACGCCCGCCGGTGGGACCTTGTGGACGGGGAGCGGGCGCGGGTGTCCTCGCGCGTGGGGACGATCGAGGTCCAGGTCGAGGTCACTGAGGAAATCATGCCCGGGGTGGTGAGCATCCCGCACGGCTGGGGGCACGATCTGAACGGCGTGCGAATGAGTGTGGCCTCTAGGCATGCGGGCGCGAACAGCAACGCGCTCGCCGACGAGGCGCTTATCGATCCGCTCTCGGGCAACGCCGTCCTGAACGGCATCCCGGTCAATCTGGTCCCCGCGTAACCTGGCATTGACAGGCGCGTCTGAACGGCGGGTCATGGAGGGTCGCGAGACGGACGCGAGCCGGTCGCCGCTCTGGCTCCCGGTGCTCGCCCTGGTCGTCGGCCTCGCCGTGACGGTTGCGCTGGCGCTGGTCTCCCAGGCGCAGTACAACCGTAACGAGAAGCGACTCCTGCACCTACGCGCGGGCGATGCCGGAGCGCTCGTCGCGAGCACCTTGCCAGGGCTGCAGAGCTCGTTGGCCTCGGCCGCCGCGCTGGCCGACGCCACCAATGGGAATGTCAAGCGGTTCGTGACCTTCGTGGCTCCGTACGTTGGCCGCCGCTCTGGCCAGTTCGCCTCGCTGTCGCTGTGGAAGCTCTCCGCTCTGGGGAAAGGGCCGTTGGCCGTCGCTGGAGTCACACCCGAGCTGAGCCGCTCGCCATCGAAAGCCGCGGCCTTCCTTTCCGCTGCCGCCCGACACCCCGGCCTGAACGTGATCGGCCTGTTCCAGTCGAGCGATCCGCGCCTGGGCCTCGCATTCAGCGAACCCGGCATCTCCGGCGCGTACTTCGCTTACGCCGAGAACCGTCTCCCGGCCAGCCGGCGCTCGAGACTGCAAAGCAGCAACCAGTTCGCCGGACTCCACTACGCCATCTATCTGGGTCGCGAGCCGTCGCTTCAGAACCTCATCGTGAGCGACCTAACCCACCCGCCGCTCCCGGGCCGGCGGGCCATCGTCGTCGTGCCCTTCGGCAACACTGCGCTCACGCTCGAGATGTCCACCCAGCATTCGCTGGCTGGGTCGCTGCCGCAGCGGCTGCCCTGGATCATCGCGATCGTCGGCGCCCTGCTTTCGCTGGCGGCGGCGGCCGGGACCGGCGTGCTGGTCCAGCGCCGCCGCAGCGCCGAGCGCCTGGCTCGTGAGAACCGAGCCCTGTACGCGGAGCAGAGGGGCATCGCCCAGCAGCTCCAGCACGCCCTTCTGCCCGATCGCCTGCCTCAGCTGTCCGGGGTGGAGACGAGCGGGCGCTACGAGGCCGGCGAGCAGGGCGTCGACGTCGGTGGAGACTGGTACGACGTGATCGAGCTCGCCGACCGCAGGCTGCTCGTGGTGATCGGCGACGTCGCGGGTCGGGGGCTGCGAGCCGCCACGACGATGGCGCGGCTGCGCTACGCCATCCACGCCTACTCCCGTGACTCAGAGGACCCGGCGGAGATCCTGACCAAGCTCGCCCGCCTGGTGAGGCTGTCGGACGGCGGACAGCTGGCCACGATCCTGTGCGCGCTGGTCGACGTTGACGCGCACAGCATCAGCGTCGCCAGCGCCGGCCATCTGCCACCGCTGTTGATTCACGACGGGCAGGGCAGCTACGTGGAGAGCCACACCGGGCTCCCGATCGGAGTGGACCAGGTGGTCTACCGGTCGAACACGGTCTCCGCTCCGCCGGCCGCCACGCTGATCGCCTTCACCGACGGGCTCGTCGAGCACAGAGGTGAGCATCTCGATGACAGCCTCGACCGCCTGCGCCGGGCAGCGGTCGGTCGTGACGCGGCGCTGCCCGAGCTGCTCGGTGAACTGCTCTCCGAACTGCATTCCGGCGCCTTCAGCGACGACATCGCGATCGTGGGGCTGCGGTGGACGAGCTAGACAGAACCACCTTGGAGGTCGAGGTCACCGAGCGCCCGGGAGAGGCGGTCGTGACCCTTGGCGGCGAGCTCGACATCACCGCCGTCGACGAGCTCGCCGGGAAGGTCGCGGGCCTCCTCGAGCGACACCCCGCGCGGCTGATCGTCGACGTGGCCGGGGTGCGCTTCGCCGACAGCTCCGCGATCGCCCTATGGGTGCGCTGGGCGACCGAGGCGGACGAGTTCGAGCTACGCGATCCCTCGCCGCTGCTGCGACGGGTGATCGAGGCGATGGGCCTCGCCGGAAAGCTTGCGCTGGCGCCGATGAAGAATCGCAGGCGGTTCCCCGCCGACGCCGAGTCGGTGCCCGCGGCCCGGCGGTTCGCCAACGAGGCCCTCCAGGACGCCTCGAGGGATGTGCGCGAGGCGGTGGAGCTGATGGTCTCGGAGCTCGCGACGAACGGAGTCCGGCATGGGCGCACGAGCTTCGAGATCGTGATCCACCGCACCGACACGCGGATCCGGGTCGAGGTGACCGATCACGGCGGCGGCACTCCCACGATGCGCTCGCCGACTCCCGATGAACCGACGGGGCGGGGTCTGCGGATCGTCGATCTCCTCTCCGAGCGATGGGGAGTCGACGGCGGAGGCGACGGGAAGACCGTCTGGTTCACGCTCGCTTACGCGCCGCTGTGACGAGCTGAGTGGCGACTCAGATATCTGAACTTGAGTTCGGTGACACGGTGAGATAGTTTCCTGAGTCTCAGCTCAGGAAACTTGTGAGCCCCAGACCCCGGAACACCCAGATCCGCCGCGAGCAGATCGCGCGCGCCGCGCTCGAGGTCATCGCCGAGCGTGGCTTTCAGGAGCTTCGCGTCGCCGACGTCGCCGCACGAGCGGGAACGAGCGCGTCCGCGGTGCACTACCACTTCGCCAGCAAGGACGAGATCCTCGACGCGGCCGTCTCGCAGGCGGAGGACGCGTTCTACGCCGAGATCGAGGCCGCCGTGCGGGAGAGCGAGCCCGCCGGGCACCGGCTGGTTCGCCTGCTCGAGCGCGGCTCACTCGGCCCGTCAGAGGAGCGCTCGATCGTAGGCTGGCGCGTATGGCTCGAGATCTGGACGCGCGCGCTGCGCGACCGGCACACCGCCCGCACGCGTGAGCTGTTCGACCGCCGCTGGCGCTGGACGCTGGCGGCGGCGATCCGCGACGGCCAGGCCAACGGCGAGTTCTCGCCCGCCGCCGACCCCGAGGAGGTCTCGCTGCAGCTCGCGGCGCTGATGGACGGACTGGCGATCCTCTGGGTCCTCGGGGACACCGACGTAGACGGCAGCAGGATGACTTCACTGCTCGTACTGACCGCCGAGCAGTCGCTCGATTGCGAGCTACAGCAGTACCTGCAAACCCACTCCCGCCGGAGCCAAGCATGAACGAACCCGAACTCCAACTCGCCGCGCGCGAGCATCTGATGTTCCACTTCACGGAGATGGCCGCTTTCCGGGAGCGTCCGGTGACGATCATCGCCGAGGGCGATGGCTGCCATGTGGTCGACGCTCGGGGCCGGCGGTTCATCGACGGGCTGTCCGGGTTGTTCTGCGTGAACGTGGGGCACGGCTTCGGCGCCGAGCTGGGGCGCGCCGCCCAAGAGCAGATGACGGAGCTCGGCTACACCTCGAACTGGACGCAGGCCCATCCCCGGGCGATCGAGCTCGCCGAGATGAACACGTCGCTGGCGCCCGATCCGCTGAGCCGGGTGTTCTTCACCTCGGGCGGGGGCGAGGCCAACGAGTCGGCCTGGAAGCTCGCCCGCCAGTATCACGCGCTTCGCGGCGAGCCGCAGAGGCGCAAGGCGATCTCGCGCAACCTGGCCTATCACGGCACGACGATGGGCGCGCTGTCGCTCACCGGCCTCGAGTCGATGCGGACACCCTTCGAGCCGATGGCGATCGAGACGGTGTTCGTCTCGAACACCGACGCCTATCGCCACCCGCTCGTCGACGACCCCGAAGCGTTCTGCCGGACGCTGCTCGACGAGCTCGAGCAGGCGATCGCCGCCGAGGGGCCCGACACGATCGCGATGCTGATCGCTGAGCCGGTCCAGAACAGCGGCGGCTCGTTCGTGCCGCCGCCCGGGTACTGGGCCGGACTGCGGGAGATCTGCGACCGCCATGGAATCCTCCTCTGCGCCGATTCGGTCATCTGCGCCTGGGGTCGCATCGGCACGTGGCTCGGGATCGAGCGCTTCGATGTCGTCCCCGACCTGATGACCTTCGCCAAAGGCGTGACCTCGGCGTACTTCCCGATGGGTGGGGTGCTGATCCACGAACGCGTGGCCGAGCCCGTCCTGCGCGAGGGCCAGATGTTCATGCACGGACTGACGTTCGGAGCCCATCCCGTCGGCTGCGCCGTGGCGCTGAAGAATCTCGAGATCATGGAGCGCGAGCGGCTGCTCGAGAACGTCCTCGCCAACGAGCCGTGGCTTCAGGCCCAGCTGGACGGCCTCCGGTCGCTGCCGATCGTCGGCGACGTGCGCGGGATGGGGCACTTCTGGGCGATCGAGCTAGTGGCCGACCAGGAGACCAAGCAGACGTTCTCCGACGAGGACGCCAACTGGCTGCTGCGCGATTACCTGTCGGGCAAGCTCGAGGAGCGCGGCCTGATCGCGCGCCTGGACGACCGCGGCGATCCAGTCGTGCAGGTCTCGCCGCCGCTGGTCGCCGACCACGAGGTCCTCGGCCAGATGATCGACATCATCGGGACCTCGCTCGACGATGCCGGGAGCGAGCTGGCGCGCCGTAGATCGTCTCGCTCGCAAACGCGACGCTAGACGAGCGCGAGCTCTGCCCGGCGGGCTGATTACAGGCCGCTGAACATCGGGATCGCGCCCTAGGCAACCCTCCGGTTGCCCCATACCGTTGTCGGGATGAGCGTGAGCGCCGATCAGCGTCAGCACACCCGCGCCAAGGTGCTCGTGGTCGACGACGAGCCCACGATCGCCGAGGTCGTCGCGCGCTATCTCGAGCGCGGCGGCTATCAGGCCACGGTCGCAGCCACCGGCGAGGCCGCGCTCGGCCTGGCTGCCGGGGAACGCCCGGACGTCGTGGTGCTCGACCTGATGCTGCCCGACATGGACGGCCTCGAGGTGATGCGCCGGCTTCGCCAGCTCGACCGTAAGCGGATGGCGATCATCCTGTTGACGGCGCGAGGCGAGGAGTCAGACCGCGTCGTCGGTCTGCGGCTCGGCGCCGACGACTATGTGGTCAAGCCGTTCTCGCCCGCCGAGCTCGTGGCCCGAGTGGACGCAGTGCTGCGGCGGATCGAGCCCACACCTGAGTTCGAGCCTCCGCTGCTCTTCGGAGAGCTGGAGATCGACCCCGCGGGCCGCCAGGTCCAGCGCGACGGCGAACGGGTCGAGCTCACGCAGCGAGAGTTCGACCTCCTCCTGTTCATGGCACGCCATCCAGGCCAGGCGTTCACGCGCGAGCAGCTGATGGATCGCGTCTGGCAGTACAGCTTCTACGCCGACACCTCGACGGTCACGGTGCACATCCGCCGCCTGCGGGCCAAGCTCGAGCGCGATCCCGCTCAGCCGCGGTACATCGAGACCGTGTGGGGGGTGGGTTACCGGTTCGCGCCATGAGCTCGAGTACCGTCCGGGTGGGATCTGCCGTCCTGGTCGCGGTCGCCGTCTCGGCCCTGTCCTGGCCCTTCTACGGCGGCGCGGCGTTCGTGGAGTCGATGGAGATCCTCGTGCCGCTGGGGGCGATCGCGGCCGTGCTGGCCGAGGCGATCGCCGGGCCCCGCGCGCCGATCGCCACGCTGCGTGGGCGGCTCACCGCCGTAGCGCTCCTGGCCGCGGCCCAGCTCGGCGCCGCGCTCGCCCTGTTCGCATTGCGGATGTTCGTTTCCGGGATGGACGCGTTCTTCATGGCGCTGGCCGCCGGCTATGCGGTGATCGTCGGGCTTGGCGCGGCACGTCTGCTCGCGCGGCGCGCTCTGTCGGACCTGGGAGAGATCAGCGGCGCCCTGGAAGCGGTCGGGGCGGGCGCGCGCGGGCTCGAGCTGCGAGTCGGCGGGACCGAGGAGCTGAACCGGCTGGCGCGCGAGGTCGAGACGATGGCCGGGAAGCTGGCTGTCGAGGAGCGGGCGCGCCGGGAGCTCGTGGCCGCGGTCTCCCACGATCTGCGCACCCCGATCACGAATCTGAGGCTGATCGCCGAAGGCCTGGCCGACGACATCTTCGAGCCCCAGCTGGCGCGCGAGAAGCTGGGCTCGATGGCCACGCACGTGCGTGCGCTGAGCGCCCTGATCGATGACCTGTTCGAGCTCTCGCGGCTCGAGTCCGGCGAGCTGCAGTGGTCGGTCGAGAAGGTTCGCCTGGAGGAGCTCGTGCACGAGACGATCGAGGCCATGCGCCCTCAGGCCCAGGCCAGCCGGATCGCCGTGCTGGCCGAGCTCGACGAGCGGCTGACGCCCGCGAGCGGCAACCCCGAGCAGCTGCAGCGAGTCCTCTTCAACCTCATCCAGAACGCCATCCGCCACACCCCCGCCGACGGGACCGTGGTCGTGCGCGCGGAGCCGGTGGACGGGCGCGCAGTCGAGGTCGAGGTTGCCGACACCGGCGGTGGGATCGCCCCGGAGCTGCGCGAGCGGATCTTCGAGCCGTTCATCCAGGGGCCGGCGCGCGTTGCCGGTGAGGTCGGCTCAGCCGGTCTCGGGCTGGCGATCGCGCGGGCGATCGTCGAGGCTCACGGTGGTCGTATCTGGGTCGCCCCGGGCGCCGGTGGAGCTCACATCCGTTTCAGCCTGCCTGCGGCGTAGCCCGGCGCGCGCCGCTACTGTGCCCGGCGTGGCCGCCTACGAGTTCCTGAGCACCTGGTGCCTGGATGACGTCTCGTTGCCCGAGACGTTCGCGCTGCTGCGCAACTCGGTCGAGTATCCGCGCTGGTGGAAGGGCGTGCGCTCGGCCGAGGTCCTCCGGCGGGGCGACGGCGACGGCGTGGGGGACGTGATCGAGTTCCGCTGGCGCAGCCTGTTGCCCTACACGCTGCGCTTCCAGCTCGAGCTCACGAGGGTCGAGGCGCCGCATCTGATGGAGGCGGAGGCCACGGGCGACCTGATCGGCCGCGGCACCTGGCGGCTGTATGAGGGGCGCGGCGTGGCGGTGGTCTACGAGTGGCGGGTGGCCACGACCAAGGGCTGGATGAACGCCTTCGGCGCCGTCGCGCGGCCCATGTTCGTCTGGAACCACGACGTGGCGATGCGCCGCGGGGCGCGCGGGCTGGCTGACACGCTGCGGGCCGCGCTGGTCGTCTGCGACTGATCAGGCGCCAAGCACGACGGCGGCCTCGGGCGTGGCCACGCGGAAGCTGAAGCTCTCCTCCAGGTATAGCCGCATCCGCTCGCCGTCGTGGCTGCGGTAGCCGATCGAGACGTCCTGGCCTGACTCGAAGAGGAAGTCCCCGCCGCGGGTGCTGAGGACGATTGCCCCTTTCACCCCCGGCGCCCAGACGATCGGTCCTTCGATGATCTTGCGCAGGTGATCGAGCAGCGGGTAGCCGCCATGCTCGGCCGTCTGGACCACGCGCTGGTACTGCTCGCCACCCAGCGCCAGCGCGTACGGGCCGGCGATCCCGGCGTGCAGCAGCAGCTCCACCGCTCCCGCCACGGGCCGGCGGTACTCGTCCGGGTTCTCGCCCAGCGGGACCACAGGGTGCGGGCAGGCCGCGGCCACGCCCTCGATCCCGCCCTGGGGCCAGCCGTGGAACACCGCGATGTTCTCGGCCACCGCGAGCTGGTGGGCCGCCGTGTCGAGCGCCGCGAGCTCCGCGTCTCGCGCGCCCCGGTCGGCGTTCGCCAGCTCTTCGCGGTCCAGCTCGAACTCGGCCTGCAGCTCGATGAGCGGCAGAACATGCCGCTGCCGGCCGGTGACGCCGGTGCACGGGGCATCGTCGATCGGCTGGGTGCGGCCGAGGTTCGTGCCCGAGTACTCCCAGCCGTGGGGCCCGTCGAAGTCGACCAGCTTGCGCGCCGCCAGCGCGGGGACAAGGCGCTCGCGGGCCTCCTCGTCCAGGAGCCTCCAGCCGGCGTCGCTGATCGGGGCCAGCTGGCGCAGGAGATGGTTCATCGCTTCAGGCTCCCGATCCCGAGCGAGCCGTCCTCGTATTGGCCTTCGGCGCCCGGGTCGCCCTCCAGGACCTCGGCCTCGGCCTCCTCGCCGTGCTCGACCACGTCGCCGGGCTTGAACAGCACGCCCTCCGCGATCCGGCGCCAGTCCGGCGCGCGCCGGAGCAGAAGCTCGAGATCCATCGAGAAGTGCTTGAACTCCTCACCCTGGGCGTCGCGCATCACCGCACGCGCCTCGGGGTCGGTCTCGACCGCGATCCGTTGCTCGTACCAGCCGATCGCCTCGGCCTCCTCGGTCAGTGACGCGCACAGCCTGGCGAACGTCCGCGTGGGCGCGGGCAGCTCCTCGGGTGGCTCGTGATACTGATCGAATCCCATGAGGATCATCCATACCCGCAGCGCCTGGCTGGCACTCCTGGCCTGTGCGCTGGTGATCTCCGGCTGTGGTGGCGGTTCGGCGCCCGGGCCCGTCAGCACTCAGGCGACGGCCGCGCCGGCGCGCGCGACCCGGCACCGCGCGCGGCCCGCGCATCGGCGTGTGAAGCCCAGGCCGGCCCCCCCGAGCAACCTTCCGTCCCGTGGGCTGGGGAGGCTGCCCCAGACGTCGCAGCTGCCGTCGGGGTCGAGCCCGGAGCTGACGGCGGAGATGCGGGCGCTGTGGCGGGCGGTGGTGAGCGACTCGCTGGCGCCTGGACTGCCCGCGTTCTTCCCGGAGGCCGCCTACGCACAGGTGAAGGCGATCGCTGATCCCCGCGCGGACTTCGCGGCGCGGCTGCTGGGCGATTACCGATTGGATCTCGGCGCCGCGCATCGGCTGCTGGGCGCGGATCCCGGCTCCGCGCAGTTCGTGCGGGTGATCGTGCCCGCCGCTCACTGGGTCCCTCCTGGAGCCTGTTACAACCGGATCGGCTACTACGAGGTCCCGAACTCGCGGCTGGTCTACCGGCAGGGCGGGGTCATTCGCTCGTTCGGGATCGCGTCGATGATCTCGTGGCGCGGGGTGTGGTTCGTGGTCCACCTCGGTGCGGTGGTGCGCTCCGGGTCTACTGGAGTCGTGGACGATCCAGCGACCGGACCTGGCGTATCGATTCCATCGTCCACCTGCTGAGGGGGGTGAATCAGTCCTCCGTCGGGGCTCTTAGCTATGTGGGAGAAAACTTTCGTCTGGCGAAGGAAATATCCCAGCTTGCCGCTCGACAGCACGGCAACATCACTCGCGGGCAGCTCGTCGGGCTCGGCCTCGATGATG
>DATGJM010000031.1:0-13166 GCA_035295205.1 Solirubrobacteraceae bacterium | reverse complement strand
GGCTCTGAGCGCGCGGTGTCTCGACGCCGCGGAGCGGGTCGGGACGTGACCCGGCCACGGACCGCGTGCCGCCCACGAACCGCGTGCCGCCCACGAACCGCGTGCCGACCACGGACCGCGTGCCGGCCACGGGTCGTGTCCCGGACACGAGCGATTGAGTTTCTGCTCCCGGGCGCGGAAGAAACTCAGCAGCTCCCCCCTCGCTCGGCGGTCACTGCGGCAGACCGACGATCGCCCCGTTTCGACGGGACGCCCGCGCGAAACCGTGGAAGCCGCGCGCCGCAGGGACGCCCCGCGTTCGCGCACGCAGCGGGCGAGGGCTACCGCGTCGCCAGCCCGCCGTCGACGGTCAGCACCTGACCGGTGACGAAGCTGCTGGCCGGCCCGAGCAGGTAGAGGATGGCCTCGTCGAGCTCGCCTGCGCGGCCCGCCCGGCCGAGCGGAATCTGGGCGGTCAGCCACTCGGGGAAGGAGTCCGCGTCGGCCCCGAGCTCGGACGTCATCTCGGAGGCGAAGAACCCGGGCGCGACCGCGTTGACGCGGATGCCGTAGCGGCCCCACTGCGAGCCGAGCTCGCGCGTCAACCCGATCAGGCCCGCCTTGGAGGCCACGTACGAGGCGTCGGCGATCTCGGCGATCGAGCGCAGCCCCATGACCGAGGCGACGTTGACGATCGCGCCGCCGCCGGCCTCGCGCATGCGCGCGGCGGCCAGGCAGCTGAGTGAGTAGGGCGCCACGAGGTTCAGCTCGAGCACGCGGGAGAAGGTCTCGACCGGGGTGCGCAGGGCCGGGCCGGCGGCGCCCATGCCCGCGTTGTTGACGAGGCCGTCGATGCGCCCGTGCTGCTCCAGCACCGACTCGACGAGCCGCCGCCGATCTGACTCGGAGGTCACATCGCACGTCACGGCATGCACGCCACCCCCGAGCTCGGCGGCCAGTGCCGCCAGCCGCTCGCCGCGGCGCGCGGCCAGGACGGGCAGCGCGCCGGCGGCGACAAGCGAGCGGGCCAGCTGCTCGCCCAGCCCCGAGCTCGCGCCGGTGACCACGACCACGCGGCCCCGCAGTCCGTCGAGCGACATCGGATCAGGCCGCGGCGAGCCGCCCGGCCACCGCCGCCGCCGCCGCCAGACGCAGGTCGAGCTCGCGGCGCTGCTGGGCCGTGCGCACGCTGCAGCCCACCGCGTGCTGCGGCCAGGGCACGTCGCGCGGACGCGCGTAGGTTCCGCACGCGACGCAGATGACTGCGGGCGCGTGCGGCGGAGCGGTGCGGGACAGATGCATCTCTCTACCTCCTAGACCGGCACTGGCTGGTAGCGGCGGCTCTCGCGGCGGGCGATCGCCATGTGGTGGACCTCGTCGGGGCCATCGGCGATCTGCAGGATGCGCGCCACGGCATAGAGCTCGCCGAGCAGGAAGTCCTGCGATACGCCGGCGCCGCCGTGCGCCTGGATCGCCCGGTCGATGACCCAGGTCGCCACCTCCGGCGCGGCCACCTTGATGGCCGAGACCTCGATCCGCGCGCCGCGGTTGCCGACGGTGTCCATCAGCCAGGCCGTCTTCAGCACCAGCAGCCGGACCTGCTCGATCCGCACGCGCGCCTCGGAGATCCAGCGCTGCACGACGCCCTGCTCGATGATCGGCCGGCCGAACGCCGAACGGGACGCCACCCGCCGGCACATCATCTCGAGCGCCCGCTCGGCCATCCCGATCGCGCGCATGGCGTGGTGGATCCGTCCCGGGCCGAGGCGCTCCTGGGCCAAGCGGAACCCTTCGCCCTCGCCGCCCAGCAGGTTCGCGGCCGGCACCCGCACGTTGTCGTAGATGACCTCGGCGTGCCCGCCATGCGGCCCGTCGTCGTAGCCGAACAGGCTGGTCGAGCGCAGGATGGTCACGCCGGGCGTGTCCTTGGGCACGAGAATCATGCTCTGGCGCAGATGGCGCTCGGCGTCCGGGTCGGTGACCCCCATGACGATCAGGAGCTTGCAGCGCGGTGACATGGCGCCGGACGTCCACCACTTGCGGCCGTTGATGACGTAGCCATCGCCGTCGCGCTCGATGCGGGTCGAGATGTTCGTGGCGTCAGAGGAGGCCACCTCCGGCTCGGTCATCGAGAAGGCCGAGCGGATCTCGCCTTCGAGCAGCGGCTCGAGCCAGTCGCGCTTCTGCTGCTCGGTGCCGAACAGCGAAAGCAGCTCCATGTTGCCGGTGTCGGGCGCCGAGCAGTTGAGCGCCTCGGGGGCGATCCACGGGTTGCGGCCCGTGATCTCCGCCAGCGGCGCGTACTGGACGTTGGTCAGGCCGGCGCCGTGCTCGTGCGTGGCGGGCAGGAACAGGTTCCACAGCCCGCGCGCCCGCGCCGCGTCCTTCAGCTCCTCGATGACCGGTGGGGTCGCCCACGGATCCTCGGCCGCACGCACCTGCTCGCGGAACAGCTCCTCGGACGGGTACACGAACTCGTCCATGAACGCGAGCAGGCGCTCGCGAAGCTCAGTGGTCGTATCGTCGAACGCGAAGTCCATGACGTCAGCTGTGCGTCCACACGGGTTCGCGCTTCTGCAGGAATGCCTGGACACCCTCGCGCGCGTCGTTGGACTGGTGGGCGACGTTGCAGGTCATGCTCTCGAGCGCGATCAGCGTCTCGGTGTCGCCGTCCAGCCCGCGGTTCGCCGCCAGCTTGGTGATCCGCATCGTGAACGCGCTCTTGTCCTTGAGCGGGGCGATGAACTCGGCCACGGCCTCGTCCAGCTGGTCGCTCGGGGCCGACACGTTGGCCAGTCCCCACTCCTCGCACTGCTTGCCCGACAGGAGCTTGCCCGTGAGCAGCAGTTCCTTGGTCTTACGGAGCCCGATGTAGCGCGGCAGGCGGTAGATCGGGCCAGCGCCACCGAACAGCGCCCGCCGGATGTGGAAGTCACCGATCTTGGCGTCGTCGGCCACGACCGCGAAGTCGCAGGAGATCATCAGCTCGAACCCGCCCGCGACTGCATGCCCCTCGACCACGGCCACCGTGGGCTTCTGGAGGTTGAAGGCGCGATCGAAGGTACGCGCGGAGACCTGGGCGATCTCGACCGAGTTGTTCGTGGTGCCCAGGAACTCGGAGTCGAGCATGTTGAGGTCCGCGCCGGCGCAGAAGGTGTGTCCGCGCCCACGGATGAGCACGACTCGCACATCGGGGTCGCGCTCGGCTCGCTCGAGCGCTGCGCCGAGCTGCATCAGCAACCCCCAGTTGACGCAGTTCTTGACCTCCGGGCGGTTGAACCAGATCGTGGCCACCTGGTCTGAGACCTCGTACTGGATGTACTCCGGCTCGGTCTCCACCGGATGGGTTGCGGCCTGTAGAGCAGTCATGAACACCTCTGCCTTCCTGATCGTCGTTCCTAAACTGAATTCAGATTATACCCACGTACGCCTATTTGGCAAGTTCCTGTTCTCTGAAGCTCCTTCGTCAGCGAGAACCCTTACGCAGCAAGGGGTTGCGGCGAACCGCCGACGGTGCGGGTCGAACGCTCGAAGAGATCGACTTGCAATATTGAACTGGATTCGGTTTATGATGTACGGACATGACGACGATCGAAGCGATCCCCATCCCGCTCCCGCACATCGGATCGGTGAACGCGTGGCTGCTGCGCGGCGACCCGCTGACGCTCCTCGACACGGGGCCGTATAGCGACGTCGCGCTCGACGCGCTCGAGCGCGGGCTCAGGGCCTGCGGCGTGGCGATGGCCGACATCGAGCTCGTGATCGGTACCCATCACCATCACGACCACGTGGGGCTGGCGGCGACCGTCCGTCGCGCGTCGGGCGCGCGAATCGCCGTCAGCTGCGCCGCCGCGGACTACGCCGAGCGCTACCACGAGAACGTCGGCCGCGATCGGGCCTTCGCGCGCGAGCTGATGCGCGGCCATGGCGTCCCGGACGAGCTCCTCGGCTCGGCCGACGCGCTGTGGGAGTACATCGGGGCCACGGCCGAGCCGTTCGCAGCCGACATCCGCCTGCGCGACGGCGATGTGATCCGCGCCGGTGGCCGCAACCTACGCGTGCTCTCCCGACCCGGTCACAGCCACACCGACACGATGTTCGTCGACTCCGCGGCTCGCCTGGCGTTCGTGGGCGACCACCTGCTGGCCAAGATCTCTCCGAACACCGAGATCGTCCCCGGGATCCCGCGGCCACGCCCCCGCGTCGACTACATCCACTCGTTGAAGCAGACCGCGTCGATGCCGCTGCAGCGCCTCTTCCCCGGCCACGGGCCCCCACTCAGCTCGGCAGCCGAGCGGGTCCGTCGCGAGCTTGCCCACTCGCGTCGCCGATGCCGGCGAATCATCGCGGCGCTCGAGCGCGGCGACACGAACGCCTTCGCCGTCGCGCGCCGGCTCTGGCCGGAGGCGATCGTGCGCGAGCAGGCTTTGCTGGTCGTCTGGGAGGTTCTGGGCCACCTCGATGTGATGCTCACGGCGGGCATCGCCCGCGAGGCGCGCGACGATGACGGCCGCTGGCGCTACACGCTGGCCCGGGACGTGGCCACCGCGCCGCGGCGGGAGCAGGGTCTTGTCCTCGCCGGCTGATCTCGCCTCGCACGCCTTCGACGCGCGGCAGGCGTTCGACCTCAGCGGGCGCGTCAGCGTGGTCACCGGGGCGACGCGCGGTCTCGGCCTGGCCATCGCCCACGGCTTCGCCAGCGCCGGGGCGCGGGTGGCGATCATCAGCCGTAAGGCCGATGCCTGCGAGCAGGTGGCGGCCGAGCTGCGCGCCGCAGGCGGCCAGGCCGCCGCGTTCCCCTGCCACGTGGGCCACTGGGAAGAGCTCGAGCCGCTGGTCGAGGCGGTGTACTCCGAGTTCGGCCGCATCGACGTGCTCGTCAACAACGCCGGCATCTCCCCGGTCTACGACCGCCTGACCGACGTCTCCGAGGCGTTCTGGGACAAGGTGATCGCCGTCAACCTGAAGGGACCGTTCCGCCTGAGCGCACTCGTGGGCGAGCGGATGGTGGCCGGCGACGGCGGCTCGATCATCAACGTGAGCAGCACCGGCTCGGTGCGGCCGACCGCGGACATCATCCCCTACGCGGCGGCCAAGGCCGGCGTGAACGCGATGACCGTCGGGCTGGCCGACGCCTTCGGGCCCAAGGTGCGCGTCAACGCGATCATGCCGGGGCCGTTCTTGACCAGCATCGCCCGGGGCTGGGACATGGAGATGCTGGCCGAGCGAACCCAGACCTTCCCGCTGCGCAGGGCCGGCGAGGCGCGCGAGATCGTCGGCGCGGCGCTGTACCTCGCCGCCGACGCCTCCTCGTTCACGACCGGCACGGTGCTGACCGTGGACGGCGGGGCGCAGTGGAGCATGCCCGGCGGCGGGAGCGCGACGCCATGAGCGCGCCCGCCAGACGCTCCTCCGGACCGCTGTGGCTGCGCGCCGTCTACCGACTCGAGCGTGCGATCGGCGAGCCGCTGGAGACTGCGCTGCACAGCGACACCTACTTCGACCTCATCACCGAGCTCACGCGGGCGCGGGCATCCACCTCTCAGACGCTGGAGGGCGTCTCGCGTCGTCTCCTTCACCTCCTCAACCTTCCCGCGGGCAGCGACATCCGCCGCGTTCGCGAACAGCTCGGGCGCATGGAGCGCCGCCTGGCCCAGCTCAGCAAGGAGCTCGAGGAGGCGACTGCGGACGAGGCCTCGCGGGCGCGCCGCCGGTAGGTGCAGGCGGTGCCTGGGAGCATCAACCCCGCCGAGCTCCTCGCCCGCGTCAACCGCGACGTGGAGCGCTCGCTGCTGCGGGCCCGTAACGGAGTTCGTTACGTGCGCCAGGATGCGCGAGCGAAGGTCGGTGCGACGCCCAAGGAGACCGTGTGGCAGCGCGACAAGGCCCAGCTGTGGCGCTATCACGGGCCACCGGTTCGTTACGACCCGCCGATCCTCATCGTCCACAGCCTGGTCAGCCGCAGCTACATCCTGGACCTGCGGCCCGGCCACAGCTCCGTCGAGTACCTGGTCAACGCCGGGTTCGACGTCTTCATGCTCGACTGGGGGGTGCCCGACGAGCTCGACGCCGATAACAGCTTGAGCACCTATGTCGACGAGTACCTGCCGCGCGCGGTCGAGGCCGTCCAGCGCGAGACGGGCTGCCGCGAGGTGACGATGGCCGGCTACTGCCTGGGGGGCGTGATCGCGCTGCTGTACGCGAGCGGCCATCCCGAGGCCGCGGTTCGCAACCTCATCCTCATGGCCACCCCAGCGGACTTCCAGTCGATGGGACCGATGGTGGCCGCCCTGCGCGAGGGCCGGCTGAACCCAGAGGACCTCATCGACGAGACCGGCAACGTGCCCGCCGACGTGCTCTACAGCGGCTTCTTCATGCTTGCTCCGACGACCCAGATCGCCCAGTACGCGACGCTGCTCGAACATCTCTGGAACGACGAGTTCGTCGAGGGCTACCAGGCCATGGCGCAGTGGTCCCGAGACCATGTCCCGTTCCCGGGGGCCGCCTTCCGCGATGTGGTCGAGCAGCTCGTGCGCGGCAACGCGCTGAGCACCGGGCGGGTGCGCGTGGGCGAGCGGCGGATCGACATCCGGAGGGCCCGGGGCAACGTCCTCGTCGCGATGGCCGAGCGCGACAACGTCATCCCGCTGGCCGCCGCCGAGCCGCTCACCCGCCTGGCCGGGCAGCCCGCACGGCGTGAGACCTTGAGGCTTCGCGGAGGCCACGTCACGTTCGGCACAGGCCGCGAAGCATTCGGGCACACGCTGCCCGCTCTCAGCAGTTGGATTGGAGCGCACAGCGATGCGCGCCCGCGAGCAAGGAGACGCTGATGGAGATCCGTGCAGTGAGACCGGGCGATGCGGCCGCGCTCGCGGCCTTCCTTCGCCGCATCCCCGAGGGCGACCGGACGTTCTTCAAGGAGGACGTCGAGGACCCGGGCGTGGTGGCCGGCTGGGTGCAGGACGGCGAGGGGCGCTGGCTGGCGACGGTGCAGGACGCCGTCGTCGGCTACGTGTCCGTGGTTGCGCTGCATGGCTGGTCCAGCCATGTCGGCGAGATTCGCCTGATCGTCGACCCCGCCCATCGCGGCCACGGCGTGGGTCGCGCGCTGGCACAGCACGCGGTGCTGGCTGCCTTCAGAGCGGGGTTCACGAAACTCGTGGTGGAGGTCCTGGCCACGCAGGAGTTCACCATCGCCATGTTCCGCGCCCTGGGGTTCGACCCGGAGGCGCTGCTGACCGGTCAGGTGCGCGACCGTGGCGGCGAGCTTCGCGACCTCATGATCCTCGCCCACGCCGCCGGCGACGCAGCGGCCGCGATGGCGACGGCCGGGCTGTTCGAGTAACTAACTTGAAGTCAGTTCTGGTAGGGTACGCGGATGGCTTGGAGCCTCCACATCACTGATGCGACAGCCGGCGAGCTCATGGCGGCGAGCCTGGATACGTATGAGGCCGCCGCTCGGGCGGTGAGCGAGCTCGAGTGGACGCTGGCGCGCAGCGCCCGTTTCGAGCCGCTCAGCACGCTCGCCGCGACATGCGCCGACATAACCCGCGACGCCACCGCTGTCCAGCTGTCCACCGCACGCTGGCTGCTCGACCTATGACCGCCGGGTTTCACACCAGCGCGGCCGGCGACGCCCCCGCGCCCGGAGGCCGCCGCGAGCTGCACTGGGAGGCAACCGGCGAGGGACCGCCGGTGCTCCTTATCATGGGCCTGGGGCTGAGCGGCGGCGCCTGGTGGCGCACCGTCCCCGTGCTTGCGCGCCACTTCCGCGTGATCACCTTCGACAACCGCGGGGTGGGACGGTCGCACTCGCTCACCTATTCCTTCACGACCGAGGCGATGGCCGACGACGCGGCCACCGTGCTCGATGCGGCCGGCATCGGGGAGGCCCACGTGTACGGCATCTCGCTCGGGGGGATGGTGGCCCAACAGCTTGCGCTGCGCCACCCCGAGCGCGTGAGCTCGCTCGTGCTCGGCGCCACCCACGGTGGCGGCCGGCGCGCGGTCCCGCCCGGCGATGAGGTGGTCGACTTCTTCCGCCGCCGCCTGACCCTCCCCCAGGAGGAGGCGACCTGGGCCTCGGTGCCCTACAACTACGGCCCGGCGTGCCGCCGGCGCCACGCCGGCCGCATCGCCGAGGACGTCGCCCAGCGGCTGGCCCATCCGTTTCCGGCCGGCGCCTACCGCGCCCAGCTGTATGCCGCCCGACTGCACAACTGCCTGAGCCGGCTGTCGCGCGTCAAGGCGCCGACGATGATCGTGCACGGCCGCCACGACCGGCTCATCCCGGTCAAGAACGCCTACCTGATGGCCGAGCGCATGCCCCAGGCGCGGCTGGAGATCCTCGCGCAGTCCGGGCATCTCTACCCGACCGAGCAGCCCGAGGTCGATGACCGGATCGCCGCTTTCATGGCCGACCCGGTGCCCGCGCATGCGCGGCGGTGAGGACCTCCGCGTCGCCGACGTCGTTCGCGAGCGGGCGGCGGAGCGCGGCGACGCCACGGCGATCGTCCATGGCGATCACGAGCTCACCTACGCCGAGCTCGATGAGCGCTCGAGCCGGCTGGCCCAGGCTCTGCGCGCGCATGGTGTCGCCCCCGGCGATCGCGTGGCCTACCTGGACCGCAGCGCCCCCGAGGTGGTCGAGTTGCTGTTCGCGGTCGCCAAGCTGGGCGCCGTGATCGTGCCCATGAACTGGCGGCTGGCCACGCCCGAGCTCGCGGCCGTGCTGGCCGACAGCCGGGCGCGCCTGCTCGTCGCGGGCTCGAGCTTCGCCGCAGCGGCAGCAGAGGCCATCGCGCTGGCCGGCGACGGCACCGAGATGATCGCGGTCGGCGACGCCTACGAGGCATGGATCCGCGGATACGAGCCCCAGGACCCCGGCGCCCGCGGTCGCAGCGACGACGTCGTCGTTCAGATGTACACCTCGGGCACGACCGGCGTGCCGAAGGGCGTGCTGACCACGCACCGAAACCTTGCCGCCGCGGCCGAGACCTCCCCGCGCTGGGGGTTCGACGGGGAGTCGATCTCCCTCACCCCGTTGCCCACGTTTCACATCGGCGGGATCGGCTGGGCGTTCGTGGGACTGTGGAACGGGGCGTCGACGATCCTCGTCTCGGCCTTCGAAGCCGCGGCCGTGCTCGACCTGCTCGAGCACCGCCGGGTCACCAACCCGGTGTTCGTGCCCACGATGCTCCAGATGCTGACCGCGGTGCCAGGCGCCGCCGAGCGCGACTACTCGTCGCTGCGCTCGATCGCCTACGGCGCCTCGCCGATCACCACGACTGCGCTGAGGGCCGCGCTCCAGACCTTCCGGTGTCCGCTGTTCGGCATCTACGGCCTGACCGAGACGACCGGAGCGATCACCCAACTTGACCCGGGCGACCACGACGCCGAGGGCCCGCGCCAGCACCTCCTGCGCTCGGTCGGGCGGCCCTATCCCTGGGTCGAGCTGCGGATCGCGGACCCGGCCACCGGCTCCTCGCTTCCGGCGCGGGCGACGGGCGAGGTGTGGGTACGGGCGCCCAACGTGATGACCGGGTACTTCGATCGCCCCGAGGAGACCGCCGCGGCGCTCACCGACGAGCGCTGGCTGCGCACCGGCGACGGCGGTTATCTCGACGAGGACGGCTACCTGTTCCTCACCGACCGGATCAAGGACATGATCGTCTCGGGCGGTGAGAACGTGTATCCGATCGAGATCGAGGAGGTGCTCTCGCGCCATCCCGCCGTGCTCGAGGTCGCCGTCATCGGCGTTCCCGACGAGCGCTGGGGCGAGGCGGTCACAGCGCTCGTCGTCCCCCGACCGGGGAGCGATCCCGAGCCTGATGAGCTGGTCGCCTTCGCGCGGGCGCACTTGGCCGGGTACAAGCTCCCGCGGATCGTCGAGTTCGTCCGCGAGCTGCCCCGGACGCCGACCGGCAAGGTGCTCAAGCGAGAGCTGCGCGCGCGCTACATCGGTGATCCCGCTCCAGCTCGCTAAGTTGAACTGAAGTCACTTTATGTGTTACAGTGATCGACACGCGGGCTGCACCGGCCCGCCGACTCGCCCACCCAGAACACGAGGTAGCGACATGGCAACCCAGACGAAGACGAATCCCATCAGCGACAGCATCGAGACCGCGACCGAGAAGGCCGCCGCTTTCAGCGAGAAGGCGATCGAGAACGGCAAGAAGGCGAGCTCCGTGCTGTTCGACTCCTACGAGAAGACCGTGGTCACCCTGGCCGACGCGTACGTGAAGGCCGCTCGGTCGACCAACGTCGAGTGGATCTCGGTCGTGTCCTCGGCCCAGGCCGACTTCGCCCGCGAGGCAACGAAGTCGTACACGAGCGCGGCTCGCGTGCTGGTCGACTGACGACGCCGGTTCGGGGCGCCGTGACGTCACCGGCGTCACGGCCGCGCCCGGGCGGGACCCGCCCTGGCGGAGAACGCCCCGGTTGGTGAGAATGACGCACGAGGAGAGAGACATGTCGATCTTGGCTTTCCAGCCCGAGGCCGAGCGCTACTACGCCGAGGGCTTCTGGCGCTCGGAGGATCTGTGGGAGGTCTTTGCCGCCCACGCCGGCGACGCGCCGGCCCGGACCGCATTGCACGTCGGCGGCAGCCACGCCAGCTATGGCGAGCTCGAGCGCGCCGCCGCCGCGCTTTCATCGCGGCTCGCCGCCGCGTCGCTGCAGCGCGGCGACGTCGTCGTCCTGCTCGGCCGCAACTCCGTCGAGGCCGCGGTGGCGCTGCTGGCCTGCTTCCACCTCGGGGCGGTGGCCGCCCCCCTGCCCCCGATGTTCGGAGCCGCGCAGCTCTCGGCCCTGGCTGCGCAGGCGAACGCCAAGGCGGTGATCGGGTTCGGCGGCGAGGCGGAGATCGCAAAGTGCCAGGCGCTCGAAGGTCAAGTCGAGCTCGTGCTCGCGCTGCGGCCGCACGACGTCGTCGAGCTGGCCTCAACGCCCGTGGTGGCCGAGCACGAGTCGCGCGGCGCCGATGAGCTGGCCCTCCTCCTGCACTCCTCGGGCACCACCTCGGTGCCCAAGGGGATCATGCACACCTCGAACACGCTGCGCTACGCGAGCGAGCAGATCATCGAACGCTGGGAGCTGGGTCCGCAGGACACCAACCTCGTGGTGTGCGAGTTCGGGTTCGTCGGGAGCCTCGTGTTCGGTTACCTGGTCACGCTCCTCTCGGGCGCGACCGGGGTGCTCCTCCCCCGGTGGGACGCCGAGGAGGCGCTCCGCCTCATCGAGCACCATCGCTGCACGTACGTGCTCTACATGCCGACGCACGGCGCCGACATCCTGCGCGCGGGTCGCGAATCGACCCGCGACTGCTCGAGCCTGCGCGTGCTCGCCGCGCCCGGCCTCTCCCCGGAGCGCCGCGTCGCGATGCACGACGTGTTCGGGCGCAAGCCGCTGGCCGACTACGGCCTCTCCGAGGTGCCCGGGCACGTCTCCCACGCCCTCGACGAGCCGTGGGAGAAGGTGACGGTGACCGAAGGCCTCCCACTGCGCGGCACGGAGGTCCTGATCGTCGATCCGCTCGGCGAGCCCGTGACGCCCGGCGAGACGGGCGAGATCGTGGTCAACGGACCGAGCCGGTTCCTCGGCTTCCTGGCCAACGATGCCCTGACGCGCGAGTCGCTCACGCCGTGGGGCGCGTATCGGACCGGCGACCTCGGCTACCTCGACGCCGACGGCCATCTCGTCTACGCGGGCCGCAGCAAGGACATCATTCGCCGAGGCGGAGTCACGGTGGTCCCGGCCGAGATCGAGGCCGCCATGCTGCGCCATCCCGCCATTCACGAGGTCGCGGTCGTGGCCCTGCCCGACGATCGGCTGGGGGAGCGGGCCTGCGCCGCGGTCGTGCTCGAGCCCGGCAGCGACGTGCCAAACCTGCCCGAACTGCAGGCGTTCCTGGAGAGCGAGGGGCTCTCGAAGTACTCATGGCCCGAGTCGGTCGAGGTCTTCGAGGACTTCCCGCGGACGCCGTCGCTGAAGGTCGTCAAACGCGACCTGGTCAAACTCATACTCGACCGCACGCCGGCTCCGGCCTGAGTGCGCGCCGGCGCGATGAGCTTCTTCGAGCGGTACTTCGCCGCCCTCGACGGGCCCGATCCCCACTCCTCGCTCGAGCTGGTGGCCGAGGACGTCGAGTTCGTGATCCAGTGGTCGACAGGGCCTGAGCGCAAGAGCGCCCAGATCCTCGGCGGCCTTGCGGATCTGCGCGCGTTCATCGACGCCGGCGACATGAATGGCTGGGGCCATCACGTCCTGCACTCCGGCGACGACGGCCGGGTGGCGTTCGCCCTGGGCGAGACGCGCTGGGACGCGGGCGGCCGGATCGGCACCTTCCTGGCCGCGGCGGAGCTCGACGGCGCCGGACGGATGCGCAGGTACCTGGTCGCGCGTACCCCCGCGATCGCGTTCGGCGAGTAGTCGCCGTCCGTCTGGCCCCTGGACAACTCACCCCCCTACCTGTAAGCTGAATCGACTTCAGGTCACCTAGACCCGCCCCCGAGGAGAAACCGTGGCTACACCAGAGACCGCCGTCGTCGCGGAGCCCCAGCTCCCCGCCGACTCCGACGCGCCCACCGCGAGCCGCTGCCCGGTGGCGCACGAGACCCGCGACCTGGCCGGCTGTCCGGTCATGCACGAGGACTTCTCGCGCCTGCGAGCCGCCGGCTCGTACTGGGCGTGGGCCGACGAGCTGCGCGAGCGCAGCCCCGTCTACTTCAACACGTTCGCCCAGGGCTACTGGATCTTCACCCGCCACGACGCGGTCCGCGACATCTATAAGACGCCCGAGGTCTTCTCCAGCGAGTCGTTCACCCCCTGGGAGCCCAATCCGGTCTACCGCTTCGTTCCCACCCAGATCGACGCTCCCGAGCACATCAAGTACCGCCGCATCCTCAATCCGTGGTTCGCGCCGCGCGCGATCGATGAGGCCGAGCCGATGATGCGCGATCTGTGCCGCAAGCTCGTCGAGCAGGCCGCGACGTCCGGCCGCACGAACTTCGTGGCCGAGTTCGCCCTGCGCTTCCCCACCGAGGCGTTCCTGGCCGTGATCGGCGTCGACGTGGCCGATGCCGACATGTTCGTGAGGTGGGTTGAGGACTTCTTCGCCGGCTTGGGGGGCGACCCCGACGCCGTCGGTCTGATGGTCAAGGCACTCGAGTCGATCCGCGAGTACTGGG
>DATGJM010000030.1:0-7121 GCA_035295205.1 Solirubrobacteraceae bacterium | reverse complement strand
CCAGCACCTCGACGAGCCGTCGCTCCCCGGGGTCGCGGGTGCGGCGCCGAACCCGCACCGGCGCCGGGGCGCGGATGTGGTCCTCGCTGGTCAGCACGATCTCGAGCGTCAGGTGCGGATGGCCCAGCAGCGACGGGAAGGTCACGAGTCGGTCGAAGATCTCCAATGGGGCGGCGCGGCGGGGTGACACGCGGGCCGAGAGAACCTGGCCATCGCCGTCGACCCGCACGATCCGCCGCCGCGCGGCGATCGGGTGCACGATCCGGATCCGGTGCTCGTCGAGCAGCGCGTCCAGCTTCGCCGCCAGCGGCCCGAAGCCACCGGTCTGGATCTCGACTAGCTCGCCGTCCGCCCGGACCAGGTCGATGTGGAAGCGCCCGACCGGCACCTCGAAGCGGTCATCCGGCTCGGCCAGGGCGTGCTTCAGCGCGGCGTGCAGCGGTCCCTCGCGCAGCACGCCGATGCCGGACATCGGCCGGGAGGCTAGGAGATCCGCCGGACGCGGCTACGGGGTCACGGCGCTGACGGTGGGGTGCCCGAAGTTGCACACACCGAACGAGCCGGCGTAGAACACGAGGCCGCCGGTGGTGCCCGGCGGCGTCACCCGCAGCCCGTAGGCGGTGAAGAAGTGCGGGATGCACGGACCCTTGTCGGTGTAGACGAACTTGAACTTCGCCCGCTGCCAGGTGTGCAGGACCAGAAGCCCGCCCGTGGAGCCGTGATGGATCACGCTCACGCCGAACGGCTTGGCGTTCTTGTCGAGCAGCTTGACTCCCGGGAAGCCCGAGAGCTTGCACGTGTGCGAGCTCACGTTACGCAGCGCGAAGTCCCATTCCCGGTGGCCGGTGAAGCCCTGGCCGCCGATCTTGTCGAGCCGTAGCTGGCCTGCGGCGCACGTCGGCAGCGCCAACGGGGGTGGCGTGGAGTATCGCGAGGCGGCGTCGGCGCCGAGGGGCACCAGCACGAGTCCGGCCAGCACGATCAGGCAGCCGAGGATCAGAGGTCGATGCAGTGCACGCATGCTGCTTCCTCCTTCGGAGACGTGACATGAACCTACTCCGGCCGGTCCCAGCCTGCAACAAGCCGCTGGCTAGCCGCCGAGAACCGACCACATCGCGTCGAACACGTCGTGGGTGTCGGGATCTCCACCCACCAAGCGGCCGATGAAGCCGTCGAGGCCGACCTCGACGACGCTGCCGCGACCCAGCTGCACGCCCGCGAGCGCCGTCCTCGTCGGGCTCGTCCCAGCCTTGCTCACCAGTCGCGCGGGCGATGCGACGCCGACGATCGGCTCGTAGGCCGAGTAGCCGCGCAGAAGCCCCGATGTGCCCGCGAACACCCCGAGAGAGTCGACGAACGCGCCGACGATTCCTGGATTGCTGGCCACGAAGGCTCCGTGCTTCACGCCGAAGATGTCCGCCCTGGACTGGCGTCCGGGCCGCCTCGCCTCGCCGCCTGAGATCTGGACGTAGCTGCGCAGCGAGTCGCGCCCGAACGAGAGCAGGTTCCCGCCCTGCAGCACGAACGTGCGCAGCTGGCCGGCCAGCGTGGCCGGGATCCATTGCTCGGCGCCGTCCAGGATCACGCCGCGATGGCCGGAGAGCGTGGGGCCGATCCCGTAGTACAGGGCCAGATCGGTGGTCAGGTCGAAGGCGCGGCGGGTGCGGATCAGGTATTCGATCAGCGCCGCTTCCTCGCCGTAGCCGGGCGGCAGCCCATGGGCCAGCGGGCGGCTGATCGACACCGGCCCACCGGCGCTGAGAGTGCTCGGCAGCCCGTCGCCTGTCTCATCGACCGGATTCAGCCCCTGCCAGGTGAGCGCGGGCAAGACGACGAGCACCTTCGACCGCCGCGACCCGTTGGCCACCAGCGGCACGGTGGTGGCGTTCGAGCCGTAGCGAAGCGAGAGCTCGTAGAGGCCGCTCGCGCCGCCGGGCACGTGCACGCTGAGCCCGACCGCGGACGTCGACGCCGTACGCTCGAGCACCTTCCTCGAGCCCGCCCGGCGCAGCGCCCAGCCGTAGGGGTGCGTCCGCGAATCGACGAGCACGAGCGCGCTCGAGCCGGCGCGCACCGGTGTGAGCGGCGGGTCGGCGGCCAGGTAGCGAACGGTCACGCCATCGTGGGGCGTGGAGCCGGGCGCGGGTGGCAGCTGCTGGGGCCAGTGGCCGGTGTTACAGGCGCCGTCGGTGACGTCGATGCCCACCAGGTAGACCCCGGCGGGCGCCGGCTTGCCGAGGATCAGACCGTCCCACACCACGCTCTGGCCATGGCCCGGCGTAACGAAGCTCTTCACCAGCCGAGGGCGGCCCGGTACGTCGGTCCGATAGATGCGGATCGTCCCGGGGCGGCCCTCGTTACCGGCGTAGCGGATCAGCACCTTCGTCGACCCCTGGTAGGGGACGAGGAACGGGCTCACCGAGGTCACCACCGGCCGCGGGGCGACCGTGTCCACTCTCACCGGAGATGGCGGACCCCCGCTCACCGGCGAGACCACGAACTCACGACCCTGGTTGCGCAGGAACACCTTGATGAAGTAGGTGCCGTCGGGCGCGATGGTGCCGTCTTCGAGACGGCCGTCCCAGGTGAACGTGCGGAACACCGGCGGCCAGCGGCCCACCATGTGCACCCCCGAGGCCAGCGTTGCCACGATGTCGCCGTTCTGGTTGATGACATCGACGTCGACGTCGTCGGAGCGGTGCAGGAGATAGAAGGAGATCTGCATCCGGCGGTAGTTGGTGCCGCCACAGGTGAGCCCGAAGACCGGGTTGAACGCGGCCGGGCTCGGATGGGGAAAGCCGGCGATCAGCGGGGTCGTCGACTTCAGGTGCTGGACGACGAAGAACGCCGCGACGGTGGCCGCCGCGAGCACGCTGATCACGAACCCCGGCAGGCGCCTCACATCGCCACCACAACCGTGTTCGGCAGCTCGAAGTCGTGGAAGGCCGCGAGGCCGCGCGGGTCACGCGCACACAGCATCACGCGGATCGACCCCCCGTGGCACACCACCAGCGCCGGCAGCGGGCCCGCCTCATGGATGTCGTGCAATGCCGCGGTCACACGCTGCTGCTGCTCGAGCAGCGACTCGCCACCCGGGAAGCGAAACGACGGACCTGCTGCCATCCACGCTTCATACAGGTCCGGCTCGGCGCGCGCTATATCGCGGAACAGATGACCCTCCCAGCGGCCGCGATTCCCCTCGCGCAACCTGGGGTCGAGCCGCGGCTCGAGGCCGATCCGCGCCGCGACGATCTCCGCGGTCTCACGGGCCCTGGAGAGGTCGGAGCTCCAGAGCGAGGCGATCCCGTCGTCAGCCACGCGCTCGGCGAGCTCCGCGGCCTGCCGACGCCCCACCTCATTGAGCTTCGTGTCGCGGAAGCCCTGGAAGCGCAGGGGTTCGAGGTTGTCGTCGGTCTGTCCGTGGCGGGCGAGGAGCACGCCGCCGAGGTCAGCCACCGCGAGGCAGTCCGAGCGTGTCCGAGCGCAACCCGAGACGCAGTGTCTCGAGCGCCAGCACGTCGCTCGGGGCGATGTTGCCGAGGCTGACGTCTGACCCGAAGCGGCGCACGAGCCACACCTGCTGGGCCTTGCGCGGGGCGTCGAACATGATCCGGGAGGGATCGATCTCGTGCACGATCTCGTTGATCAGGCCCTCGCGGATCTCGCCGGTCGGACGGTAGATACCCGCCGTCCCCGCCTCGCGGCCCTCGGCGATCACCTTCCAGGCCCCGGCTGCCAGCTCGGCCCGCATCATCTCCACCCAGCGATACGGCGGCGTGATCGCTCCCGTGTCGTCCTTCGAGCCGACCTCGGAGAGCACTACGAAGTCGCTCGCCAGGCGCTCGATCAGCGCAAGCTTGCGGTCGTGCGGCAGCGCGATCGTGCCGTCGGAGATCTCGAAGTGCCCGAGGCCGAGCTCGTGAACCCAGGCGATCAGGTCATCGAGGCGGTCCTGGGCGATCGCCAGCTCGGTCAGCGTGCCGCCGAGCACGACCGGGATGCCGTGCTCTCGGTAGCGGGCCAGCTTGGCCTCGAGGTTGCCCGTGGCCACGGCCGTGCCCCAGCCCAGTTTGACGATGTCCACAGCGCCGCCCGCGACCTCGACCATCCCGTCGACCTCGGCCACCGACAGCCCCTTGTCGAGCACATGGGTCACGCCCACATCTCGTGGTTTGGCGCTGCGCGTGGGCAGGTCTAGCTGGAGCACGGGCGGCGCGGTGTCCCGACCGCTAGAGGCTGGCGAGATCGGAGCCGACGGTCACGACGACGTCGGTCGTGCAGGCCGCCGCTCCAGAGCAGGCGACGTTCTGCGTGCTCGGGTCGATGGGCTTCACCGCCGTGGCCGCGAGCCCCAGCGTCCGGGCAACGGCCAATGCCGCCGCGCGATGCCCCGGCAGATAGGCCACGATCGTCGTGGTGTGGGTCTGGTCCGGCGCGTCGCCGACCGTGCCCTCGCGGTACGGCGGCACGAGCTTGGAGGCCACCTTGTGGGCCAGCTCGTTGACCGTGGTGCCGTTCAGGATGGCGACGGTCACGTTCGCGGGAACGATCCGAACTGCGGGCGAGCCAGCACGGCGCCGTGCGGCGCTCGTGGACGAGGCACTCGACCGTGTCGTGCTCGAGCCGTGCGTGCCGGAGCTGCCGGACTGGCTGAGCACGACCGCGGCCACCACCACGCCGGCCACGATCAGGACAGCAAGCCCGACCAGGAGGGAACGCGGCACGCGCGAGCCCGAGGCCTGGCGCGGCGGCGTGCGCTCGGCCGGCACCGAACTCGAGCGACTGGCGGCGCGGCTCCTCGCCGAAGCACTGCTCGCCCCCGCCTGACGCACCGCCGGCTGGCGCGGCGCAGGGCCGCCCAGAGCGCGCACGGGCGCCGGGGCGGCGGGAGCCTCGGGGTTGGCGGCCGACGGGGCCGGAGGATGCGCGGAAGCGCCGTTGCTCGCCGCCGCGGGGGCGACCTGCCCGCCGGCCGGGGTCGCCGGCGCCAGCGCCGTGGGCGCGCCGGCGGCCTCGTCCACGGGCCCGCGCGGCGGCTCGCCGGTGTCTGTGTCGGCCGGGCCGGCATCGGCCGGACCCGCGCCTGCACCCCCGCCAACGACTGCCGCCGACCCTGCAGCCACGGCGACGCGCGCTGCCGCGATGCGCGCCGCAACCGCCGCCGGAATCACCCGCGTGGCCGAGCTGAGCGCGGGCGCGCCCACGCCCGCGGGAGGACCCGGCGGGAGCTCGACGGCCGCCAGCCGCGAGGCGGCTGAAGCCGCCGCCGGCACGGCAGGAGCCGGGACCCTGCGCATCGCCGGGGCGGGCGCACGAACGACCGGCGCCGGGGCGACGCGAGCCTGGTTGGCGGCCACGCGGGCGAGCGCGGTCTCGAGCTCCGAGACGCGCTCGATCAGCTCGGCGATGTGCGAGCGCAGCCCGGCGGTCTCCCGCGCATGGGCGAAGTAGAGGAGCACAAGGATCGCCACGGCGACCAGCGCGGCAAAGCCGGCGTCCGCGCCCACCGAGGTGATGAACTTGTGGACGGAGAGTGCAAGGGGGACTGGGCCCATTGCGCCGCCAGTCTACGTGGGGATGCGGGCGGCATACCCGCCGAGGCTCATGCGCGCGCGTGAAAGCTCGCGTACATGCTCGGCCAATGCTGCCGGGTCGCCTTCCAGGGCCAGCAGGTTGATCTCGGCAAATCCCTGCTCCACCCACTCCGGATCGATCGGCTCCTGCTCGGCGCGAAGGATCTTCTGCGCCGGAGTCGGCTGCGGACGCTCGTAGGGGTTAAACAGATCCTCATCGAGTTTCTCGCCCGGTCGTGCTCCGACGATCTGGATCGCGATGTCGCGCTCGGGCTCCATCCCGCACAGCCGGATCATGGTCTCGGCGAGATCGTAGATACGCACCGGCTCTCCCATCTCCAGCACGAACACCTCGCCGCTGCGAGCGGTCAGAGACCCGGAGCGGATGACCAGCTGGACCGCTTCCGGGATCGTCATGAAGTAGCGGCGCATGCGCGAGTCGGTCACGGTCACCGGTCCGCCGCCGGCGATCTGGCGGCGGAAGATCGGCACCACCGAACCGGAGGAGCCGAGCACATTCCCGAAGCGCACGGTGGAGTAGCGCGTGCTCGGGTAGCGGAGCGCCGCCGCCTCCACAGCCCACTCCGCCAGCGCCTTCGACGCGCCCATCACGGTCGCGGGCTTGACCGCCTTGTCGGTCGAGACGAGCACGAACGTGCGCACGCCGCTCTCGCCCGCGATGCGCGCCACCAGGCGGGTGGCGAGGCTGTTGTTACGCACGGCCTCGATCGGGTTCAGCTCCATCATCGTCACGTGCTTGTAGGCCGCCGCGTGGAAGACGACCGTCGGGCGGTGCTCGGCGAACACCTCGCGCATCCGCTCCTCTTCCTTGCAGTCGGCCAGCACCGGGACGGCCGTGCGCACGTGCCGATCCTCCTCGAGCTCGCGCACGATCGCGAACAGGTTGTCCTCGGCGTGGTCGACGAGCACGAGCTTGCGCGGGGTGACGCGGGCGATCTGGCGGCACAGCTCGGACCCGATCGACCCGCCGGCCCCGGTGACCATCACAACCTCGCCCGACAGGTAGGCCCCGACCCGCTCCAGCTGCATGTGCACGGGCTCCCGTCCCAGGATGTCCTCGACGCGCAGCTCGCGCAGCTGTCGCGTGAGGCGCAGCTGGCCGGCGCTGTCGGCCAGGAGCTCGAACACGGTGGGAGTGGTGCGCACCGGGATGCCACGCGCCCGGCAGGCTGCGACCACACGCGCTCGCAGGGTGCCCGGGGCCGAGGGGATGGCGATGATCACCTCGTCGGGCTCGACCTCGTCGATCACGCGGGCGAGGTCGTCGTCGGTGGTGTTCCCCAGCACCTTCAACCCGTGCTCGTCCTTGATGCCGCGTTTGCGCGGATCGTCGTCGACGAAGCCGACGGGCCGGAGACGGAGCTGCGGATTGCGGACGAGCTCGCGGGCCACGAGGCGCCCGCCCTGGCCGCCGCCGACGATCAGCACGTTACGCGCCCCCTTGGCTGTCCGGAACGTGCGCACCCGGCCGTCGAGCACGGCGTGCACCAGGAACCGGGCGCCGAGCAGGAGCGCCAGCAAGAGCAG
>DATGJM010000029.1:0-5566 GCA_035295205.1 Solirubrobacteraceae bacterium | reverse complement strand
GTGATGCCGGTCCGCGACTACGTCGAGCTGCCCCAGGACAAGGTCGTGCGCTGGGATGCCCAGTTCGATCTCGCCCGGGCGGTCAAGTCCGACTTCGAGCTCGAGTCCGTCAAGGAGTCGATGCGCATCAACGAGGCCGGCGTGTTCGCGGTCATGCGGGCGTGGGAGCCCGGCCGGACCGAGGCCGAGCTGATGGCCGTGGCCGAGCAGACATTCGTCTCAGCAGGCACCCGGCGGCTGACCATGGACATGGTCCTCACCGGACGCGACGGCGCCGCCGTTCCCGAGATGCGCCTGCCGGATGAGAAGCGGACGATCGCTGCCACGGACATGCTCATCTACGGCCTCGAGGTCGCGGGTCCGTCGGGCTACTGGGTCGAGTTCAGCCGCCCGATCTGCGGCGGCGAGCCCTCCCCCGAGTCGCAGCGGATGATGGAGGCCTACCGCGAGTACCACGAGATCTGCCGGGAAGCGATGCGCGCCGGCGCGACCGCGAGAGCCGTCCACCGCGCGGTGTCGCAGCCGTTCACCGACCGGGGCTGGAAGCTCGGCCACGTCACGGGCCATTCGATCGGCACCACGATGATCGAGCATCCCCGGATCGGCGAGGCGTTCGATGTCGAGTTGCGCGCCGGAATGGTGTGCTCGATGCACCCGCACGTGATCAGCGACGACGAGCGCACGTGCCTGTACTTCCAGGACACCTGGCACGTCACCGAGAACGGCGCGACCCCGCTGAGCGACGCGCCCGTCCAGTTCTACGACCCACGGACGACCACGTGGAACTCCCGCGGATAGCTCTGGGCGCCGGCAACTTCGGCGGGATCGGCTCGGCCCCCGCGTTCTTCGGGCAGGGCCAGACCGAAGCCGAGGCGTTCGCGATCATGGATGCGGCCTGGGGGCTCGAGATCACCCACTTCGACACCGCCGACGCTTACGGCGGCGGGCGCAGCGAGACCGCGATCGGGCGCTGGATGAGGGCTCGCGGCCAACGCCCGACGATCACCACGAAGACCTACAACCCGATGGCCGAGGGCGCTGACCACGGCCTCGCGCCGGACCGGATCCGCCGCCAGCTGCGCAGCAGCCTCGAGCGCCTCGGGGTCGATCACGTCGCGCTCTACCTCGCCCACGAGTTCGACCCCGACACGCCGCTCACCGACACCTTCGAGGCCTTCGAGGACGCGCAGGACGACGGCCTGATCGGCGCCTACGGCGTGAGCAACTTCGACCATGGCCAGCTGGAACAGGCGATCGACAGCGGCGACCCGGAGGCCATCCAGAATGGGCGCAGCCTGCTCGATCGCAGCGACGACGGCCTGCTCGACCTGTGCGCGACGTGCGGCGTGGCCTACAGCGCGTTCAGCCCCCTGTGCGGCGGATGGCTCACAGGCCGCTACCGGCGCGGTCAGCCGTTCCCACCCGGCTCGCGCATGACGCAGCGCCCCGAGCCCTACAGCCACCTCGAGAACGAGCGCACCTTCGACGCGCTCGAGCACCTGGAGGACGTCGCACGAGGCCGCGGCCACTCGCTCGCCGCCCTGGCCCTGGCGTGGCTGCTGGCCGATCCGCGCGTCACCCAGGTGGTGATCGGCCCGTCCCGCCCGGAACACCTCGAGCCGGTGCGCGAAGCGCTCGACAATCCCCTCACCGAGCGCGAACGCGAGCAAATCGAGGCTCTGTGCTGGTCCTGAACCACGCCGACGTCCATCGAGCGCTCTCCCCCGAGGCATGCGCGCAGGCCATGCGGGAGGTGCTCGTGGCCCGGGCGCGCGGCGAGACCCACATGCCGCTGCGAACGATCATGAGCCCGCCCGGCGCGGCGGGGCTGATGGGCCTGATGCCGACCTGGCGGGGAGCCGACGCGGGCAGCACCGCCGCCTTCGCGGTGAAGATCGTGTGCCTGATGCCAGGCAACCCCGGGCGGGGGCTGGACGCCCACCAGGGGCTGGTCGCCCTGTTCGACGGCGAGACCGGTACCGCGGAGGCGATCCTCGACACCTCGGCGATCACCGAGATCCGCACCGCGGCCGTGACCGCGGTCGCCACCGACGTGCTCGCCCGCCCGGATGCGAAGGTCCTCACGATTCTCGGCGCGGGCGTCCAGGCCCGCTCGCACCTGCGCGCGATGCTGGACCGGCGCCCGTACGAGGAGGTCCGCATCTACTCGCCGACGCCCGCTCACGTACAGGCGGTCATCGACGACCTCGACGGGCGCGACGCCAGAGCCTGCGCGAGCGCCGAGGAGGCGGTCCGCGGCGCCGATGTCGTCGTCGCCGTCACGAACTCCCGCACACCGGTGCTCGAGCGCGGATGGCTCTCTCCCGGAGCACACGTCAACGCGGTGGGAGCAAGCCAGCCCTCAGCGCTCGAGATCGATGCCCGGACGTTCGCCGACGCGGCGGTGTTCGCCGACAGCCGGGAGTCCGTCCGGAACGAGGCGGGCGAGTACCGGGCGGCGGTCGAGCAGAACCTGATCGAGGGCGAGGAGCATGTGCGAGCCGAGCTCGGTGAGGTCCTCGCGGGCCTGCACCCCGGGCGCCAGGACGACTCCGAGGTGACGCTGTTCAGATCGCTCGGCCTGGCGATCCAGGACCTCGCGGCCGCCCGCTCCGCGGTGGGCCAGGCGCGGCGGCTCGGGATCGGTCAGGAGGTGCAGTGGTGATCGAGCTCGCCGAGATCCAGGCAGCGCGTGCGCGGATCGAAGGTGTGGCTCTGAGGACCCCGCTGGTACGCCTGCAGGCGAGCGCGGCCGCGGAGATCCATCTGAAGCTCGAATGCCTGCAGCCGATCGGCTCGTTCAAGATCCGCGGCGCGCTGAACGCCGTGCGGGCACACATCGAGCAGGCCGACAGCATGCCCGAGGCGCTAGTCACCGCCAGCGCCGGCAACATGGCGCAGGGTGTGGCCTGGGCGGCCCGCGAGCTCGGCCTGCCCGCCCGGATCGTCATCCCCGCCCACGCCCCCCAGGCCAAGATCAGGGCGATCGAGCGCCTGGGCGGGGAGCCGGTGCCCGTGCCCTACGACCGCTGGTGGCAGGCGATCGTCACCTCGCGGGCCGACGGCATCGACGGCCTGTTCGTGCACCCGGTTCAGGACGAGGCCGTGATGGCGGGCAACGGGACGATCGGTCTCGAGATCCTCGAGGACCTGCCGGATGTGGATGCGGTCGTCATCCCGTTCGGCGGCGGCGGGCTGACCTGCGGCATCGCCAGCGCGGTTCGGGCCCTGAAGCCGGACACCCGCATCATCACCGCCGAGCCCGAGACCGGAGCCGCCCTGTGTGCGGCGATCAGAGCGGGCGAGCCGACCGAGGTCGACTACCAGCCCTCGTTCGTCGACGGCTCGGGTAGCCGGCGAGTCCTCGACACCATGTGGCCCCGCGTCAGGGACCTGATCGACGGCGCCACGGCCGTGCCCCTCGGAGACGTCGCCGCGGCTATTCGCCTGATCGCCGAGCGCGCCCACGTGATCGCCGAGGGCGCAGGCGCCCTGGCCGCGGCGGCAGCGCTGGCCGGCGACGCCGGCGCCGGCAAGGTCGTCTGCATCGTCTCGGGTGCGAACATCGACCTCGAGAAGCTGGCGGAGATCCTGGCATCACCCGGAGGAGGAGCGCCATGAGCGGCCACTCGAACCACGCACCAGACACCGACGACATGCACACGCCGATCTTGCCCGGGCGTGGCGCCAGCGACTACGAGCGCTACCTGCGCACCGACGAGCTGCTGGCGCTCCAGAAAGAGCCCGGGGAGCGGATCCATCGTGACGAGCTGCTGTTCCAGACGGTCCACCAGGCCTCCGAGCTGTGGCTGAAGCTCGCCGGTAGCGAAGTCGACCAAGCGGCAGCCGAGATCGAGGCCGGCCACCTCGCAAACGCGCGCCGGATGCTCGACCGCGCGGTGCTTTGCCTGCAGTACGTGACCACGCAGCTGGACATGCTGAACAAGATGGACCCCTGGGAGTACCAGCAGATCCGGGTCGTGCTCGGTCACGGCAGCGGCTTCGACTCCCCCGGGTTCCGCCGCCTGCCGCACGCGACCCAGCGCCTGTGGGCGGCATTCGACGCGCGGCTGAGCGAATCAGGGCTGACCCTTGTCGAGCTCTACCAGAACGGCCGCGATCACGAGGACCTGTTCGCGCTGGCGGAGCTGCTGACCGACTGGGACGAGCGGATCTGGGTCTGGCGCTTTCGCCATTACACGATCGTCGCCCGCGCGCTCGGCGAGGAGACGATCGGCACCCAGGGCACTCCGGTGCAGGTTCTGGGCAAGCTGATCGCCCAGCGCCAGCTGCCACGGCTGTGGGACACCCGCGCCAAGCTCGTCGAGCTCTTCGACCTGGAGCGAGCCCGTTCAGAGCGCGGCTAGGGCGGCGAGCAGGCGGTCGACTTCCTCACTCGTGTTGTAGTGGATGAAGCCGAGGCGCACGGCCTGGTCCTCGTAGCCCAGGCGCCGGTACAGCCCGAGCGAGTACCAGGAGTCATGGGCCCAGACTCCCATCCCCTGATCCGCGAGCGACTGCGCGACTGAGCCCGCCGCCACCCCCTCGACGTTGATCAGGAACGTCGGCACCCTGCCCTCCATGCTCTGAAGCCCGTAGACCGTGACCGACTCCGGCAGGCCGTCGAGGAACCGTTCGCCCAGCGAGCGCTCGTAGGGCACGATCGCGCCGAAGCCACCGATCGAGTCGAGGTAGCCGAGCGTCGCGTTGAATCCGGCCAGGAGCTCGAAGGGCGGCGTGCCGGTCTCGAAGCGCCGACCGAGCGGCGTGCTCGGCGCCGGCCGAGCCTTGTAGGGACGCCAGCGCTCGAGCACCTCCTCGCGCCCGTAGGCCATGCCGAGGTGGGGGCCACAGAATTTGTATGGCGAGCAGATGAGGACGTCAGCGCCGACGGCGGTCACGTCGATGGGCTCGTGCGCGGCGTAGTGGACCGCATCGACCCACGCGAGCGCCCCGACGCTGTGGGCGAGCTCGCACACCCGCCGCGCATCGACGATCGTGCCGACGGCGTTGGAGGCCCAGGCGAAGGCGACCACACGAGTGCGTTCGGAGAGCTTGGACTCCAGATCTCCGAAGTCGAGCGTCGTGTCGGGCCGCAGCTCCACCTGCTTGACGACCAGGCCCCGGTCGTGGGCGAGCTCGAGCCAGGGCGCCACGCCGCCGTCATGATCCAGGCAGGACACGAGGATCTCGTCGCCGGCCCGGAAATCCCGCCCGGCGGTGCGCGAGAGCGTGAAGTCCAGCGAGGTCATGTTGGCCCCGAAGATGACCTCGTGGGGCCGGCAGCCGAGAAACCGCGCCGCGCCTGCCTCCGCCGTCTCCAGGATGTCGCGCACGCGATGGCTCGTCTCGTACAGCGCCCCCATGTTCGCGCTCGCCTCGCGCAGCGCCCTCGCGACGGCCTCGCCGACCTCATCCGGGACCTGCGAGCCCCCCGGCGCATCGAAGAACGTGAACTCCCCCTGCAGGGACGAGAACCGCTGCCGGACCGCCTCGACGCTCGCGCCCTGCATCAGCACCTCAGCCATCCCGCCATCTCCTCTCGTCCGGCGCTAACCCAAAACAC
>DATGJM010000028.1:0-3543 GCA_035295205.1 Solirubrobacteraceae bacterium | reverse complement strand
GCTCGCGCCATGCGGCGGAGGGTCTCCTCCCGGGGCGCGGGCACGCCCACGATCCCGGCGATGCCGCACACGCGATCAGTCCGAGCTGATGCGCGCGAACCGGCGACGCTGGTACTCAGCGCGTAGGCGCTCGAGCTCCGGATCGGCGGACGTCTCGTCGCTCGGGGCCTGCTCGGCCCGCCGAACGCGCTCTTCGAGCAGCGCGAGCCGCTGGGCCAGGACTTTCGTCTGGTCGGATAGACGTGAGACGGCCGCCGAGAAGTGCAGCAGCAGGAGCAGGACGAAGACGAAGGCGACCAGGAACAGCGTCGTGGGCGGATAGAAGATCCCGACCGCCGTTGAGATCTTGTGTAGCGCCCCAGGCCAGCTGGCGAGGGCGAGCAGGACCAGCGCCGAGAGCAGCCACAGCAGGGCGTAGCGCTCCATCAGGCGGCGGCGCCGCACCATCTCCAGGACGCCGAGCAGCAGGACCAGCGAGGCCAGGATCGCCACCAGTTGGATGCGGCCGCCCATCAGACCCTCTGCTCTGCGGCCACGGGCGCTCTATCGCCAGGGTCGACGACCGGCCGCCGGCGGGCCAATCCGACGAACAGCGCCAGCAGCACCTTGATCATGTAGTAGACGGACTTGCCGGTGCTGATCGACGAATTCCCGCCTCCCCGGAGGTACATCTTTACGGGTACCTCACGCATCCGCAGCCTATGGTGATGGAGCATCAGCACAGCCTCGACCTCAGGGTAGTCGTGCGGATAGTCGCGCGCGAACAGCTCGATGGCCCTCCGGTTGTACAGGCGAAACCCGGAGGTCGGGTCACTGACCCGAGCGCCGATGAGCCGCGAGAGCAACGCCGCGAAGAGATGGATCCCGGTCCGGCGACTGATCGGGGCTGGATAGTGATAGTCGTCGGTCAGGAACCGCGAGCCGCACACCATGTCGACGCCGGACGAGCCGCGGATCGCGGTCACGAGCTTCTGCAGCTCAGCAGGCTCGTGCTGCCCATCCCCGTCGACCTGGGCCATGAAGTCGTACTTGTGGTCGCGGGCGTAGATGAACCCCGCCTGAACAGCACCGCCGATTCCGAGGTTGAACGGCAGACGGAGCACCTGCGCGCCGGCCATCCCGGCGACGGCCGCCGTATCGTCGGTCGAGCCGTCATCCACGACCAGCACGTCGAACCCAGGGGCCTGCTCACGCAGACCATCGATCACACCGACGACGGTGGCTGACTCGTTGTAGGCGGGAACGACTGCCAGATAGGACGGGTTGTTACTCATCTCCACCGATTTGAACGCTCGCCCCAGCAGAAGGTTGCGGACATCGAATCGGCACACAGGGTAGCCCGATCTGCGCCTCGCGGGCTCATCAGCGGCGCCCCCAGCGAAGGATCAGGACCACGAGCCGCCGATAGAGCTCGGTGAGCGGGTTCACCGCCCGCATGGCCCGACTGTCGACCAGCGCCGTCTCGAAGCGGCCGGACATCAGCTCGAGCAGCTCGCTGTCGGGCGCCTGGCGGCTGCGTTGGACTTCCGCGCGCCAGCGACCCGCCTCGAACACAGCCGGAAGAAGCGAGCCCCAGGCTCGCATCAGGCTGCGACCCCATCCATCGCGCAGGGCGGTGATCGCGACCATCGCCTCCGCGCCGGCCAGCAGTGGGCCGAGCAGCACCAGAGTGACGGCCGAGTAGTTGGACATGACCGACCACAACCGGTTTCGCTCGAGCCAGTACCACTTGCGCGGGCCCTTCTCGAACTCGTAGTCGTGCCAGATGACAGCCTCGGGACAGAACACGACGTCCCATCCCGCCAGACGCAAACGCCAGCAGAAATCGGTGTCGTCGTAATACATGAAGAACCGCTCGCATAGGCCGCCGAGCGCACGAAAGGCGCTCGTCCGTGCCAGCAAAGCCGCCCCGGAGACCGAGGCGACGCGGCGCGCAGGCCCGTGCTCGCGCGTCTGACCGTACCGTCCAGCCCAGGCGATCCCGGTCACATGCAGCGGATTGTCGCCGGCGTTGGTGCGCTCATCGGGCAGGAGCACCTGGGCGCCGATCGCTCCTACGCGAGACTCGGTCGCCTCCATCATCAGCATGCCCAGGCAAGCCGGATCAGCGCGCGCGTCGGGATTCAGGAAGAACAGCCACTCCCCGCTGGCTTGGCGAGCGGCGAAGTTGCAGGCGGTCGTGTAGCCGAGGTTCTCGCCGCTGTGGATCAGCCTGACGCGATCATCGAACCTCCAGCCGGCCATGGCAGTTGCGGTTGGTCGGTCGGGGTGATTGTCGACCACGAGGACCTCCACGGGGGGCTCGGTCTGCGCGAGCAGACTCGCCACCGCGCGCTCGGTCGCCGCGGGATCGCCGAAGCTCACGACGATGGCGGATACGGTCGCGGGCATGCGTCCTCAGATCCCCCGATAACGTCTACCGCCGACCAATGAACGATCGCGATCATAGTAGCCACGCCGTCATCGCAGGCACTGGACGCGCCGGGACGAGCTTCCTGGTCAAGTTCTTCGACGCCTGCGGCCTCGAGACCAGTGTGGATGAGGCCAACTGGCATGAGCGCGCGCGAGCGGGGTTCGAGCATTCGTTGAGCGCTGACGGTCCTGCGCCGTACGTCGTCAAGGATCCGTGGTTATTCGCTTACTGCGAGGAACTCGACCTCAGCGAGGTCCACATCGACGCGCTGATCGTGCCGATCCGCGAGCTGTCGGCAGCTGCGGAGAGTCGCATCCACCAGGAGCGGATGTCGCTCATCGAGACATGGGCTCGACAGATGCCCAACGTTCAGGTCGCCGGCAGCACCCCAGGAGGGGCCCTGTACTCGCTGGATGTCGTCGACCAGGCGCGCATCCTGGCTGTCGGATTCCACAGGTTGCTCCACTGGGCAGTCTCAAACGAGCTGCCGGTGTTCCTTCTGACCTTCCCGCGATTCGTCGAGGACCCCGACTATCTGCTGCGGGCGCTTTGGCCCTGGCTCGGCGAGCACTGCACGATCGAGGCAGCCCGGCGAGCGTTCGAGGCGACAGCCGAGCCTGGGGCCGTGCGCGTCGCACACGGCCAGGCTTCGACTCCCTCTCGGGCTATCGCGCTCGGGACAGGCGAGCCCGATCCGGTGGCGCTCGATCGTGCGGCGCTGGTCGAACGTATCGACGAGCTGACCCGTGCTCTCGCGACAAATGAGGAAAAGGTCCGCGTTCTCGAGGACGAGACGACTCATCTGCGCAGACATGCCGAGGAGCAGGACGAGCAGCTCAGGGCAACGCTCGCGCAGGCGGCGCAGCTCGGGGCGGCTCTCGGGGCAGCCGAGCGCAAGCTGGCCGGGATCGGCTCCACGGCAACCTGGCGCTTGCACGAGCGGCTGGTTCAAAACCGCTGGCTGTATCGCCCAGCCCGTCGAATTGCCCGGATGCTGGCCCGTTGAGCACCGACCCGGGAGTGAAGACGATCGAGGTCGGAGTCGGAGGCCTCCTCACACGGGCCCGGAAGCGGGTGGTGGTTGACACTCCGGCCGCGGCCGCAATGCTGCTGGCCGGCCTGCTGCTATG